>DLCF01000082.1:4784-79099 GCA_002480485.1 Planctomycetaceae bacterium UBA7805
GCAGCCCGGAGGCACAATACAACCGTTCCCACCAGACTGAGCAAAAATCCTAGTCCGTGTGTGAACGTGTTAGCCCATTCTTCATTTTGCGAGTGGGGTGATATGGGCGGCCATTCGGGCCTAGTGATCGCGCGATCGGACAAAGGTGGGAATCCATTCTTTTTCAGTATCAATCGATCTGATCCTAGAGTCAGACTGTTTGACCCACGGAATTAAATAATTTTACATTCACTCTTATTTTACATCTCTATCGGTACCCGACTTTGGCTCCCAAGCCGGCGCGAGTTCTTTGGAAAATTGATAGCGAATGCCCTCATCTTCAAGAATTGATTCGGTGATATCAAACATCTCTTGCCGCGGAAAGACGAGCGTTTCATAATTTCCCGCCAAATCAAAAATTATAAAATCACCCTCACTGTTTCGTATCAATTTGACCAAATCCAATAGATCTTTCACCGGTTGATCGTTCACCTTCTCCACGACCGCAAATACCTGTGGGTCATAACCCTCTTGAATAGGGTGAGGAAACATTCGGGCTCCCATCACCACAAGTTCTTTTTGTTCACCGTCGGCGAGATCATAGCGACGACGAATTAATGGATTACGACGGGACGCGAGTAATGTCTCCCCTCTCGGTCCCGCGGTCCGCAATAAATCCTGGCTTCCGGCCGAAAAAACAACCGGGCCAAAAATAAAATGTTGCGGGTATGTTCCTTTCAGTGGTTTTACCAACCATTGCGGATCAAGCACCAAGGGCAGTTGAATATCCATCTCTTTGCCATTACGAAAGATCGTTAGTGGTATGACACCTTCTTTTTGAAAGCGAGGAATGAGGTACTGGAAAGAGAGGCGTAGGTTGTCTTCAACCTGCACATTTCCCTCTTGGTCGAGCGGTACATCACCAATTCGGGTGACGACATCCCAGTTTTTCAAGGGATAATTTTTCTGCTCGGAAAATATTCTACGAATCATTACTCCACCGGTCTCGTCCGGCAGTTGCAAACGTTTCCGTAGCGCCGGATTGCGGACCGTTTGCATCTCGTCCAGCATCTTGTATTTTCCGTTATACTCTCCATCGTCCAGATCATTTAAAAACAGACGAACTTCTTCACTGGGAATCAGATAACCAATGTTTTCTGCGCTTGGGATACCACTGAATACCAAACCCACGATCTTCCCGTCCGAAATGGCCGGTCCACCGCTGTTGCCCGGATTGAGCGCAGCATCAATCTGAATACGTAGTCCTGGGGTGAGATCGAAATAGCGCGTAAACTCTATTCGCGAAATGATACCCTCTGTAATAGATAATTGATCTCCGCCAATAGGATAGCCGTATACATTTACGGTTTCCTTCAGCTTGGGGATTCCCTTGGCAAGTTGGAGTGGCGGACGATTTTCAAAGAATGCATCATCGTCAACCTCAAGCAGCGCGAGATCCATCTCAGGTGCAAAACCAACAATTTTAGCGGGCATCCGTTCGGTCGACTGATAACCTTGAACAAGCAGTCGACTAGAATATTGGACGACATGTGCATTGGTCAGGATACGTTTACCGTCGATGATGACCCCGGATCCGGTTGCCTGCCTCAGCGGACCCTTCGTCCAAGGCCTTAAAAAATCAGGAGGTCGACGACTAGAGTGAATTTTTACAACGGCAGTTCGAACAGGATCGGCCCAGGTGAAAACAGGGCTGAAAAATAAAAGGCTGACCACAAGGCTGCGAAGGAACACGAACAATCTCCATCAAAAAGAATCGGTTGATGAGGTGCTATTCTAGCCGAAACAGGGCTTCCGGCGGGATGGCGAAAACTACCGAGAAGAGGCCGAAAAGAAATGCAACGTTTGGATTCAATGCGACCGACGCGACAATATATAGACACCGACTGGAGGCTACGCCAGAATCGGCAACACAGCTTTTGCCGGTTCAACCCCCGTCAACCGCATGTCGAGGCCCTGGTACGGAACGCTAAATCGTTGGTGATTAATACCCAATACATGGAGAATAGTTGCATGCAGATCACGGACGTGGACCACATCTTGTTGGGCATGATAACCAAATGGATCTGTCGCACCGTGGGTGATGCCCGGTTTAATCCCCCCCCCCGCCATCCAAATTGAGAATCCCTTGATATGATGGTCGCGACCTACGCTACCTTTTCCTTGAAACATCGGTGTTCGCCCGAATTCACCACCCCAGATGACCAGCGTTTCGTCGAGTAGCCCTCTCTGCTGCAGGTCGGTGACTAGTGCCCACGCCGGACGATCGGTCAGCCGACAGCAAATGTCCATAAATTTTTGTAAGCCGCCATGATGGTCCCATCCACGGTGATACAAATGAATAAATCGCACGCCCCGTTCGGCAAGGCGCCGCGCCAGCAGACAGTTTGACGCGAAGGAACCATCGCCTGGTGAGGCTCCGTACATGTCTAATGTTTCCTGAGTCTCGTCGGATAGATCCATTAATTCCGGAACCGAGACCTGCATCCGGAAGGCCATTTCATAGGCCGCCAGCCGCGCATCGATTTCCGGATCCTGAACATGTTGGTTGCGATGTTGGTTGAGTCCTTGCACCGCGTCGATTAATTGCCGCTGCGATGCCCTAGTGATTCCTGGCGGATTCCCAACGTAATGCACTGGATCTCCCGAAGCATGAAATTCCACGCCCTGGAAACGACTTGGTAGAAATCCGGCAGCCCACTGCCGGGACGCGATCGGTTGGGGGCTACGACCGCCGACACTGGTCATCACCACAAAACCCGGTAGGTTTTCACTCTCGCTGCCCAGGCCATAGTTGATCCACGATCCCATCGATGGACGACCACTTATTGCGGTGCCCGTGTTCATAAATGTGTGTGCTGGATCGTGATTGATTTGTTCGGTTACCATAGACCGAACAATACAGATTTTATCGGCTATGCGGGCAGTAAACGGCAGAAAATCACTGATCTGCTGTCCGTTTTCTCCGTATCTCCGAAACCGCGTGAGCGGTTGCTGACATTTCAATTCTTGACCCTGAAGTTGGGCAATCGGCTGTCCTTGTGTTATTGAATCAGGTATCGATTGCCCGTGCATTTTTTCGAGTTGTTCTTTGTAATCAAAAGTCTCCAGATGGCTCGGACCTCCTGCCATGCAAAGAAAAATCACACGCTTGGCTCGCGGAGCAAAATGCGGCAAATTCTGCAAACCGGAGTATTCTGGGGAGGGTGTGATAGCAACTGATTTCTGCGGGGGTAGCAAACCCGCGAGCGCCACACTGCCGAGCCCCAACGCCGATCGAGAGAGAAATGTCCTTCGTGCCGCAGTCAAATCAATGGTGTTAGCCGGGTGCTTCATTTTGATTCAGTTCCGCGTGATTGTCTCATGCATATTCAGAAGTCCTCGGGCAACGCTCGTCCAAGCCGCCAATTCCACCGGATCAGTCTCTTTGGATGCCCCGCTCCTCAATCCGGTTTGCAGCAAAGCCTTCGCCGCCTCTGGATCACGTTGATAAGTGAGGCGATTTTTATCAAGCAACTGCATTAATAGATCGATTTCGGTGGTATCGGGATCTCGGGAAACAGCCCTCCGGAATGCAAAACGGATACGTTCGCTATCGGAGTTGCCTCCCTCATCGATCATCTTTTGAGCAAACACTCTTGCCGCCTCGATAAACGTTGGATCATTCAAGAGAACTAGAGCAGCTGAAGGTGTGTTGGATTGTGGGCGTTCAGCAGTACATTCCTCGCGAAGCGGGGCATCAAACGCACGCAACATAGGGTGTAAAAATTGGCGTTGCCAATGCACGTATAGTCCCCGCTGCCACTGCCGCGCGTCTTTATCCGAATAATATTTCCGTTCCGGAAAATTCAAATGCCGATAATAGCCCTCCGGTTGATAAGGTTTAACACTCACGCCCCCACGTTGTGCTTGCAGTAATCCGCTAATTGCCAGTGCGGCGTCACGAATCATTTCAGCTGGAAGTCGAAAACGAGATTGCCTTGCAAAGAATCGACCATCGCCTTGATTCTCAGATCCCAGATCAGGATGAGACGCCAAGCGATAGGTATGACTCATTACAAGCTGTTTAATCAGGCGTTTAATATCCCATTCGTTTTTGACAAAATCGAGTGCCAGCGCGTCGAGCAGCGACGCATGACTCGGAGGTATTCCCTGTCCACCAAAATCGTCAAGTTGCGGTGCAATACCCTGTCCGAACATAAGGTACCAAATCCGATTAACGAAAACGCGGGCGGTAAGCAATCCGGTTCCATGGTCTACATCGGTGAGCCAGTGTGCCAAGTCGAGTCTATTTGCGCGGCGACCATCGGTTTGGATTGCCCCGAGAAATTCCGGAACGGCGGGTGGGACAATTTCACCCGTGTCATCGAGCCAATTGCCCCGAGGTAAAATACGAATCTCACGCGGCGAGACTGCCGAAGTGATCATTGTTTTGCGAGTCTGACTCTGAATATATTTTCGCTCAGCCAGCAGGCTATTGATTGTCTCTTTCTGTTGCGGATCCTCGCTATCAAGCGATTGCAGAGATTTTTCGATCAAGTCAATCCGCTGGCGATCACCTGGGGTGTACACATAGATTTCTGGTTCTCGCTTCGTGGGTACGGTGTTGGATCCCGCGAACGTTTTGTCTTCATCGATATCGGCAAAGAAAGCAACCATCGAGTAAAAGTCACGCATGGTATAAGGATCAAATTTATGGTCGTGACATTGACAACAACCCATCGTCGCGCCCATCCAGACACTTGAAATATTACGCACTCGATCTGCCGCGTAGATTGCCAGGTACTCTTTTTTTTGCACGCCTCCCTCATGCGAGGTTTGCAGCAGCCGGTTATATCCAGATGCAACTTTTAAACGCAGCCGCTCGGCTGGATCCCTCGCTTCATGTTGTGCAAGGAGATCCCCTGCCAATTGCTCGTGGGTGAATTGGTCGAGTGGTAAGTTCTCGTTAAAGCAGTTGACCACATAGTCCCTGTAAGGAGAAATATTGTGATCCTGGTCACCATGGTACCCGACCGTATCCGCATAGCGGACCAAATCTAACCAATACATTGCCATCCGCTCACCATAGTGAGGTGAAGCGAGTAAGCGGTCGACAAGCCTTTCGTAGCGGTCGGATTGTGAGCCTCGAAGAAAATCTTCTACGACTTCTGGCTCAGGAGGCAATCCGGTCAGATCGATATGGAGGCGTCGGACGAGTGTAACCGGATCGGCATCTGAAGCGGGAACAATCGATTCCTGATCTAGTCGTGCTAAAACGTATGGATCAAAAACACTAATTGGCCACTGATTGTCGTGGGTCGATGGTCTCACTGATTTTTTCGGAGTGCGATAAGCCCAATGGTCATCCCACTCAGCGCCTTGTTGAATCCAAAGCCTCAATAATTCAATCTCGTCTGCGTCGAGCTGCTTTCCACTTTCCGGCTTGGGCATCTTGAAGTCCGGATCTGTTTCAATGATGCGCTGCATCACCTCGCTGGCATCCGGGTCGCCCGGCACGATAGCCACCATTCCCGAATCTCCCTCGGAAAAGGCAGATTCTCTGTGATCGAGACGCAATCCACCCTCTCGATGAGTGGCATCAGGTCCGTGACAAAAAATACAGTTGTCAGAGAGAATCGGTCGGATCTGACTGTTGAAATCAACTCTGCTGGGGGTTTCCGCGACAGCAAATTGGCAAGTCAGAACTATCCACTGACAGCACAATAGTGTTTTTTTTGGCACAGACATCTCGGATTTCTTTTTCAGAGCGTGGGACGAAAAGAAAAAAACCAAATCCGCACCTATTTTATCCTGACGATCGATAAACGGTCAAACAACGCTGAAGTCTTTTATGGCTGTGGTTTGTTCAAAACCAGGGGATCCGACTCGCTTGGAATCACTCGAAGCATCATCGGTTTTGATGTCGGTCGGCCATCAATGATGGCCTCGAAAAAGATGGGTCGCTCCTGCGCGTGCACCCAAGGCTCACAAGTAATGAAAACGTCCCGCTGATTTTCATTCGCCAGCATTAACACGCCATTAAGTCCAATGTTGTCGACGTAAAGTCCATGAGGAATATTCCAGGCTGCTTCTTCACGGCCGAAACCTATCACACCCTCATGCCCTTTGCGGGTCACTTCGAGTCGGCACTTGATGGTTTTTCCGGCCGGCACGAGTAATACGGGCAGACCATCACTCTCGAAAGATTTATTGTCTAGGACTACGCGGATATCGAGTTTAGGTTGACGATCCAATTTTATCGTCCCCAGGTCACCAAGCTGTTCAACAATCTCCTCGCCATTTACCATGCCACGCGCAGTGACCTTAATTTTTTTCACGTCTTCATCTGACGGGGGAGCTGCATTGTCGTCGGCCTGGATTAAAGCCGTTGCACGATGTTGGCCTGCCTCGATAGAGAGCGGTCCGGTGACCGAAAAGCCCTTCGGGAGATTTTCAATTTCTATGCGGACCGGGCCCTCAAAGCCATCAATGCGAGTCAACTTCATATTAACGCGTCGCCCGCCGCCCGGGGGTACCGTGAGATTTCGATTAAATCGAAGATGGAAGCCTGGTTTTCGAGGTCGGACTTGAAGTTTGTAGGCGTAGTCGGAACCGGAAAAACCTCTGACATCCCGCACACGCACAAGATATTCTCCCCGCTCAGGTGCAGTGAAAGTCAACCGCGAATCAGCCCCAAACTGTCGACGACTATCATCATCATTTTCGTAGGGAATTGGAAAAACTGGCAGGCCATTCGGCACGATCGTTGCCTCAGAATGATGTGGCTCTACGATATAGCAAACCTCTCCAAGTGCATGCGAGAGGGGCGTTGTATCGTAATAGCACTGTCGTAATCCGAAATTTGGATAGACCTTGAATCCGGAGTCGGGGCCACGGGGATAGTGATACAAACGGACAACCTCTCCGTTGGCATAGAGGTACTGGTTGAGTTGCATTTCTCGCCAGTTATGAAGTCGAAAATCATCAATTTGATTCGAATTTTTGCCCCTGAAGGTGAAGTAAGAGTCCCGCACTGCTTGCAAGAATACACGGGTAACTGGTTCGCCCTTTGTGTCAAGAATTTCGATTTTAGAATCCAAGGGAGAGCCACTTCGGGAGGCATCAATTTCGAGTACCCAGCTTTGCCCCTTTCGGGAAAAGAACCGGAATAAATCGCTGTCCGCTCGGTCATTAGCGGCTGTTTTCTCTATTTTTCCGAGGGCCAAACTCGGTGGATGTATCCAGTTCGCATCCGCAACACGATTATTAGGCTCTCGTTCGGTTACCTCTTGTATTTGATCGCTGATGCGATTTTTATCGAGACCTGTTAAATCCTCGTTTGCGGAGGCATCCGCAGTCTCTAAAATTTCTGCTCGTTGCTGAACAGTATCGTGGTTTGCGTGTTGCCATAGATTTTCCGCAAGCGGATAGACACCCAAAGATCCATCCATGCGACCCGCCACGAAGTGTCCCCCTGCAGAATCCACCGCCAGAGCCTCAATCGCATCCGATTGATTTTCGTAAACCACCCGCTGAGTCAACTGTGGCATATCCCATACTTTGAGCGAATCGTCCAACGCGGCCGAGATGAGTGATCTTCCGTCGGCCGAGTACCGCAGGCGGGTAATCGCGCCTTCGTGTCCAAAACGCGCGTGCAGCATCGGATTGATCTTGAGCTTGTCATGCGAGACCAACTTCCAGACTCGGATCCGATTGTCTGCTCCGCCGGCAGCAAATCGAGAACCATCCGGACTGAATGTCACGGTGTACTGCTCTTTGAGCGGCTCGCTTCGAGTATCGACTCGCCGTCCACTCGGCACATGCCAGACTTTCACTGTGGTATCTCCACTAGCACTAACAAGATTTTCTGTATCGGGGCTGAACGCTAGGTCAAAAACCGGTCCATTGTGACCGGACAGCGTATGTAGTATCTCTCCACTCTGAAAATCCCACAGGATGATTTTGTGGTCATAGCTGCCGCTTGCAAGAGTATTTTCATCTTCACTCACAACGGCCACATAGACCGTGTCTCGATGCCCGGCAAAAGTTCTTAGCTTTTGGCCCCTCTCCACATCCCAAAGTAAAATTTCCCCACTCTCTCCCGGGAGTCCTCCCGCAACCAATAACTTTTTGGAATCCGGAGTGAACCGCATATCATTAATCTTTCCCGCATGCCCTTCCAGAATTTGAAGCGGTTTTTCAGCAGTAAAATGAAAATGTGCGTTCTTTGCAAACAGCTCAACTCTGTCGTATCGCGCAATCGCCAGTTGTTTTCCATCAGGGGAGACAGCAATCGCCGTAATCGGTTTTTTCCCAGGGGCGGATGGTAGCTGCGGAATGGCGATTCGACGTTCGTCAATCCCACTAGGACCGTTGGCCCCGTTATTGATCCAGCGCGACAAAATATCAATCTCTTCTGCGCTAGGACGAGGTTCCCCCTCTGGGGGCATCAGTGGTTCGGCGGTGCCTTGAATCACGTCGAGCAAGCGACTTTGCTCGGCGGTTGCAGCCAGAAGTGGCCCCTCGGCTCCACCTTTTTTTAAATCTGCATAAGATTCAAGCGATAATTCACCTTCCGGTTCTCTTTGGTTATGACAACCGGTGCAATACCTCGCAAAAATCGGCTGCACCGAATGTTGATAGTCTAACTTGTCGACAGGCTCGATTTGTTCGGCGGAGAGTCCAACTGTCGCGAATTGAAACGCCAACAACAAGATTGCACTGCCTGACGGCAGGGAATATCGGCGACAAAATAAGTGATTTTTGAGTCGTGTGATCATACTAACCCGTTGATTTACCTAATGGTTAAATAAAAACTCACGACTACTCATAATGCCCCAGTATAAATCTTCAATCACCTCGCGCCGTTCCTCTTTGGATGCCATTTCGAGAACCGGAAGCAGTTGTTTGACCTCCGCATTGGAGGGCTGCCGAGCAAGCGTGGTCAAAAAGGCATCTCGTAGAATCTCGTTATTTTTAAATTCTGCTTCAATAACCTTTGCAACACAACTTTTTTCATTCCGCAACCGGTCGTTGACAGTGTTGCCGTTGCTGATATGAAGCACTTGAACCAGACTCGGCGTGTTAGTCCGCTCGCATTCGCAGGTAATATTCCGTGTGTTCCGCCCGAAGGTTTTAAGAAACGGTGCCAAGACCGCCGAGTCATAAAGCTCAATCGCCCGAGTACCCTCGGGATATTCTTTGGTTTCGACGATGCCTGAACCGTCGTATGCAATATGCGTGAAGTTTGCGGGTACTTCGGTGACCTGAGCGATGGCATCATGCAGGACCTCCGCCATTAGGCGACGCGGATAATAGCGACTATAAAATCGCCGATCGTCCTTATTTTCCGCAATCGGAAGACTGCTACGCTGATACGTTTCCGACTGGAGAATCACGCGCATCAAGCCTTTCAAATCGTAATCATGTTCCACCAACCACGTTGCCAGCGCATCGAGTAATTCGGGATTGCTCGCTGGATTTGAAACGCGGAGATCATCGATCGGATCGACTAAGCCGACACCAAAAAAGTTTGCCCAGACCCGATTAGCGATCGCCCGACTGAAATAGGGATTTTCCGGACTGGTTATCCAATCCGCTAATGCTAATCGACGATCTTGTGGATCATCGATCGGCAAAGGTGTTCCATCGAGCGGTGCCGGTGGTTGGGGTTTTCCCGTACGTGGCTGTACCAGATCTCCCTCCGGGGCCACATACAGGGTGCGCAGCCCATCTCCCGTGCGAGGATCGCCTCCCCAGCCCTTTCCACGTACGCGAGCGAACAGATTGGCCATCGCGTAATATTGGTCATTGGTCCACTTTTCCAAGGGGTGGTCGTGACATTTTGCACAACCGATGGAAAGTCCCAGAAAAGCCTGGCTGACATTCTCGCTCATGTCTTCGGGCGTCTGGTGGAGGGAATAAAAATTAGTTGCGCCATCCGTATAGCTATTTCCACTTGCAGTGATGATTTTTTGAACCAGCTTATCCCAGGCAATACCATCAGCAACTTGCGATCGAATCCAATCGTAATATGCCTTCACTGCTTTGGGCCGCAGTCGTCTACCGTTGACGAGTAATAAATCGGACCATTTGTAGGTCCAATAATCGATAAATTCTTCCCTTTCAAGCAACGACTCGATCACCGCATCGCGTCGACTCTGACTTTTCTGTAGATCCGATTCACGGTTGCCGGAATCCAAAAAATCACGGGTTTCAGCGAGACTCGGTAAAGTTCCGATGGTATCGAGGTAAGCACGCCTTAAAAATGCCGCATCCTCCGATCGGGGAGAAGGTGCAAGATTGAGGCTCTGCAGTTTATCGAGCACCAAATTGTCAATAAAATTTCTTTTGGTGGCATGTTGATAAACGTCTGGGCTTACTTGATAAGGGTAAGGCGCTTTAATTTCTGATAAGACAATCTGACTGGAGAACCAGACAACAATTGCCCCCTGACCATGGCCGATCACCTCGATTTTTCCGTCCGGAGAAACAGTGGCGACTGTGGCGTTGCTTGAGGAGAATTTTGCCCACTCTGTGACATCCTCCTCGCGACCATCGCTATAGCGTGCAGTGACAATTAGTTGTTGTTGATCTCCCGGTTTGAGGGTTACGACATCTGGCAAAACCTGCACCGCGGTTAATTGGGGGTCGTCAGAACCGGGAGCCTGTGCACCATCGCTAATCCATTTTCCCAAAAGTTGATAATCATCAGAGTTAATTTCAAGTCGAACGCCTCCCTTGTGGGGTACACTGCCAGTCGGTTTTGTGAGAATTAAACTACGCCCCGGATCCGCTGGTTCGACTCGTCTCCCACGGGACTGACGGGTGATCCACCAGTAGTCGCTCGCCGGATCATAGCCGCGAAGTGAGAGTTTTAAGCCGCCCTTTCCCGCCAATGCACCGTGACAAGCGCCCGAGTTGCATCCCCGCTTTGCTAAAATTGGCAGCACATGCCGGCGGAAATCCCACGTCAATTCAGATGACGTTCCGCTTACTATGACTTTTGCCAGCGCAGATTTTCCCTTCCAGGTTCCTCGAATCGTCGCTTCACCATCACCGACCGCTTTGGCACGATTGTCCGAAACCACGACAATATTGGGATCACTTGATGTCCAGGTCACGCCGTCACGAACCTGACCTTCGAAGTTACCCGCTGGTCCGCGTCTCTCCATGATCAACTGCTGCTCTGCGCCGGGATACATCAACTCAAAGGAGGCAGGCAGGATGGCCACTTGCTCGTCCGCCAACAATGTGTTTGCACAAAGAAGCACGGGCAAAGACAACACCAGAAAAACAAAAAAGATAGATCGGAACACCATCAATCGCACCTGTTTCCGGCCGTCAATTAAAAAAGTTCTTTGATTTCGTGACGACCGAAATCAACAATCGGAAATGGTCGACCCGCCGGTCCTGGTAATTCCGTTTCCAAGTCGAATCCCATCCCGCGAAAGACGGTTCCCACAATTTCCGGAGGGTCGGTTGGTCGATCCGCTGGAACACCACCGATAGGATCACTTTGTCCGACCACACGACCACCCTGAACACCCCCACCGGCAAAATAACAGGTGAAACATTGAGGCCAGTGATCGCGCCCACCTGCCGGATTTACTTTCGGAGTCCGCCCGAATTCAGCAACACAGGCAACCATCGTTTTATCGAGCATGCCGCGTTGATCTAAATCTTCGATCAGGGCCGAATAAGCTTGGTCGTACATGGGTGCCACGATGTTTTTCATGCCTTCGATGGAGGTAAACGGCTTCGAGCCATGGATGTCCCAAGTGATTTCATCAAACACGGTGAGAAAAGTGTTGATTGTTACGAATCGAACTCCTGCTTCAATTAATCGTCGGGCAAGTAAACAACACTGTCCAAATCGATTACGACCGTAACGATCGCGAACTTGCGGCTTTTCTTTTGACAAATCGAAAGCCTCTTTCGCTTGTGGGCTAGTCATTAAACGATAGGCGGCCTCGAAATTGCCATCCAAAAGTTTGGCATCCGCACTCTGCTCGAAATGATCGAGGGTGGCATCAACCACGTCGCGCATTTTTTGCCGACGATTCAAACGCGCTGTTCCGATTTCGGGCGGAGGTAAGAGATCTGGCACCTGAAAATCTGGTTTTGATGGATCGGCAGATAGCACAAATGGATCGTGCGATTTACCGAGAAAACCTCCCGCCTGCCCATTTGGCAGATTCCCCCCGCCGCGCCCCATCAACTCAGGAAGTACCACGTGTGCGGGTAAATCCGTACGGCGACCACGAAGATAGTCAACCACCGATCCGACATGCGGCGTCTCTACACCACCAACAAATTTACGTCCCGTTTGCAGCATCTGCCATCCGGCATCATGAACCGCAGCCGAAGTATGGTAGCAACTGCGGACAAGTGAAAATTTATCGGCAATCTGTGCATGCTTGGGCAATATCTCAGAGAGGTGAATCTCTGGTGATGCAGTTGAAATCGCTTTGAAAGGTCCGCGAATCTCTGCCGGGGCATCCGGCTTGGGGTCGAACGTGTCAAGTTGGCTTGGCGCACCAAGATTAAAAATCATGATTCCCGAGCGGTCATCATCCACAAGGTGTCCCTGTTCCTTGGCTTGGAGTAATCCTGGCAGGGTTAAACCTGCCGCAGCCAAGGTGCCTACCTGAAGAAAGTCACGGCGTGTCACACCGTTGCACGTGTGGGCTGAACCGGTTCCTTCAAAACGGAGCATGCGAAAATCCTTGAATTGGTTGAAAAATCGACGCGATCTTCCCAGCACTCTAGTTTAGCCGCATCTTCGGCGTGGAACGAGAAAGCTTTACAGTAAAATCAGTGATTCACGGAGGCTGATTCCCCCCCAAATTGCTATGTGGACTGGAAGGGTGCAATACACAAAGCATTGCTATATATAGAGATACACATCGAGGGCGATTGACAACCGGCCTTTCGGGTGGGATCGGCATGTCTCATCGCGCAGAGAGTGCTTTGACGCTCTCAACGAGTAAAATTACGTTTTGCACCGGAATCTGCGGGAGTATCCCATGTCCTAGGTTGAAGATGTGTCCTGCCCGCTGCGCAGCTTTTGAAAGAATGTCGCGAGCCGCTTCCCGAATGTGATCCTCTGGTGCGAGTAAAGTCATGGGGTCAAGATTTCCCATGATCCCTCGATCTTCCCCGATTGCGGCCCAGGCCGCATCGAGTTCGATCCGCCAATCTACACCGATCACATCGCCCCCGGCCTCAGCCAGCAGAGGATAAAGTGCGGGATTGCCCGTCGCAAAATGAATCACTGGGATTCCACCCTGTAGACCTTGAATCAGCTGACGCGTGTGTGGCAATACAAATTTTCGGTAATCATCACAGCTCAAGCAACCGACCCAACTATCAAAAATCTGCACCGCTTGCACTCCCGCAGCAATCTGTGCGTTGAGATAGAGGGTAATACTTTGCACCAATCGATCCATCAAGGATTGCCAAGCGGCAGGATTGCGATACATGAGTGTTTTCGTATGTAAAAAATTACGAGAACCACCTCCTTCGATGGTGTAGCTGGCCAAAGTAAACGGCGCCCCAGCAAAGCCGATCAATGGCATCGATTCGGCCATTTGCGCCCGCGTCTGTTGCACAGTATCCATAACGTAATGAAGTGAGTCCACACTCTCCAGAGCGAGGATACGATTCACATCTTCTCCTTCGCGAACCGGATTATGAATGATCGGTCCCTCCCCTTGCCCGTATTCGAGCTCCAATCCCATAGGCTCCAGAATTGGCAGGAGATCTGAAAAGATAATCGCGGCATCAACGTCCAATCGCTCGGCAGCGGTTATCGCAACTTCGGCGCAGAGCGACGGATTTTTGCAGAGTTCTAAAAAACCGGTCTTTGCCCGCACTTCCCGATATTCTTTCATATAGCGTCCGGCTTGTCGCATCAGCCAGATGGGTGTTCTTGGAACTGGTTCCCTACGACACGCACGAAGAAAAATACTCTGCTGCCAGGCAGGTTCCCGCTGCTGCTCGGTAACCGCTGTAAGTTGCGACGAGAGAAATTTTGAGAGCTTTTCTTTTTGTGCTTTTACGTCCGGCGCGCATCGGGTCGCAAGCGCGACAAGTTGACCCATTTTATGTGTATCCGATTCGAGATCGACCGTAATGCGACGTTCTCGTAAAAAATGACTTGTGGTCGGTCCAATCGAGGCCACCACTACGCTCTGCAAGGCTTCGTGAAGTGCATCAAGTAGACCTTGCTGTTGAGCGAGCGCAAGTAAATTATTAGCTTGGTTAGCTGACGTAAACAAAGCAACGTCGATTTTTCGATCAAGTATCGCACAAATATTTTCATTGAGTGGTGTTGTATCTATCGGTAGTTCCCAACGGTAGATTTGCACTGGAATTACCGTGGCCCCTCGGGCCTCGAGGCCTGCGATGAGGCTCGGGTTCGTGATCCCATATTCTTGCACCCCGACATGAAGTCCTGCCAGAGGCACATATCGGTCGACCAATTGTAAAATCTCCCGCCATGTGTAAGGCGAATCCGCCTGAAAGGATGGCTTGACCCCCAACCGTCTGAGCGCAGCCACAGGTTTGGGTCCACGGGCGATGGTTTTCGTATCTGCCAAGGCGGTTAAAAAACGCTCTCGCTTGATATGCCGCTCGACAACCTGCGTTAATGTTTCGACCCCCACCCCAGTGAGCAGAATCACAACGTCAATCTCCGCGGTGATTAAGCGATGGGCAAAGTCAATTGCCTGCTTATTCTCCTCGATTGGAACCTCGCGCATAGAAGGACTAACGTGGGGAGTCCCCCCGTGCCGTTCAATGAGCCGCGCCATTTCCTCACCACGCCGGCTCTCAAAGGCAGCTATATGCAATCCAACAGTAGACATTTGCGGGGACCAGGGCGAAGAAAAAGGAATCTTTTATGCTAGTCGGCAGTTGAGGTCCTGAACAGCCGGCTTTCCCTTAGGCAAACAAAGCCTAATCGATAGGTCGTAATGTTTCGGCAGTTCGTGCGCAGTCCACGATTCATTAGAAATGTAGTGCGTGACGGATTACCTGAATAGCAATCCCGATCTGTTGGTGAAAAAACCCCGCCGCCGATTTTGACTTTACACACGAATCCAGTGGCATTTCATAAATCCGCTGTCCATTTTCTGAAAGCCGAAAAATCATCTCAATGTCGGTTGCGCGCCGACTTGTTGACATACTGATAGCATCCAGCGTAGTTCGCCGAAATGCCTTCAGCGGACTACGAGTATGGCTTAAGTGTTGTCCGGTACTGAGATTTAAAATTCCAGTTAGTATCCGATTGACCAACCGCATCCATTTAGACTCTTCTTCCGGGGAAGAGAGGATGTGATGCGATCCATAGACGACATCACAGCACCCAGCCAGAATAGGTTTGACAAGCATCACTACGTCTTTGTTTTTAATCTCCGTAATTTCCTCCAAAACCACGACCACCTTCCCGAATGCTCCTGCAATTCCGGTTCTTAAAGTGGCATTGTGCCCACGATGGACATCATGCTGAAGTAGAGAGATCTCAGGATGTTTATCCTGGAACGATTGCACTAAGGAAATCGTTGCGTCGGTGCTCCGGTCATCCACGATTAGAATTTCTTTCTCCGCTTGAAGCGACAATAAGGTCTCTAAAACCCCAGATATCCAACACTCGGCATTGTATGTCGGCACGAGTAGCGACAGCATTGGTTCCGTACAGCTTTGCCGTTCGTGCCGAAGAAGCGCGTCGGCACGTGAGAGCACAACTTCCATGGGTTGTTCTGTCTTCGAACCCGATCCTCCCGGATGAACGCGATAGTAAGGTCTGATTTCTGTAGCGTTATCAACGCTCTGATCGCGTATGGAATTTTTGGCATCGGTTTTGGATTCACTTCGTTCCATAAATGCTTCTCACCACCTTTTCCGGGAGATAAAAATGAAATGCAACTGCTTTATGTTTCGGTCAGATAGTCTGGCGACATTGGTAATGGTTCAAGAGAGTTATCTTTTGCGACAACAGCAGTTGTGCAGCCCCTGCGAGGTGTGAAGCTTATGCGTGTTGTAAGTGTGCCCATTTAGGAAATTGCATGTTTTGGGCCTCGATGAGGCGTTGGTCGGGCTGGGGTCGTGCAGGTTATACCGATCAATCGGATTGACTAATTGAATTCGAAGTTCGGCGAGTCGCATTTTGCGGTTATTTCCCGCGCCCCTCGGATGGCAAGTATTGCCAACCGGCGGGTCAGACCGAAAATTGTGCCTAGCGGATGCAATCTTTCAGGGGTAGGATAGGGATTCATTTCCCGGAAATTGGATCTGACCCTTCTGCAGATTGAGTGAAGACCCCCCATGACCGGGCCGCTGATTGCTTTGATTGCTAAACTGCTGACCGGAGCCAGTGCCCGCTGGGTCGACTGTCAGCCCGATACGTGCCAACGCGTCTATTTCGCCAATCACACCAGTCATCTGGATTCATTGGTGATCTGGTCTGCCCTGCCGGGCCCGATACGGTCGGTGACCCGGCCTGTCGCTGCGAAAGATTATTGGGGCAAAACGATGTTACGTCGGTACGTCGCAGGACACTTCAATGCGTTACTGATTGATCGGAAAGATATTAAGGTTCATCAATCCCCGGTCGATCTTTTACTGCGTGAAATAGGCAGTGTGAATTCGTTGATTGTCTTTCCAGAGGGCCATCGTTCATCGGGTCGCCAGATTGGAGCTTTTAAAAGTGGCTTGTACTATTTGTGTAAAAAGCGTCCGGACCTGGAAGCCGTTCCAGTACATCTGGATAACATGAATCGTATTCTACCCCGAGGTGAATTTTTGCCTGTACCCCTTTTGAGTTGCATCACGTTCGGCAGCCCGATGTGGTTGGAAAGCGGCGAGCAGAAAACCGAATTTCTGGATAGGGCACGGGAAAATCTTTTGCGTTTGAAGGACATCTGAAGATGGTCAGTGACCCGATAACCTGGATTTTTGTAATTGGCGTTTTGCTTTTGCTGGGCGTCGCAACAACTGTGGGGCAATTTCTCAAAGGCCAGCCAGAGTCAGGACTGAACCCGGCACTGGTGCAAACTTTTAACCGGCGAATACGCGCTTGGTGGTTGCTTTGTTCTCTCGTTGCAGCTGCGCTTTTTTTACCTCGAAGCGTAACGGTTGTCCTGTTTGGCTTACTCGCGTTCTGGGCTCTACGCGAGTTTATTACCTTGACGCCGACTCGGCTTAGCGATCATCGTACATTGTTTTGGGTTTTCATCCTCTTTACACCCCTGCAATTCGTCCTTGTGGGGCTTGGCAAATATGACCTGTACAGCACACTTATCCCCGTTTACGGACTCCTCTTTGTAACAGCTCGTGTTGCTTTTTCCGGGGATCCCAAACGGTTTCTTGAACGAACGGCGAAAATCCAAGCCGGGCTCGTGCTTTGCATCTACTGTCTCAGTTTGGCCCCCGCATTATTATATCTCGATATTTATACAACGGCTGATATCAGCAAATTGCGAACGGCGACGCCGGGCAGTGATCCCCAGGTCAGCGCGTATGGCAAGAATGCGTTACTACTCTTCTACTTTGTATTCATTGTTCAAATGGGAGATGCCTTCCAATATCTATGGGGAAAAATTCTCGGCCACCGGGTGATTGCTCCTTCTGTCAGTAGCTCCAGGACATGGGAAGGTATGCTCGCCGGGTCGGGCAGCGCTGCTTTGTTGGGTGCGGCTCTCTACTGGGCAACTCCTTTTAACGAGTGGCAGGCAGGCTGCATCGCACTGGTTATCGCACTAACCGGATTTGCAGGCGGCATGGCAATGTCGGCAATCAAACGCGATCGAGGCGTGCAAGATTACGGAACCCTCGTGGTGGGTCACGGTGGTGTCCTGGATCGGATCGATTCGCTGTGCTTCGCGGCACCGGTATTCTTTTTGCTGACCAAGACTTTTTTTACGTTGTCTTGACAGGTCGTTGTCCTTGGAGTCAAGATTCTCCGTGAGGCACGCGGCATTTAAACTAGGATCTAGAGCTAGCGCAGAATCGTTTGTCTTGCCGGTTGCATTGGCTGTTGACGGGTAGTCTGGTGGGGCTGATGATTTTCAGTTGCCGCGACTCCCGAGGCGAATGAACGATTATTTTGGGAATGCGTACCGGCCGCGACCCATCCACCATGAGAGGCGGCCTGCGGATTCAATGTCGTTTTTTTTGGCGATCGATGTGCAATTGGGATGCCATTCTGTTTGATATTTTGCGGTCGATGAATGAGATTTGGTTGCGGCCGACTGCGCCTTCGCTGATTTGTGGCGGTCAAGGTATGGATATTTGGGCCACGACTGTCTCTTTGCGTTTTGGCGGCAATAAGTGATCGATTCGGACTTCCCTGTTTGACCCACTCCAGCCACTCATTCTGCAAACGTCCAAGATCGGTGACGCCATAAGATACTTGCAGGGCGCGCATCCAGTTTTCATCCTTAAGCCCATCACCGACGAAGTTGACAAATTTCCGCTCTCCGCCCTCCTCGATCAAGTATCGAGCCAGCGAGTAACCTTCTGCGTACAGTGGCAATACATCTGCGGGATATTCCTTCATGGCCAACATCTGGCTGAAAGCGATACCCCGTTGGGTCTGCAGAAAAGAAATCAGCATGGTTTCGTGACGTTTTTTTTCCGAAGGATGTTCTACGGTAGTGCAGGCACCCTCGTCCGCCCAGCGGGGTAGCGGCTGTCGGAAATGGGTAGCGAAAATAGTATGTGTGACTTCATGCGGTAGGACCGAATCCAGAATTCGGATTTCCGATCCTTGGATGTTCATCTGCCAACCCCCGACTGTATTGTTCTGGAAAACAAAGCTGGTGGCACCGCCGGCGCCCAGGTGCGGTGCGACTTGTGCGGTGATCGGGCAGGGACTGCTCCAGGTCGGTAAAGTTTTTCCCAGCCATCTCTGAGCCAACTCACTTCGAAAAGATTCGGCGGCATCGCCGATCTTCTGGGCCAGCTGTGGCGTTGGAGCAGAGACGATAAAATTTGTCGTCCGATAGGATGCGGCAACACTAGTCAGGGCTGCCGTGAAGATCACGATTCGGAGGATCGAAGCTTCCATGCTCGAGGTCCTTGCGAGGCGGTTGGAAAATTGAAATTGGCCGGGGCGGGAGCGTAGCGGAAGACTTATTTGCCAACCAGTGCAATTCCAGTGCAATCGACCGGATTCCAGTGTCATGCCAACGCCGGTTGTCCTATGTGCTGGCAACTAACTGCATTCCTCGCACCCCACAGCAACATGCCTAGCATGATGGGTTAAAGTACAACCCGTTCACTTGAAACGACTTAGCATGGATCAAGGAAATCTTGACACACCCGCCGGCTCTCTTTAGGATCGAAAGCTGTAACCCTCTTATTTGTATTCGCTTGCGGCTTCTCTAGGCTGTCTTTATGGACCTGCAAACCGTTCTTCTCATCCTCGGCATCCTTGGGACGATTCTGTTCTTGGTCGCTTTGGTTATGAGCTACAAATCCTGGCGTTGGCACACGGTGCTGCTGGTGTGGCTTGTATTTGCCGCCTCCTGCGTAGCCATTTGGATGAGCGTGCAAACGCTCAAAATACATCAAAGCTGGCGGGAATTATTGCTGGTGGATGATCGTGAACGGACGGGTGGTAAACCTATAGCCGGTTTAATTGAAAAAACTGAATCACTACGAAAACAAAACCACGAATTGGAATTCGGCGCAGAGGATGGTCGTGGCCGGATCACATCCTACGGGATTGCCCAGCTGGAGTTAAAATTAGCGGTTGCGCTTCTCGACCGAGGCCGAATGTGGAATGATGCCGCTCCGCTGGATTTCAGCGACGATGTGGTGACCGTCCAATTCGATCGCCCTCAAACCTACCGCCTTGAAAGCGATCTTCCAGTTTATGCATTCAGTAGCGAGCCCTTTATGAAGGGTGGAAAGTACTTGGGCATGTTTCGTGTGGTTGAGGTCACTGGCAATCAGGCCACGGAAGATGAGCAATCTGCTGGTGGTGGTGAGCCGTTGCAAGCGATGCTGCAACCTCAATGGCCCCTCAGTCAGGCAGAGCGAGATATGCTGCGTAAAAGTGTGGAAGAAGGTGGCTTTTGGATTCTTTACGATAAGATGCCGGTCGACCAGCATCTGGTCTTTGATCGTATGGAAGCGGCAGACCTTGATGTAGAGGAAGACGCATTTGATGCGATGGATCGGGTGACTCGTTTGCGTAAAATATTGCCCGAGCGGACAGTTCAGGAATTTATAGACGATTACCAATCCGCGCAGCCCGGACATCCACCGGAGCGTATCGAAGAACTAGTCGAATTCCTTGAGGACTACCCGGATGAAGATGCCAAGGCACGATTTGTCGAAGGTCAGAATGTATGGCTGCCCCGCGAGGGTGCCGAGGCGGGTCGGACGATTGCCATCCGCGACTCTATTACAGGAGGTACGTTAGAGGTCGAGGCGATCCCCGCAATCGGCACACTAATCGATAATGAAGTTGTGGAACGCATCGAGGAAGATGGATCGCCTCGGTATTCGCGCCAGCTGCGGGACTATGCCCATCTTTTTCGCGAACTGTATCATGAGCGGAAGCGTCAAGATTTTGAAATTGCTGAGACAGTGAGCAAAATTACAGAGGTGCAGACCCTAATTACGGACAAACAAAAGGTGATCGATCTATTTGAAAAGGAAAAAGGCCGACTCGCTCGGGATCAGCAACAATTCGTTCAGGACCGTAAAATTATCGATCAGCTCGTCTCTCAGATCCGCAGAAAGTACACCGCCAGCAATCGAAGATTGGTTGAAATCCGCGATGAGACCATCCAGCTCGGTAAGAAACTGACGGAAAAGCAACTAAATGCGGTCAAAGAAATTGATCGCCGCGCTCCTGACCCCAATGCGACTTCGGGATCCTGATAAGTCACGCGTGCGGCGGATCCGATTTTTAGCTTCCCGCGATCCGCGGGAGCCGCTTTTCTGCGATAAGCCATGAAACGCGGATCTTTTTTCATCCGCACAGGAATTCATCACAGACTATAGGTGTTTTATGGGACTCGATAATCGAGATTATTATCAGCAGCCCCCATCGGAGTATGATTTTGGCAACTCTTCATCCTACCAGGGTGGTGGCCAAGGCCGGATGATGGTGACTCGGTTGGTTATCATCAATGCCATTGTTTATTTGTTTGAAATATTATTTGACCAAACGAATATCACAGAAAAGTATTTGGCACTTGATAGCGGGCTTTTCATAAGTAATTGGAAAATTTGGCAAGTTGTCACTTATGGATTTGTTCATTCGAGGGGTGACATTTTTCACATTCTGGGCAATATGTTCTGCCTGTGGTTTTTTGGGCGGGAGGTAGAGGGTATCTATGGCAAGCGTCAATTTCTCGCCTTTTACATTTCCACCATTGCGATTGCTGGATTTTTAGGCCTCTATTCCCAGGAGCTGATCACTGGAACCCGGGTAAGTTTACTGGGCGCATCAGGAGGCGTTGCCGGTGTCATTATTCTTTACATCTGTCATTTTCCGCAGCGAACTTTATTGTTGTATTTTGTAATTCCTGTACGCGCGTGGGTTCTAGGTATCATTTTTCTGCTTTATGACTTTGTCGGAACATTCAGCGATACCCACATCGCTCATACGGCACATCTGGTTGGTGCTGCATGTGGCTGGATTTATTTCAGGACCGGCTGGGAATTGAGCAGTTTGATACCGAGTCGCAAACACTTTGAGCGGTTTGGACCACGGCGTAACGTGCGACTTCACCAGCCAAAACAGGATAAGTTGGCCGACGAGGTTGACCGATTACTAGAGAAAATTAATCGGGAGGGCACGGCAAGTCTTTCCAGTAAAGAACGTCGAACGCTGGAGCGAGCGAGCCAGCAATATAAAGATCGACAAGAGCCTGATCGTTAAAGCGGCTTTTTCGGTAGCTGCCGGAGGAATGGTGCCCTGGTACGCTCGGGAGGTGGATGTCCGTATTCTTGCTCCCACTCCTCTCGTTCTTCGTCCGAGGCATAGTACCGCAAATAAATTTCCGGATTTCGCGTTGCATCCGCACAATCCCAGTGCAGGTAGCTTTGACTATCCTCCATTTTCTTTTCTTCGCTGGGAAGAATATCTCGAAAGATCACCTGATAAAGCTCGCGGTCAGAAAGGTGATCGGTAAATTCGAGCACGATTCGTTTTTCGAACAAACGATAAATGGTTTCCCAGAGTACTTGGTGCAGTGTATCAGCACCTTCAAGATCCATGCAAAAATCAGCTGGTCTTGGGATCGATAAGGGCGGATCAAACCAAGCTTGGATCGGCAGCACTGGCGCCCGTTCCCAGGCAAGCATAGAGGCCAGGAACTCATTTTCTTTCGCCGTAGACAATGATTGAACATTCACGCGACAAATGGACTCGTCTACATAGGGTTCGATCTGGTCACGCAATTCCGCATTTCGGAGTAAGTGATCCACCTCATCAAATTGAAATGAATTCGCCTCAGGATTTTCCATCATGAACCCGCTTGTGCCAATGAAATAGTGTAAATCTGCCTGTGTGATACCAGATTTAATTAGACTTCCATCGACTCTAACAGCGATTTGTTGCCGTTCAACAGGCGGAGAAGTGAGATTTCAAAAAACAGCAGAAATCACCAATCAATTGATCGATACAACTGAGAAACTTCACCGGTAGACTCGCTGTAATCGTCACAGTGTGAAACGGGGGTACAGGTAGCGAGTGGCAGCGGGGTGAGTGATTTCAGAGTTCGTTGCTCTTGGCAGGCGCGATTGATTCGACGTTCTCGAGATGGTGGTCAAGTTCGCCTATCTTTTCGACCCTACGGGCATGACGCCCTCCATCGAATTCCGTGGAGAGCCAAATTTCAACCATATGATCGATAAGCTTCACTCCAAGTAGGTCGGCTGAGAGACATAGTACATTGAGGTCGTTGTGTCGCCTGCTCATTTCGGCAGTCAAGTCGTCGTGGCATGGCGCGGCCCGCACGCCCGGAAATTTATTCGCTGCAATGGCCATTCCGATTCCGGTTCCACATATCAGTATTCCACGGTCTACCTCGTTTTGACTTACGCGCCTCCCGACCTCTGCTGCGATATCAGGGTAATCCACGCTCTCTTCACTTTGGGTACCCACATCAGCCACATCGTGCCCAAGTTGACGCAACAAATCAGAGATTTGACGCTTAACATCTACCCCACGGTGATCACTTCCGATCGAAATTCTCATACAGCTCTTTTCCTCCAATGGCAAAGCAATCGGTAATTTTCGGTCAGTTGTTCAACGTAATTTTCTCAATACGAGTTTCTAACTCTTTGCGAATTTGCTCCGCGCAGCGTTGATATTCCGCTACCGACTCTCCGATAGGGTCGGCTACATCTTTCCCATCAAGACGTAGAACTTCTGTTCGAGACGCCGCTTCCGGCCACTGAGATAATAATGCTTCACGATGTCCACGGGTCATCGTCAGAATCAGGTCGGCATGACGTACCATTTGCTCAGAAACAGGCTGCGCAGAATGACTTGTCAGGTCGAGATCAATTTTTTTCATCACTTCAATTCCCTGAGGTGAAGCCTGGCCACCGGCCATTGCTGCGATTCCGGCAGAGGTGATCACCACGCCGTGCTCATCAACTTCGTTGTCATTGCAACCTATTTTTTTTGCAAGAAGATTTCTTCCTATCACTTCGCCCATCGGGCTGCGACACGTATTGCCTGTGCATATGATCAAGATCATGACACTTGATAGCCGCTTGAGATGCTGTTCAGTAACGACTCCCGCCCTCAAAATGTCATAGCTTGTTTCATGAACTCTAACTACAGATGAGGGTTGACCGAGTCGACTTTTGCCGCCATCAAGTACCAAGTCAATTTGGTCACCAAATGCAGACACAACCTCTTCGGCAGTGATTGCCTCTGGCTCACCGGTCTGATTCGCGCTGGTCAAAGCAACCGGCCCGGTCAACATCCGCAACACATCTAAAATCAGAGGGTGTGCAGGAACCCGGAGCCCTACGGTTCCATTCGGAACAACAGCCTGTTTCACTTTCGTCGGGAGCTGCGCGAGTAGGCTTTCTGGGTGGTTGTTCTCTGCAACGAGAGTGATGGGTCCAGGCCAACAACGTCGAGAAAGACGACGACCCATCGGGCTTAAATCAGGCGCATAGTCAAGCGCCTCCTCGGCACTACGTACGGCTAGAGTGAATGGGTGGCCTTGGCCGCGGCCTTTTGCATCAATCAGTCGATCGACGGCACCCTCATCCAGCGCGCTGGCGGCTAAACCATATACGGTTTCGGTAGGAAACGCGACCAAGCGTCCACCTGCTAGCGCTTCCACTGCTCGATGTACCACATCGCGCGGATCTTGGGTTGCCCGGGTATCTATGACCACTGGATTCATGGAAGCGTACTTCTACCGTTGGTGAGATTAAAAGTTGGTATAAAAGATACTTGTGGCAACGTTTTGCGCGGATGAATGGAGGAAGCTGTCGATCCTTAGCGCAATGAAACGTGCGGAAAACTCTGTCCGAATTGACAAGCAACCGAGCACGCAGCCTAACCACTATCAGCCTCACCCGTCAAGTAGGAACCCCCTAATAGAGCTATTAAAACGTCATGATGACCAAAGTGCAATGGCGAGTCACTTGCGTGATCCAGCACCTGTACACCGTTCGGTTCTATGCAAGCAGTTTCTCTTGACTTGGTGCACGGAGACCCGTTTCAATTGGTTATGCGTTCATTTCATGCGTTTGCCCTCCTTTGCCTCGCCTGCTGTTCGTTAGATGCAGGTGAACCAGACAATCCGCTTGCAGGTTCGCTCCGCGATCCCTGGGGGATTGTCAGTAAGGTGAAGAAAGGCAAGTACACGAAGGACACGTCCCCAAATTCAGCGGCACGCAGCAGTCCAGCATCATCATTGCTGTCTACGCCCACGGAAACGTCCATGTTCGGCCCTTCATTCAAAGCGTTTCAATCGCAGCACGCTACGTACCTCGACATTTCATCTTTTGACAATCCCGAAGATGATTCTCTCGCGTCTCGTTACGACCGCGGCGCGAGAGAATGGGATGCATTTAAACCCACCGACACCGTATTCCCATCAGGCATAATTTTTTACGGTGACCCAAGCACATTGGCTTCAAACCTGAGCCACCCAGTTACTACAACCGCTGCAACGCAATGGTCTTTATTGATCAAATACGCGATAGCATTCACAAGTCTTCTGCTGCTCGGGATTTGCTGTGTACTGCGATTTCAGGTGAAATGCACGCCGGACCACAAGACCCAGTAACGCCAACAAACGGTCGTACCGATTGGGTAAAGCTTACGGTGCCGATCAAAAAATAGAATTTCTTATCCTTCTGATGCCGATCCTGATTCAACTGTAGGATTTTACACGAAGTCGAATCTTACTGCTGTGCATTTTCATCTTCCGCGATGGATCGCGACCCACCTCCCCTTTGAGGTCGCCAGATCTTGTTTCATCGCTCCCTAATAGTTCCTTTTGCGTGCATCTTTTATGTGCTAATCCCGATCGTTGGCAGGGGACAAAACTGCACACCGGGTGGATTGTGACGACCACCATCTATGGTACGGGGTCCCCGTGCTCTGCCCCCGCTATCGGTACCACAGACGAATTCGGTAACTCGCAAACAACAAATCCCACACCCTGCGGTGGTGCGGATTGTTGCTCGCGAGGGTAAAACAACATCCCTTGGGTCAGGAACATTGATCCATGTTACTGAGGACTTTGGTTTGGTGATTACCAATTGGCATGTCGTCCGCGGTGCCGAGGGCCCGGTAGAAGTAATTTTTCCGGACGGATTTCGCTCCGGGGGAACCGTCATGAAACTCGATGACGCCTGGGACTTAGCGGCAGTTGGAATCTGGCGGCCCAAAGTGGCACCAGTGCCACTGTCAAAAAAAGTACCACTTCGTGGAGATTGGCTTTCGATTGCCGGATACGGTGGAGGCGACTATCAGTCAGCCAGCGGTCGGTGTACCCAGTATGTTGCCCCTGGACGAAATCAACCATTTGAAATGGTCGAACTTTCCACCGAGGCCCGCCAAGGAGACTCCGGCGGCCCAATCTTCAACGCCGACGGAGAACTTGCCGGAGTGCTGCTTGGCGCAAAAAGAGGACATACCGTAGGTAGCGTTTGCAGTCGAGTTGATTTTTTTCTCGCCGATGTCTCTGCCACCCTACAGCGCGAACAATCACAGCGGATCATCGATGATGGGTCGCAGAAGTTCAAAAGGCCCCAGGCAACTTCCGCACCTTCCTCGAGTGAACCAAATCGGTGGGTGGCTGCGCAGCCTGTTCCAGTCGCCGTGGCCAATCCCCGCCCGTCACTCCGCAGGTCGTCAGGTCTGCTCCAAAAACCGGATCTCCAAAAACCGAATACAGATATTGTCGACCGCGCACCGCCTGAAGACAGCGGCCTTAAATTTGACTGGCATCATTGTATTTTTGTGTACATGGGCGACACACCCTTTGACCAAGCCAAAACATTTTTTGCGACTATCGGCGCTTTTTCGATGATTTTTTCGTGCTTGCGACTGTTTAAAATCGACGCATGATACCCGCATGCGGATTCACTTAATAAGAATAATCGGTGGACGGGGTCGAACCCATAAGTGGCTACCCGACACATCCGATCAATCTAGCCAGTCTCCATCCGCCAATCGGTCAGGCACATATTGCTCAGTCACGTAGCTAATGTCTTTGCTGATGAGTGCTTCGACCTCAAGCTTGAAGTCGTTTTTCAGCATTAAATTAATCTCCTTTTGCCACGCTTTTTTATGTTCGAACCAGGGATAACCCATAATTTGTCGCGCGCGTTTACGATCATTTTCATTGAGGTCGATCCGTACACTCGGTGATAGCCCGCAACGCTCATAGTCTTTGCTACGCAAACCAATAAATCTTGCTTTGGGTATCGCCATGCGCTGAGACTCATAGGCGAGATTAATTGAACCTTGCTTAATAACGCTGTAGATGTAATATCCCCACGGATCATTATCGAGTAAGCAGAAGATAGGAAGATTTAATTCGTTATGCATGCGATTGAGTAGCCGCCGAACGCCCCGCGGAGGCTGCCCGGCACCATGCGTTAGAATACAGTTATGTTTTTTCCAGAATTTATCCTCGTTGAATCTCTGCCAAACTGTACCTTTCTCCACATGCAGCACGAATTTAGCAGTGCACTTTTTGAAGTTGATCACATTTGGCTCAACGATGGACGGAATACCATATCCCCCCGATCCCATCCGCGCACAATCGATTAAATCACCGTTATCCTCCAGCGTCAGGTTACCTACCATTTCCCCGCGCTTATCTGCATAGAGATGCAACTCCTCGCGCAGACTTCCCAGCAGCACCTCAACATCTTCAATCACCGGATCACACTCAGACTGCTCTTCGAAGGTATTCTCCTTAGTACCGTCGATGGTGTGCTTCAGCATGTAGTAGAGACCACGAATACTCGTATTTTTTCCCTGCTCAATCAACTGTTTGCAACCACTTCCGACAAGCATCGTCTGCATATAACTCTTTGCTTGGGAGAGATTAAACAACAACCGACGGTTCGTATTTTTTCCCATCTCAATGAAGCGTTTTCGTCGGTTAAACTTCACGTTTGAGAGACTGCGCGTCGGAATATCCAGGTGCGGGTCCCGTTTTCGCCGCGCAGCGAGCACTACCTGATCAGCCATCGAAACCAGCTCACCCAAAGTTTTGCGATCTTTTGTTGATACCCGCGCCTTGGGTCGCTTTACTTTTGAGGATCCGGCCACCACTTTCTTGCTTGGCGCACTATTTGACGCCTTTTTCACCTTGGAATTCTTGGACCTGGTCTTCACCGGTTTCTTTGCCATCCGCTATTTCTCTCTAAACGAGGAATTTGTGATCCGAATAATACAGAATTCATTTTGCCGACAACTGGTCAGCAACCTGGTTGGGATCAACAATCAACACATTTTTTCCCAGGTCAAGCTCTTCCTCGACGGGCCGCCCGCGACTGTCGAGCTTGACATCCGCTTCCGCGGTCTTTTTGGTTGCTATTTTTAAGAGTTGGTCATACAGATCCTGCCGATTGGCACGATTGATTTCACTCACCGCGCTCGCTACTTCACCCAAATAGCGAAGAAATATATTTCGACGTTCACCCTCCTGGCGAACACGAATACGGCGACGAAGGTACATGCCCAATTTTCGGCCGACCGCCTGGAGCCCCAATCGCAATTCTTTCTGAATTTCAGGATAGGACGCGACCGCTTCTTTCGATTCACTGGTAAAAGGCACCCAGACACTTGCCATGTGAATCATTACTGTTACCGGACCACTGGGCAGAGACCCACGTGATTGACTCAGGCCATATGGTCTCCAATTCGTGTTCAAAATACTTTGCGTAATCGCACAAGCAGCCGGTTGAAACTGCAGTGGAACGCGATTGGCATACCGCAAGACGTTCATGGTTTGTCCTTCACCGATGTTTACATTGCGCATCGCGTCATGCAACGCGTCGATTTGTTTCCCGGCGATTTTCCCAGGTGAAAGTCGATTTCCCAGGTCCGCTTCTTTGAGAATGCGTTCGGACGCCTCGGAACCGATTCCATCGAATGTGTGAATTAAAAATTGTCTCAGGGTTCGCAAATCAGTTTCCGTAAGTAGCTCATTTAGGGTTTCCCTCGTGATCCGCTGCGCGGCAGTCGTACCACCATAAGCGAGGGCAACTTCAATCTGGAATGGATTTCCCCGGTAAACATTCGGCGGCCGCGTGGCCGCGGCATAAAATTCACCGGGAACCACCTGGTGCAATCCTTTCAACAGAAGCTCTTCTCCGATGGGAGCAATACAATCAGTTTTCGGCGCACTGATTTTTGTTCCCTGAATTGCTTCATACAGACGGTCAACTTCACCACGCCCGATTTTTCTTGTGCTCGACCGCACTTTGAGTCCGGCTGCGGCGCATATTTTTTTTGCAACCGCAGGGCTGACCCGAGAAAACGAAGACGTTAAAAATTGCGAGAGCGTTCCGGCGTCTGTCGCTTTCAACAGCGCAAGTAATCTTCCTAATTCAACGCCGTAGGGATGCGGCTTGATTTCTTTCGGTTCATCAGGAAGCGTCTCCGTAGAGCGTTTATAGTGATGAGAACCGCCGTCAGGATCGAGATAGTGTAGTGTTACGTGAGGATTTGCAATTGCGGTTTGTTCAAGATATTCATCGACACTTCCTCGACCACGTTGATATTTAGCCTCGAGTTCGATTGTGACCCTTGTTCCACTTACAACTTCTTTTGCTGTAGTGTCTTCAGGATCATCGCCGGATCGGCTGACCCACTCGACACCATGCTTGGTCATCCATGTTTCTCCTTTTGGTCCGGCTGGAATATCCGCGCCGTTTCCTCGCCCATTAAGGATTTCCGGTTTATTATTTTTTGTGTCGATTTGAATTTCGTAATAATGAATTGGTTTCCGCTTGGAGGTTTTTGATGAAATTTTAACCGGCTTACCAGTCGTAAGAACTCCGTACATTCCAGCGGCACTGATGCCGATACCCTGCTGGCCACGACTCATCCGCAGGCGATGAAATTTAGATCCGTACAGCAGCTTTCCGAAAATAAGCGGAATCTGCTTTTTGAGTATTCCCGGGCCATTATCTTGCACACCGGCTTTGTAACGGTTGTTGCCAGTCGCTTCGACGTGAACCCAGATTTCCGGTAAGATTCCCGCCTCCTCACAGGCGTCTAGTGAATTGTCCACCGCTTCCTTGATGGTGGTCAGGAGGGCTTTCCGGGGGTTGTCGAATCCCAACAGATGCCGATTTTTTGCGAAAAATTCACTGACCGAAATGTCTCGCTGACTGGCTGCCATCGATTGCGCCGTGGCGCGTCGTGACGATCGTTTACGGGCGGACGCTCCATTGGTGTTACTGCTGGCTGCAGATGCCGACCCGTTGTTCGATGAGGTCTTACGTTTTTTCTTTCGAACAGCGCCATTGGTGGCGACCCGAGAAGTTGAAGCGCTATTTTTTTTTCTTTTTGCCTTCACTTTTGCCAAGCGCCTGTCTCCTCGCAAAAAAACGTCTTGATCGAAGCCTTCCGATTAGATCCCTGAGGGACAACTCTGAGGGAAGCCCCGACCGATTGTCGAGTCGGCGGAGCGCACGGAGTTTGATAAGGTTTGCGGTTGTTGCGGATTATACCGCCCAAGGCATCCGACTCACAGGTGTTTTCCAGCCGATAACCGCTGAAATCCATGCTTTCAACATATAAAGATTCACCTGTACAAGCGTAACTGACCGAATCTTTTTGGTAGACGAGACGCAGTCTTTGTCTTCGGCACACGTCCGTTTCTGTCGCCGAGTAGAACCGCACTACTGACCCCTTCCGGAGGAGTAAACCGATGCGAAGCCATGTTCAGCGGCTCTCGATGCTCACCCTATTGTTGGTGATCGGTGGCTTGTGTGTTGAAGCTTCACTTGCGTCCAGGCCTTCCTATGGCCGCTCCAATATACAGTGTGGTTATCCCGTTTCGCAGCAAGACCTTTTCTATAATTACTATGTGGGGAATTCCTCATGCGGGGTCCCGGCACAGCTTTATCTTTGCCCACAACCGACACCCGCTCTTGTGGGGCACACCTATTACACTTATCAACCGCTGCTTCCCCACGAAATGATGTACCGACATGACCGCACCTATTTTCGCATCCATCCAGACGGATCCGCTGTGAAAACAAAAGTCCGCTGGCGATAACCAGTAGACGGATCCAAGCAGAAAAGATTCACAAAACCAAATTTTATCCCCGCTTGGGGAAATAAAAGACTGTGATAGGAAATGAGGATATGAAGTCTACCGCCGCTCTACTCATCTTTTTTTGGGCCGGTTTATGTGTTGCTCAAGCACCAAGTGAATTAAGTTCGGTGCCGGGGTGCCCGACGTGCCAGAGCGGCACATGCCTGCCGACCAGCGGGGCGTACTGGGCGAACTATGGTCATTGCGGACGAAAGTGTCAGACAGCCCTGAGTTATCCCTGGCAGTGCGGCTATTACTACACGCCTTGGGGTGCCCCAACGACCTTGGTTGTTCCGCCGACCGCCGAGCGACAGTACAGTATGGGCTGGGGCGTTGGAAATACGCGCCTCACACGCATTTATCCGCAGTTCGGCAGGCCTTATCCGGGTGCAGTCATGGGGCCTGGTGGGCGATTTCTTGCGACCCCATACTGGCCCAGCGATACGGCCCAATTCGGCGTTAATTATGTGCGTGGTCCGTGGTAGCTTGCGGACTTACCACGAATCAGGACCTATTGCCTTTCGGCTTCAGTCTCAGTGCATGTGGCCAATAACGTTTCGAAACGTTCTCGCCAAAGATCACCCCCTAGTTCGGGATAGAGCACTTGCGTGGTTCGGATTGTCTGCGCGGCCATCCTCACGTTGCCAAGCAGCATTCGCGCCTTGGCTTCTCCATATTTAGCGGCGAACCACTGTTCGGTTTGCGGACGGGAGCGCCTAGTGATCTCTCGATATTTACTTAGTGCTTCTCGTCGAGATGTGGCGTCACTTTGCTCAAGAAGTAAATCCGCGTACCGTGATTGAATTTTCCCGTCTCCCGAATATTCAGCCGCCAATTTACGGAGCAGAGTCAAAGCCTCTTTCGTCTTACCAAGCAGGGCAAGCGTTTCGGCTTGTATTAACGTCAGTTGCTTTTTCTCGGGATATGCAGAAAAATCACCCAGAATTTGAAAACACGCCATATTGATCTTTGCCCGTGTATCAAACGTTTGGTTTGGATCATTTTGGTTACCATTCCGAACCTTAATCTTATGTATATTCAATATCAGATTAATGATGTCTTGAGTGTCACCCGTGAATGCCTTAAGTACATCAAGCGCTTGCCCGAAACGTCCCAATCCCACCAAGCATTCCACCTGAAGTGCATGAAGCCGCGCATGATTTTTCCGATCATCCTGAGCAATACTCCCCAGTCCCTGCTTGATCAGTTCGAGTACACCACGATATGGAATCGGTGAATAGTGCATCTGCAGTGCCGCGGCGTCGGCGACCACCGAGGCCGCCATCGGGCTGCCGGCATTGATAAGCCTCTCGGCGGCATCGCGCATGGATTGAGTCAATGCAGTTGACCGTTTGCTCAACTGGGGATCATTTTTTTCTGCTAAATCGGCACAATTTCTGAGGCAGCATGTTCCCGCAATTCGGATTGCCTCCGGGTAGACCAAACTACTCGGATCGATTTCAAATAGAATTTCACTTGCAGAAGACCATTTTTTTTCGGCGGCTAGCATGCGGCCTAACCAGAGTCGTGCTCGATTCGAAGAGTTATCCGTGGGCCATCGTCGAAGGTGATCCCTCAATAACTCTTGGTATGGTGAAAACGCTTCCGGTGGACTCCCTTTCAAAGCTTGAGCAATATTGTAAGCGGCCATTAGATGCGCTTCTGCGGCGCCTGATTCTTGGGGATAGGTGATCGCGATGCGCCTCAATTTTTTACTTGCCGCCCGATAGTTTTGAATTTCGTATTGGATCATTGCGGATTTAAGGTAAAGCTCAAACGCTTTCGCGAGGTCTTTTTGATTGTCCGCCTTTCTCGCCGCTTCATCATAGATTCTAGCGGACTCGGTAAATTGTCCTGCTTGATAAAGCCCCTCCGCGGCCCTCTCTAACAACGCATATCCATGTTGCGATGGGTCAATAGTCATTTGACGTCCGAAGAGTGCTCGTGCTCGCTGCAACCAATACGGATCGTGGAGATTCTCAATCAACTCAAGTTGACTTTCAGCACGCGCGTTCCAGTTTTTGGTGTTTTCTATTTTCTCGTTACTAGCAGCTTGAAGCATGACTTGCAGTTCACAGAAATCAACTTCCGCCTCCACCTCTGGGCTGTAATTCACCGGTTGATTCAATGCCTTGAGTGCGTCGAGATAACGCCCACTTGCACTGAATTGTCTGGCCAATTCCAGGCAAATTTGACCTCGCACATCGACCGGTAGATTTTCTGATAGATAGGAGTCTTTCAGTTGCTGAAAAAGATTTTGATCTTTTTTACCTCCAAGTAATCTTAGACAGGCTAATCGCGAAACTCGGCTATCCCAATCGATGGGGTCATTTTTTGCAGCGAGAGGGGAAAGGATCTCCTTGGCTTGTTGCAGGGCATGGATGCGATCAGAGCTCCCTGCTTGATAACAGCGTGCCTGCTCCATCCAGCTCTGGGATAAATCTTTTTCTGCCGCCGTTTGGAGACGAAGCAAAGCACTGTTCGGTAACCGGTTTTCCACAGAAGAGTGCAGAGCCTTATTAATTTTTTTAAGAGTCTTTTCAGCAGTCTTTTGAGCATGCTGCAAATACCGAATTGACTCTTTTCTCTTTGGCTTCGGATCCAAGACCCCCGCACTGAGCTGCCGGATGAATTTTCCACGTAGTAGCGCAACGTGTGCGCGTTGCCTCCATACCATTGGGTCCAAAACGTTCTCTGGATTATCTTCAAGCCAACGCTCTAAAACATTTTCAGCTTGTTTCCAATGTGCGACACTGGATTGTGGGGAGCATTGCCTTGCCCAAGCGGTATAGGCACGTGATAAATCCACCACCGTATTAACGCGTGATATGGGATCGAGGGTGTTGACCGCGAGACGTTCCTCGCAAGCTAAAACTGCTAGGGGGAAAAGTCGTCTATCCAAGAGTCCGTCGATGAACTTCTCTTCGGCCGCCTGTTGATCTTCCGTTACTAGGGCAGGGCAGTCATTCGGCAGAACAGCAACCGACCCCACTGCGATAAACGTGGTGAGCAATCCGATATAGGCGGTGTGCAACGGGGATCTGCTGAATTTTAACGGCATAGATTGAAGCGCCTCTATTTTGATGCTAAGTGTTTTATGGGCATCAACCACAATTCCCATCTTATCATTTGGCGAAAGACGCATCCGCAGCAAATTGAATTTGGGAAAACCCAACTTTACGCCCCAAATCGTAAGTGTAGATCGCATCACCCAGAGGCACGTCTGGACCAATGTCGAGGATCAATGGGACCCCCGAATTAATCTTTGAAAGTGCCAGAAGCTTTCGCTCAACGGTTTGTAATTGCGCACATGGTTGCCCGTTGATGCTCCAGGTCGGAGCGCCGAGTGACCACCTGATACGAATCAGCACCGGATCCATTTCTTCAGTCATATCAGATGTCTCTACGATTTCGGTGCCCGGGGGTAATTCGAGTTGAATGCGACTCGGAAGATTTTGCTCCACAATCTGAAAACTCGCTGTGCAGATGAAAAAAATTAGCAATAAGAACACCACGTCAATCATTGGTGTCATCGTGACATCCCGGCGCTTCTCCGCTTGCTTATTGAAATCAGGAATCCGCATCAGTTTGCTGTTTTTGTTATCCGCACATAAATTGCGATGGACGTGGGCTGTTAATTTAGATCATCGATAGGCCGGATTACCGCGAATTGCACATTCCAAATATCCAACTCTGCACAACTCACCAGGATGGGCTCGATCGCCCTGTAGGGAATGGAGCGATCTCCTCGAATACGCACTTCGAGCTTCCCCTGAGCTCGTTTCAATTCGCTCTGCAACTGTGTCCTCAGTTTCGCAGGCGGCACAATGCGTGATCCGAAGGAAATTTGAAAACCAGACTGCCGAGATGAAATATTAACAGTCAGTGTTCTGTTATCGGCCTGAACATTTTCATCTCCGGTTTCTGCGGCCGGCAGGTCGAGCTCGGCGTGCGCTTCCTGTTTTTGAAGATGACTGGAAACAAGAAAAAAGATGATCAACAAAAAGACTACATCAATCATCGGTGTCATGTTCATTTCCAATCGGCCACCACGATTGCTCAGAGGAACACGCATAAAAAATTCCGAATACGATTTTTACGTTTGCGTTGGTGGCGGATTTGAAGCACTCGTACTCGCAGCTTGCTTTCGTTGATTGCGTCGACGTTTCAGTGGCAAAAACACCTGTTGTGCCAAGTGCGATCCGTCCGCAACCAATTGATCAATGTGATTGCGAAAGATTGCGAATGCGGCCAGGGCGGGAATCGCCACTAACAGCCCTCCGACGGTGGTAACAAGTGCCTGATAAATTCCGGTGGCAAGATCTGCAGCCCGCGCGCTGCCTTCTGTGCTTGCCACTTCCTGGAAGGCAAAGATCATTCCAAAAACTGTACCCAACAGCCCGACCATCGGCGCAATATTCGCAATCACCGACAAATATTCTATTTTTCTCAGCAGCTTGGCCGCCTGTTCTGCCGTCGCATCCTCCATGGCTTTTTCAACTGCACTCCATCCACTTTCGGCCTCTGTGATTCCTGCCTGCAACACAACGCTCAAGAAGCTCGGTTTCGCTTTGCACGCGGCATTTGCTCCACTCACATCACCTGCCACAAGACACCGTTGCACGTCTCCGGCAAGTCCTGTCGGAAGAAGAATATTTCGCCGGAGAGATAATAAGTGCTCGATAATGAGGGCTACAAGGCTGATAGAAAGACCAAGCAGTAGCATGACAATCAGAAATCCGGTTACACCGCCTGAAAAAACGATCTCAAAAAATCCATCCTGCCCCCGCATCGCTTCGGCCTCTCTGTCAGATGTGCTATCAGCGGCGATTGCGTTCGTCCATAACACTAGATGAAGTGAGGCGGCAAAGAGAAACCGCCCTCCAGTCATAAAAACGTCATGCATAATTATCATTTTAGGGCACTTAGTCGAGGTCTTCTTTTCTTTGCTTGGCCTCGGCCGCTGCCGTGCTTTGAGGATAAGTGTTGATCAGTTCGGTATAAATTTTTTTTGCCTCGGTTGGAAGGCGAGCTTCAACGCTTACTTTCCAAGCCGTGAGTAATGCCTCGGCGGCAAGGTTTGGGTTAGCATCATCAAGAATTGCCACGCGCATCGCAGCGACCGCGGCCTTACGATTCTCTCCGGTGCGCTCGTAAAGCCTGCTCAAAATATAATAGGGCCCCCCCTGTAGCGACAGGGGAAGTTGTTCGACTGTTTTGCGACATAGCTCAATCTTATCCGCCGAGGCATATGGTAACTGCGTGCGCAACCATTGAGCCCTGGCGAGTGCATTGAGGGGTGGTATTGCTGTCTCGGCTAAGTTGAGAAGTACGCGTTCGGCCTGTTGTGATTTTCGAGTTCCCAGGAGCAGACTACTTCCAAGAAGTTGGGCTATCGGCCTTGCTAGATCCTCCATCCACGCCACGGCAGTCGCTTCCGCTTGGGGAGATGGAGTGAATCCCCCGGCCCAGATCAATGGAATGCAATGCATATATGGAGTTCCCGGATCTTTGTGGAATAATTGTAGAAATGCCTTGCTCGCTTGAAAGTGTTTCCCGTCCGCTCGTAGTGCCAGAACCAACTCCGAACGGATTTCACATTGCACCCAATTGCGATCTTCGGCCCCACTTTCCAGAAGGCGGTAATAGTTGCTTGCAGCTTTTTCAAACTGCCCCGCTTTGGTTGCCAGCCGTGCCGCCCGCTGCGCGGGTGTACGCTGAGAGTCAATGCGTATCACCTGCTCGGCGGGAATCACCCGTTTTTGCCCACTTGTCAACATGATCGTCAAACCTTGGCCGTTGAAATCAACGATTGTTCCTTTCAACTGTCGCACCTGCTGCTGCCGGTAGTGCACCGTATCGCTCGCTACGATATCTGCCGATGCAAAACCACCAAAGTGGCCGATTACAAAAGCCATTATCAGCAGGTACATAATCCATTTGATCGTCGGCCTGCATCGGTGGAATGTATACCAGATGATAATAAGTATCACTCCAAAAAAATTAGTCTGCTGCATTGGTTGGGCTGAGTCGATCGGTATTAAAGAATAGATATTCGCCTCCATTCTCTCTTGCAATTTTCTTTAGCCAATTATCTCCCACTTCGACATCGCTGCCGAATTGAATGACGTTGATTGTCGCGCGCCCTTTATTTCGCCGTCGTATGCGCGCAAGGTCTGAATTACTGAGGCTTGGTTCAGTTCCGTCGGTAAGAAAAAAAATACAATCGCCATTGAGCGCGATGGCTTTCAATAATGGATCCAAATGACGAGTTGCCCCATTGGCAGCAATTTTCCGCAGGTACTCATCGGCCGCTGATTTATTTTTTTCACTCGCAAAAAAGAGTTTTCCGGAAAAGTTTTTATCCTGTGAGGGATGAAAAATGTCTAAAAATTCGTTGTAGAAAATAATTTCAAATTGGTTCAATTTTCCAAGATCCTGAAGGCTATTTGTGATCTCACGCTTGGCCGCCTCCAGGGGACGACCCTCCATGCTTCCGGATCGATCAAAGAGATAAACGAATTTATTTCCGACACCGGTGACGCCGAATACTCCTGTTCTCACCTTTCCACCGTCGATATTTCTGAGACCATCCCCCTTTCCTTCCAATCCCAGTCGACCTCCGCTATCGTTGTTGGCCACAGCAGGGCCGACACCCGCCGCGGGGTCCGGTAGAAAGGCGCTGGTGTCCAACGGGGATTCTCCCGCTCCAGGCAGTGCGGCAAAACTGTTCCCGCTCTCGGTGGCACTCGCCATATCGGTAGCTACCGAGATCTCGGAGTCTTCACCTTCGTAGTATTCCCCTTGCGATGTGACCCGCTTCAGCACAATTCCGGTTGTCCGATCCGGTTCGGTAACCACACCTGGGGGTATAGAACGAATTCCAATCACTAACAGGATCAAGAGCAAGCCATGAAAGACCATGGATGTAAACCACGCTGGCAGCATGTGTCGGAGTGCCTTCCGGTCGTCCGAAAGGGGACGCTGATTATGCATGGGATCTGACGTTCGATAAAAATGGGGCGTGAAAAAAAAGATTCACAGGGATATACTTGTTCGGTTCGATAGTTTACCCGATGTTATCGAGCACGGCACGATTAATCCCGTGAATGCATGTGTAAACATGCATGATGTGGTGAAAATCATTGCACCAACGCAGGTGACTGCTTTCGCGAGGTATGATCCGGTGGAAATCATCAAATATCCCCATCCAACGCTTCGATACCAGAGCAAACCGCTCAAGCGGATTGACGCTGCGCTTCGAGAAACAATCACCGAAATGTTTCAATTAATGTACGAAGCACAGGGCATCGGCCTCGCTGCTAATCAGGTCGATTTACCCTACCGATTATTCGTATTGAATATTCATGAAGAGCGGTCAAAAGAGCATGAGATGGTTTTTATAAATCCAGTGATATCCAAACCTAAGGATCCAGATGAAAAAGAAGAAGGATGTTTAAGTCTGCCCGGTGTGTATGCTCCGGTTCGACGCCCAGCATCGATTCATCTAACGGCCTTGAATTTATCGGGTGAAACCATTGAGGGCGACTTCGGCGGACTTCTGGCGCGCGCAATCCAACACGAAACGGATCACTTAGACGGTATACTATTTATCGACCGTTTAGCCGATCTTGTACAAAAACAACTGCAGGATGAGTTGGATCAGTTTCAGAAAACACATGATGCAAATCGATCGCAAAATGTCATTCCACCGGATGAAATCATATTTGATCGACTTGCCGCAATGGAATCTGCCTATTGTGTGTAGTAAAGATTTGTCTGGATTGTTCTTCTCAATGGAAATAGCATGCGCATCGTAATGTTGGGAACCGGTGCGTATGCGGTGCCCTTGCTCGCCGAATTGTATGCGTCGGCTCATGAAGTGGTCGGCGTATTTACACGTCCGGAGACAAAAAAAAACAAAAAGGGAATCATTTGCCCATCGCCGGTACGGGCACGGGCTGATCAGGAGGCTGCGAAAGTTTTTTCACCTCCTGACATTAATACGGTATCGTCGCATGCATTGCTTAGTAACTTACAGCCGGACCTTTTCATCGTTTGCGATTACGGGCAAATTTTAAGTCCGGAAACATTATCGCTGGCGTCCTACGGAGGCTTGAATTTACACGCTTCGCTCTTACCAAAGTACCGCGGTGCGGCACCTATTCATTGGGCCATTTATCACGGTGAATCTCAGACTGGTAACACGGTTATTCAAATGAATGCAGGCGTTGACGCCGGACCGATTCTTGCCCAGCAGACTACACAGATTGGGTCGACTGAAACAACGGTGGATCTCGAATCACGTTTGGCAACTATGGGCAGCGTTCTTATTTTGGAAACGATGGAGCGGATGACACGAGGAACCCTGGATCCCATAACACAAAATCAAGGAGAAATGACGCGCGCCCCGAAATTACAGAAAAAAGATGGTCAGATAGATTGGACCCGCTCGGCGATTGAAATTTCTAATCAGATTAGAGCGATGACACCCTGGCCCAAAAGCTTCACCTACTACTGTGCCAACTCCGGACTACCGCTACGAATCATCGTTGATAATGCATCGGTCAGGCCCGTGAAATCACTGAGCGAACGCGATAACTCGGGGTATCCCGGGCGGGTGCTCATCGATGAACTGGATGATCTGTCTGTGCAAACGGGAGATGGTGTATTGGCGATAAACCGATTGCAACCCGCAGGTAAACGAATTCTCACTGCGGCAGAATTTCTTCGGGGATATCGAGTGAATGCCGGAAGCCGATTCGCAAATTCATCGGGATAATGTTCTGGTGCTCTAGCTAGCGGCGTGATTTTCAGGACTCAAGCTGCTTCCCCTCGCCAATCTCTGAGCAATCATGGTAGGATAAAAATAACTTTTTGACCGAAGGAATTTTTAATTGACCAAGCAACTCTATATTGAAACGGTTGGCTGCCAGATGAACCTGCTGGACAGCGAGTTGGTGGTAGCCAGCTTGCGCAAACAGGGATATGCATTGGCGAAAAAAGCAAGTCGTGCCGATGTGATTCTATTTAACACCTGCAGTGTTCGTGAACACGCCGAAGAAAAAATTTATAGCGCTCTCGGACGACTGAAGCACATAAAGAGACAGCACCCGAAAAAGGTGATTGGGGTAATCGGGTGCATGGCACAAAATCACCAGAGCAAAGTATTTCAGCGAGCCCCCTTTGTTGATTTGGTCGTTGGTCCAGGCCAGCTCCACCAAATTCCAGATTTAATTCACCGCGTGATGGAGAATGGTGGCCCACAGTTGGAGGTGAGCCTAGACAGAAAGGGTGAACATCGGAGGACGGTAGAACAGAGCTTTGAAAGCTATGACCCACTCCGGATGCCTGAAATGCGACCATCGCGCTACCAGGCCTTTGTAAGGATTCAAATCGGCTGTGATAAATTCTGTACGTATTGTATCGTGCCCAAAGTGCGCGGACCGGAGCAAGGGAGAAATCCAGATGAAATCCTTGCCGAAGCAAGGCAATTGGCAGACGAAGGTTGTCGGGAAATAGTGCTACTCGGCCAGACTGTGAATAGTTACCGGTATCAGGAGTCTGGAAAAACAACCCGTTTGAGTGATCTACTTTATCGATTGAGTGACATTCAGGGAATCGATCGGCTTAAATTTGTGACAAACTATCCGCGTGATATGACGATTGATTTATTACATGCGGTGCGCGATCTACCAAAATGTGCCCACTACCTGCATGTGCCTGCACAAAGTGGATCGAATCGAATGCTTCGACAGATGAAACGTGGTTATACGGTGGAACAGTATCGCGAGATGCTCTCTAAGATACGGGAGCACATACCGACAGCGGCAGTTACGAGTGATTTTATTGTTGGATTCTGTGGCGAGACAGAAGATGATTTTGCCTTAACCTGTGATTTAGTTCGAGAGTCTCGATTCAAAAACAGCTTTATTTTTAAATACAGTGAGCGGCCTGGGACCAAAGGTGCAGACCGATATCCGGATGATATTTCGGATCCAGTAAAGAAAGACCGTAACAACACCCTTCTTGCAATTCAGAATGCAATTAGCGAAGAGATGAATCAACAAAAAATCGGTCGAGAGTATGAAGTACTTGTTGAGGGACCAAGTAAATCGTCACGTAAGCAGGAACACCAGGGCAATCGTCTTCAGCTTACCGGTCGGACGATGACCGATGACATTGTTGTTTTTGACGGAAATCTTCGCCAGCAGGGTCAATTACTACCGATCACAATTTACGATGCGAATGCATTTACGCTGTTTGGTGAAGTACGAATGGAACATGTGGGTCCTGAGGTCTATTCCTTGTCGCCTGAATTCACAAATTAGCGACTTATGTTCCCAGAAATTTCTATCGAGCAATTGGTTGCCTGGGGTCTGCGTGATCCGCAACAAGCAAAGCAAGAACTCCAGATTTTGTCTGACTCGGGACTGACACCCTCTTTGGTGACCCAAATCCTTGGCCGTTTTTCGCAACTGCTGCCCCTCACCTCGGATCCGGATGATGTCTTGCGCGATTATGTCAACCTGATCCAAAAGCTGTCACCCAACGTCAGTTTTTCGGGTGAATCAGCAGCCAATGACGTATGTCTAAATTTAATCAACCTTTTTTCGATGAGTCAGCCGCTGCGAGTCAGTGTTCTGGAGGATCTGGATATTGTTCCCTTATTAGAACATGTGCAAAATGCCAATTGCGATCTGAATGATATGTCCGCTTCGATCAGTGAAGCGATCCAGCAATTCGATAAAAATGACTCGGACCTCGTTGCGCGCCTTCACCGCTTAAAAAATCAGCGAATCACTCAAATCGGTTTCTTGGAATTGATTTTTTTTCCGTCTCTAGAAATCATTTCGGAAAAATTAACAACGGTTTGCGAATCGATTATTAGAGCAACCGTACAATTTCTGCTTCAGCGGCATGAGGATCGCTGGGGGAATCCCATAAGATCCGACGGACAAAAATGCCGTTTTGCGGTGCTGGCACTTAGTCAGTTAGGTGGTCGTGCACTTAGCTACTCCAATGACATCGAGCTGATATGTATCTACGACGAAGAGGGCAAGACCGATGGAGTCCGATCTAAGTCGAATCAGGTATTTTTCGAGTCTGTCGCAAAAGATTTAGAGAAAATTTTGGGAGGTTTAGTAGATGGCCAGGAAATTTATCGGGTCCATTATCCAACTCCGTCGAGCAGCCCCGATAAGCCATTGGTTATGGCAGCCGATGAAGCGATTCGGCACTATGACCTCGTGGGACGCCCTTGGGAGCGACAATCGCTTGTGAGGGCTCATCCGGTGGCCGGTGATATCGCGTTGGGAAAACAATTTATTGACCGGTTATCAACTTGGATTTATCGACGGTATCTAAGCGTAGCTGAAATCACCGAGATCAAGGCTTTGAAGCGTCGACTTGAAAATTTGACGCAAAGATCTGGCGATGCAGCCTTTGATGTTATAGCGGGGCATGGCGGAATCCGAGATGTAGAATTTGTAATTCAGTTCTTGCAACTCTTGAACGGAGCCGATTTACCTGAGGTCCGTAGTTCAAATACCCTTGAGGCGATGGAAAGCCTAACGCAAGCTGGATTTCTGAATCACCAAGAGCAAACGATACTCTCGAAAAATTATCGGTTTTTAAAAAATATTGAACACCGTCTGCAGCTAAGCTACGGTACTCAGACACAATGTTTACCTCGAAGCTCAATCGAACGCGGTAATTTTATCGCACAGCATGCACCTCATTTTTTGACTTTTGATAATCAGGAATCGTCTAAGGAAGATTCTTTTGAAGCGTCATATGAAAAATGTACCGCGGAAAATCGAGGGGTTCTTAATCACCTCCTCCACGATGCTTTTGTTGATGATCGACCTCTTGATTCCGAGGTTGATTTGGTGTTCGATCCTAATCCAGACCAGAATCGCATCGAACAGATACTCGCTCCCTACGGTTTTAAAGATACGTCACTTGCCTACCGCAATTTAATGCGACTTGCGCGAGAGGAAGTCCCTTTTTTATCAACTCCCCGGTGCCGTTATTTTCTTGCCGCTATCGTGCAAGATTTGCTCAAAGAGTTGTGTCGATTTCCTGATCCGGATACCACTTTATTCAATCTATGCCGCACCACAGCCTCGCTGGGTGCAAAGGGGGTGCTTTGGGAGCTATTCAGCTTTCATCGTCCCACGCTTTCGCTCTATACCAGTATGTGTGCGACTAGCCCTTATTTGTCAAATATATTGATTCGCAATCCAGGCATGATTGATGAGTTGATGGACGGGCTGATGCTTGAAAAAATTCCGGAATTTCATCAACAGGAAGCCGAACTGACGGACCTGTGTAAGGGAGCTGAAGACATCGACCCGATTGTGCACAGCTTTCATCATGCCCAAACACTTCGCGTTGGTGTGCGTGATATTGTCGGCCGCGAGGGGATCGAAGCCACCCGCGGTGCACTTTCTGACATTGCCGAAACATGTCTCCGTGAATGGGCCCGGTTCGAGTACGCAGAACTTGTGAAGCGACTCGGCGAACCCGTGATATCAGTTGGCCCAAGAGCGGGACACATTGCGGAGTTTATCATTGTGGCGCTGGGAAGCTTTGCGGGCCGGGAACTATCTTATAATGATAATTTAGATCTGTTATTTCTTTACGAGGCAGATGGCGGCACCCAACATCGTCGGAGTGAACGTAAAAAGGAACAGGTCACATCGAACCAACACTTTTTCAGTGAGTTGGCCCAACGGATTCTCAAGCGCGCTGCAGAACGGGGACCGCTCGGCCGAATGTATGTGATAGATACACCAGTGCCGCGCGAAAATCAGGGTGGTCCGCTCGCCAAGTCGCTGAATTGGTTGGAGAGTTATTTTCAGGGCGAGGGTGTTTTACTCGAGACGCGGCTGCTACTTTTTCGTTCGCGGGTTGTGCTGGGTAATGAGTTGATTGGGCAAAAAGTGATGCACTTATTGCATGACTTGGCCTTCCGATCTGATCGGCATTCAATCAAAGGTGAAGGCGATCACTTGCATGCGATTCGTGCAGACGAATTTAGCCGCGTTCCTGCTGACGATTTTTATTTAGGAAGCGGTGGAGTTAGAGACATCGAATTGATTGTAAAGCTGCTGCAAATCTATCACGCTTCAAAAGAGCGATCGATCCGGCAGCCCAACATCGGGGCCGCCCTCTTAGCACTGCAGGAAGCCAATCTGCTTAACGACGAGGAGTACCGGATTCTGATAAGTAGCTATCGTTTATTCAGCATGCTCGAGTCACGCATGCACTGGACAGAGCAAAATTCATGCAACCAACTTCCTGGTGGGGATCTGCTAGAAAAATTAGCAATCCAACTGTCTTTCAGCAATGGCGAGGAACTTGCCCGTGCGGTCGCCGAAGCTCGGATTCAGGCGGCTGTGGTCACGGATAAAATTTTTATTTCTTCGCTGACGGAAATCGGGCTGCCTATCCGTCAATAGAAACGGCGTTCACCAATGTGAACGCCGTTTCGTATTTCTTACCTCATGGCAAGTTGCCGTTAGGAGCAACCCATACTGTTGCCACAATTATGACAAAGATGGCAATTTCCGTTTCGAACGGTTATGGATCCACAGTTATCACAACTTGGAGCATCAAGCTCAAAGCTTGTAAATTGCTTCTTTAAAGCTGCTGTCGCATCCAATTCGAGGGGTTTGAACTGATCCTCAGAGATACGAGAGGAATGGCTGTGATGTCCGTTTGTGTGGGTATGCCCATTACCATTGGTATGCGACGGGTTGAGGGCGGAGTGCTTGGTCTTTTCTTTCACTCCCTGATTTTGTTCTTGCCCGTCACCCTTCCTGGTGACGGGCGAGGTAGCCGTTTCCTCATCCCCCGCCTTCTCAGAGGAAGCGTTTTTGGGAGGAATACCAAGATTCAATTCGCGAAAACCGGGGATAAACTGACAACCCATCCAGCGGAAGATATAGTCGACTAGGCTCTTGGCGTACCTGATATCTGGATTTTTCGTGAAGCCCATGGGGTCAAATCGGGTGTGTGAAAACTTATTGACCAACACCTCCATAGGCACTCCGTATTGAAGACTCATGGAGACCGCTGTCCCGAAGGAGTCCATCAGCCCACCAATGGTACTTCCCTCTTTTGCCATCGTGATAAAGACCTCGCCAGGTCGTCCATCTTCATATAGACCCACATTCAAATAACCCTCATGTCCGTCGACACTGAATTTGTGAGTTACTGATTGTCGGGTGTCGGGCAACCGCTCCCGTCTAGGTTTCGTTACCTGTTTCTTTTCGGCTTTGTCACCCTCCGTAGCCGTTGAAAGCGGCTGACTCTGTTTTGAGCCGTCTCGATAGATGGCGAGGGCTTTTAGTCCCAGACGCCAACCCCAGGTGTATGCTTCAGCCACATCGTCAACGGAGGTTGTCGCTGGCATGTTTACCGTCTTTGAGATCGCTCCCGAGAGGAAGGGCTGTGCGGCAGCCATCATCTTCACATGAGCTTTCCAGTCAATTGATCGACCACCACCAGAGGGTTCAAATGCACAGTCGAAGACAGGAAGATCCTTGTCTTTAATCTCCGGAGCCCCCTCAAGCTTGTCGTTTGCATCAATATATGCCGTGATTGACTCAATCTGCGGCTGATCATAACCAAGTTTTTCCAATGACTGAGGAACCGACTTATTCAGGATCTTCAGCATTCCACCGCCCGCCAGTTGCTTATATTTCACCAGGGCAATGTCGGGCTCGATACCTGTTGTATCGCAATCCATAAGGAAACTGATTGTTCCAGTCGGCGCCAGTACGGTTGCCTGTGCGTTTCGGAAACCGTGCTTCGTTCCATCGTGAATTACGTCTTCCCACACGCTACGTGCCGCAGTTTGCAAGGTATCAGGACAGGCCGGATTAATCTGGTCGACCGCCTCCTTGTGCATTTGCATGACCCGCAACATTTCCTCGCGATTGGATTCAAATCCTTCAAACGCTCCGACCGCTGAAGCCAACTCGGCACTTGTCCGGTTTGCTGCTCCATGGAGTAGTGCAGTGATGGCACCACAAATCCCGTAGCCGGCATCCGAGTCGTATGCATGGCCCGAGGTCATTAGCAGACTTCCTAGGTTCGAATAGCCCAACCCCAGTGGACGGTAGCGGTGACTATTTGCCGCAATTACTGCAGTCGGATAGCTAGCGTGATCCACAAGAATTTCCTGAGCGACGAAGAAAATGCGACACGCTTGGGTGAATCGATCGGCGTCGAAGGATCCATCTGGCTTGCACATTTTCATCAGATTAATACTAGCAAGGTTGCACGCCGTATCGTCGAGGAACATATACTCGCTGCAGGGATTGCTTGCATTAATGCGACCCGAATTAGGGCAGGTATGCCAGCGATTAATAGTGGTATCGTACTGCACTCCCGGATCACCGCACTTCCAAGCCATCTCAGACATCTTCTGCATGATTTCTCTGGCCTGGTAGGTCGGACCATGTTTCTGGGAATCAGTCACCCAACGCGTTTTCCATTCCCCATCTTCCACAACCGCATTCATAAAATCATCGGTGACTCGAACCGAGAGATTCGCATTTTGAAACATGATTGAGCTGTACGCTTCACCATTGAAATTTGATTCGTAGCCACCCTTCTCGATTAAGCAATGCGCTTTTGCTTCCTCTTTAGCCTTACACTCAATGAAATCCATAATGTCTGGGTGCCAAACTTTGAGCGACTGCATCTTGGCAGCTCTCCGGGTTTTACCGCCACTCTTGACCACGCCGGCGATCTGGTCATATACCCGCATGAACGACAGCGGGCCGGAGGGCCGTCCGCCACCGGCTAGTTTTTCCCGATGAGAGCGGAGTGTCGAAAGATCAGTCCCGGTACCGCTGCCGAATTTGAAAAGCATAGCCTCACTGGTGGCTAGCGCCATGATGGCTTCCATGTTGTCTGTAACGCTTTGGATGAAGCATGCCGAACCTTGAGGGTATTTGTAAGGATTGTCAGGCTGTCGCACACTGCTCGACTCGGCATCCCAATGCCAGTTGCACTGAGCACCGGTGACTCCGTATTGGTGGTACAGACCCACGTTGAACCAAACCGGCGAGTTGAACGCTCCGTGTTGGTGCAGGCAAAGCCAAGATAGTTCACGATAAAACTGTTCACCATCTTCAGGAGAGGCGAAATATCCGTCTTGCAGACCCCAATCCGTTATCGTTCGGCTAACACGGTGGATCAATTGCCGAACGCTATTCTCTCGCTCGGTTGTGCCGACCTCACCATAAAAATACTTACTAACCACAATGTTTGTGGCCAACTGACTCCAGTCAGCAGGAATCTCGCAGTTGTCCTGCTCAAAGAGCAATTCCCCGCCTTCACCCTTGATCTCTGCACTACGTTTTTCCCATTCAACGGTGTCGAAAGGATCGGCAGCATCGACCGGACAGAAGTAAGGTTGAAAAGAAAGTCCGTTCGTCGTTTCCGGGGTTTTTGAATCCATCAGATTTTTTGCGGAAACGTCCACGTCGACAGTAGCCATCGCGCGAATCCTTTCGGGCTAGAGGTGCGGGGCATCCATTCCAAGTTAACTATACAAAAATACACTTATTTCGCGTTCGCTGGGCCCTGATGGCCCTGCCGGAGATCGTTCTCTCGGGGGTCTAACAGTCTTAACCCCCCCGTAAGAGTTAAACAATCACCAATATATTGTAGTTGACACCCTTTGAACTACAACATCGTGTTGTGAGGGCGTGATTGTAGAGCCTTTTTAAGGTCCGTCAATCGTTATTTGCTAAATTCTATAAATCATTGATATTAAATGACTTATAGAAATCATCCCTCGCAAGCTCTGCCAGCATAACCGAGCGAATCGGTACCTGCAATCGCAGGTTTTTTCCGAGGTTTTTGTTTTTTACGATGATTTTCCCGGTTAATGTCGGGAAAAATTTGTGAAGAAAAAGTTTATAAAATTTTAAATCTTCTGTAACGATTCTAACAGCTGCGGATGGCGGAACACGTCCGGGCTGCGGTTGAAATTTGTCTACAAAGTCGCATCGGGGCGATAGGCCACGACTGTGTTTGCTAGAAGAGCTAGAAATGCGACAAAACAGAGAAAAATTAGTGCAGGAATGAGCAGCGTTCGCTGCAATCGGTCGAAGCAATCAGACACATTTTCGGGGCTTTGGTGACTCAGCAATCGAGTAGATGTAAATCGGCTGAGATAAATCCGCCCATACCGGTGATTTAGACCGAAATCTTGTCGATTCGGATTTCGGTGTAAAGCTGCCGATGCCCGGTTTTTCTGCGGGAATTCTTACGCCGCCGTAGCTTTTGCACGACCAGTTTTGGCCCTTGGACGACGCCGATAACTTCCGCCTCTACCGTGGCTCCGGCCACGGTGGGCGTTCCCACCTCAACCCCATTCTCACTGCTAACGCAAAGCACACGATCAAAGGTCACGCGGTCGCCCGCGTGATTATCCCGATAATCGATCGCTACCTGCTGACCTTCTTGCACTTTGAATTGTTTTCCACTGTCGGCGATGATTGCGTACATCAAAAAACTTCCTTTCAACGGTCAGCAGATTGGCATAACCACGGCAAAAAGAGCATCATTTAAAAACTTGATAGCCTTCCAGCGTAACCGCTGTGCCGTGCCACGTCGAGCAGGCCCACTGATTTTTTCGGCTAATTTAGCCCTTTTATCCTCGAACCACCACTTTAGGACCGGGCCTTAAAGACTTGTAAACTGAATGTCCTGATCATGTTTATTTCGACCCACTATTTCGATTTGCTCAGGGGCAAATCCTTCTTTTCCACGTATTTGCACCGAAATTTCGGCCTCTAGTTCCAACTGGGCAATTTCCCGCCGTTTGCGGTTGTTTAAGTACGTAGCAACTTCTTCAGCAACCTGAATGTCAATCTGCACCGCTTCCGGATGGTGGGCGGCACTCATCAGCATCCGTACGGCCTCGATCGCCATACTTTCCGGCGTCTTTACCACTCCCGAGCCATCGCAACTCGGGCAGTCACGATAGATACTACGCTTTAGTCCAGGCCGAATCCGTTGGCGGGTCATTTCGATCAAACCAAACGGACTGGTTCGTAAGATTTTAGTTCTGGCACGGTCCCGCTTAACTGCCTCGCGCAGCACACGTTCAACCCCTCGACGATGCCGCTCTTGTCGCATGTCGATAAAGTCATTGACGACCACCCCTCCGAGGTCCCGTAATCGCAATTGCCGGGCGATTTCTTTGGCTGCTAACTGATTGATTTGAAACGCGGACTCTTCGGCCGTCCCATTAGCTCTAAAATTTCCACTGTTTACATCAATTGCTACAAGTGCTTCGGTTTGATCGATGACAATCGAGCCACCCTTCTTGAGCGGAACTTCCCGCTGGTGGATCATCGATATCTCATCCTCCAAATTGTATTTATTGAAAAGTGGATCCTTGCCACGATGCAGTTGCAGACGACCGACATGGCGGGGCATTACCATTTGGAGAAATTCTTTGGCACGGTCAAAAGCATGTGACTCATCCACATGAATCACATCCACCTCACTGCTGAAAATGTCCCGAATCGTGCGGATGATCATGTCACTCTCTTCATAGATGTCCACCGGCGCGCGACATTTCTTTACGCGGCGAACAATGACCTTCCATAGCCGTAACAGATAGGCTAAATCTCGGGACAATTCTCGCTTCGTTCGCCCAGCTCCCGCGGTACGGATGATAAATCCCAGACCTTTCGGCGGATTTAAATCAAGCAGGATATCACGCAACCGGCGTCGGTCATCTTCATCTTCAATTTTTCTTGAGACTCCCACACGACCTAGTGCCGGCATCAATACCAAATACCGACCCGGTATGCTGATATAGGTGGAGAGCGTTGGGCCCTTATTGCCGATGCCCTCTTTGATGACCTGGACAAGTATCTCGTCGCCCCTCCGCAAAATATCCTGAATGGGTGGTTTTACACGAGGTCGCGCGCCAGGCCGCACACCACGCCGACCCCGCGGTCGCTTGCCATTGCGTGGGGAATCACCGCTGCCGGTAGTGCTACTATCGTCACCTGCTTCACCACTGTTTTCTGCCTCAGATTCGTCTCCCCCGCTACCAGTTTCATCAGCGATTTCTTCCCCGCGATAAAATCCGCCACCGCTCTCCATATATTTTGCAGGATCAATCCCTGCTTGGCGGTAATATTGTGGTTCCACATCGCTGATGTGGAGGAAACCGTTGCGACCTACCCCGAAGTCTACAAATGCTGCCTGAATGGTTGGTTCCAAGTTGACCACAACTCCCTTATACACGTTCCCGACGTAATTATCCTGACTTGATCTTTCGATATATAGTTCTTCAAGTACTCCGTCTTCAACGATAGCAATCCGACACTCTTCGGGTTGCGAAACATTGATTAACATTTCATTTTTCATTGTCCTTACTTTCTACATTTACAGTTGTACGGCAGTTCTCGTCAGCACCGATCCACGTCGGGACTCGATGGAGAGATCTAGTAATTCAAGTATGTCTTTCGGTCGGACTCCGGCGTCCTGGGTAGCCTGCAATTGCATCTGCAATTGGCATCCCTCGAGTCGTAAATTTAGAACGAGCGGTCGAATGTCGATCGTTTGCTCACGACGCGCACGCTCCACGAAATAATTTTTCTCCGCAAGGAAGCGATCAATTTTTACCGCCACCCGATCTCTAAGATCCGACGGTATCACCACTTCATAGCAGAAGCTCCTGGCTTTGAGTTTTTCGTCACCATCTTTAAGGATTTCAATGTGCTTGAATTCCAAACCGCATAGCGATTTTTGATTAAGCCTCTCCTTTAATTGCGCCGGGTCATCTATCGCTATGACCACCAGATCCATCACTTCATTCAAACCGACTTGCCCAAAGGATAATGGTTCAGAAAATCGCATCCGAGGACGCGGATGGAACCCTTCACTCATCACCAATTTCAGCCCAGCGCGACGAAATATGCGTTCCATTGAACGAATTAAATCTCGATGTCCGAGAAATCGGAGCGATTCATTTTTTGCAAAACGAATACGAATGCGACAGTGTTGGTCTGGTCTAGGATTCACTTTTGATTATTAAGGCACCAATTCAGGAACCTGCTTGCGGAGTTCTTCTTTTAAATAATTACGAATATCTTGAGAATGTTCCATCGACATTGCACGGCGAGCAATCCGCTGGCATTGTTTGATATTTACGCTAGATACCACTTTTTTTATTTCCAAAATGGAGGCTGGTGGAACGCTGAAATGCCGTAAACCAAAGCCGAGCAGAAGCATCGTGTAAAGAATATTACCGCTCATTTGCCCGCAGACATTTACTGGTTTATTGACCCGACCGGCAGCCTGAATAGACATTCGGATCAAGCGCAGCACAGCCGGTTCACTTGCAGTGTACATTGATGCTACATCTTTATTACTTCGATCCACGGCTAAGGTGTATTGAATCAGGTCATTCGTTCCGATGCTTACGAAGTCAACTTCGTCTAGGAACCGCTCTAACATGAGTGCCGTGGCCGGAACCTCGGCCATAATGCCTACTTTAATGTGCCGATCAAAATCAATCTTGCTCTCTTCTAAATCTTCCATGACATCGGAGAGCAACATTTTTGCCTGCCGTAATTCCTTAAGTGTCGTGATCAACGGAAACATGACCTGAACCTTGCCGAGAGTGCTGGCTCGTAAGATCGCGCGCAACTGGGTGCGAAAGAGCGGCACATTACGCAGCGTAAGCCGAATACTACGCAGTCCGAGTACGGGATTTTTTTCGTCTCCCGCATCTGCATCATCCACTAATTTGTCCGCGCCTAAGTCGAGCGTGCGGACACATACCGGCTTGTCTCCCATCGCGAGCAACACTTTCTTATACGCCTTATAGTGCGTTGATTCGGTTGGCTCTTTTTTGGCATTCAGGTAAAGAAATTCGGTGCGATAGAGGCCAATGCCATCCGCACCACCAGCCTGACACTGATCCACTTCGTAGGGAAATTCAATATTTCCATAGAGTTGAATGCGTTCTCCATCAGAGGTCGTGGCCGCCTTCGTTGCGAATGATTTGAGCCGCGCTTCAACACTACGGTGCTCTTCAGCCTCATAGCGATATTTCGCTACGGTTTCCTCATCCGGTTGAAGAATCACGCGGCCCAGATTGCCGTCAATGATGACTAAATCACCACCGGATACATCAGTCAGAAAAGGTCCGGTGGCGACCACTGCCGGCAAGCGCATCGCCTCGGCGACAATCGCCGTATGGCTGCCGGGCCCGCCCGCTTCAGTCACAAAACCCAGGGCATATTTACGATTTAAGTTCGCTGTTTCACTTGGTGTAAGGTTGTGTGCCAGCAAAACCACCGGCGAAGAGAGTTGGCTTACATCTTCTCTACGATCTCGTAAAAGATGTTTTAGAAGTCGCTTTTCTATGTCGAAAATATCCTGTGAACGCTCCTTCATAAACGCATTATCAAGCGATTGAAAAACCTTTGCGTAGCGACGCATTGTTCGACTGACTGCATATTCGGGAGAATAGTGCTTCTGCCGAATCATGCTCTCTATTTCACGACGCAATCGAGTGTCGTGCAGCATTTTGAGATGTGCACCAAAAATTGCCCCGTAGTGCTTTCCGAGTTGCTCAGTAACGGTATCCCGATTAGCGGCAATTTCCTGATCCGCACCTGCGATGGCGTCGGTGAGGCGAGCAATTTCTGCCTGGACCGCATCCCGCGCGACAAATCGCTGTGGGATTCGAAACCCCTCATTGTCAATGACTAAAGCTTCACCGATGGCAACGCCCGGTGAAACGGCTATTCCTTGCAGTGTCTGCATCAAATCTTGCCAAGCAGAATCGGGCGTGCAAAAAACACGCTCACGCAGCGGTGTCCCAATAGACACCGATCCGTAACTGCCGCCTGCCTGTCGCTGCGTAGAAACCCCTTTTTTGGCATAACGCCAGAATCACAAATGGGCTTCTACTTTGTTTTACTTATGGTTCCTTGGTTAATTCGTCGACAGAGCTTGTTTCCACAATCTTCGCCAACACCTCAACGGCCGCTTCAGCATCCGGGCCGTGAGCTTCAATTTCGAGTTGGGTGCCTTGGCTGGCACCTAATGTGGCAATATCGAGCAAGCTTTTTCCATCGACCCGACGATCGCCACTAATGACCTCAATCGTTGATTTAAATTCACTCGCCGTTCGCGTGAATACCTCTCCCGGGCGCAAATGCAGGCCCTGAGGATTTTTAACCTCTACAGACTTTTTCGCTTTCAGTTGGTTATCACTGTCCACTTCAGAACCTGTCGTCAAGAATGGCGAACTCAAATCACCTGAAGACAAAATACGTTGATTCTTTCCGCTCAGCGGCCAAAAAATGAACCGCTAACTTACAAATTGATTGTTATCTGCTTCCTCCAAAAGCTGCCAGATGTCTTCCGCAGTCTTGGACTGTTTGAGAAATCGGCAAAACGTGTCATCCCGTAACTGTCTTGAAATGTTCTCTAGAGCACGGAGGTGGTCACCTGGACGATCAGGTGGAGAAATTAGTAAAAAGAATAAATGCACTTTTTCTCCGTCCAGGCTTTTAAAGTCGACACCGTCAATGCTTACTCCAACGGTGCCCACTAGCTTGTCGACACTGGGATGTTTTGTATGGGGCACGGCGACACCGCGACCGATGCCCGTACTGCCCAACTCCTCTCTTTTGGTGATAGCCTTGATGGTGCTCTCAAGTTCACCTTCTGTGATGGCACCCGCTTCCACCAAAGCGGTGGTCATTTCACGAATCACATCCTCTTTACCCACAGCCGATAGATTTGGTCGTATCGCGGTGCTAGTCACGAAGTCAGAAAATTTCATTCCTTCCAATCCTTTTCGTAATTTCTAATACTTATTTTCAATCCGATTTAATTGAATCGACAAACCCCCACACGCAGCGTGAGCGGGAAGCAATTTCTATTGCTGGCGGTCTAGATTTTCAGCATCCGTTTCCGAGAGCATTTCCTTTTCTGATTCCGTACGATGACGCTGCTGAATTTTTTCCTTGTACTTGCGGAGTTGACTCTCGATGCGATGCACAACACTATCGATGGAGCCCATGAGGTCCGTCCCCCGATCACTGGAGACGAAGTCGTGCTTATGCTCGGCTGAGACTCTCAGGTCAACAGAGGGCATGTGTTCATGCTCAAGATCAACCGTCAAATGGATAGAGGTCAAGCGATCAAATATCCGCGTGATTTTAATCACTTTCGCTTCAATTTTTTTTTGACTTGCCTCACTTAAGTGACCATGACGGGTTGAAATATCAATTTGCACGCAACCACCTCCCTCCGCGGTTTCGAGGACACGTCGTCCATGCCCCACACTCCGCCCGTCGTCTCCCGACTCTTCATTGTAACTTTGGTTCCGTTCGGCAACAAATCCCGAAAATACCGGATTAGGGCATTTATCCTCCTGATAATTGATACTTCTCTGGCACCACGTAACTCCCTGATCTGGGCCTCTTCGGGTCGTAAATGCCCACACCGCAGCTGGATCCTGCTCCTCTTTTTATCCGCATTCAGCCGCCGTCTCAGGCGGGATCGGACCCTTGTAAACCGGCACACCACGTACTAGCCGAGTGACCTGTTTGCATTTAGGATCAGTTAAACTCCGTCGGCCTTCGCCTCCATTTGGTCGAATCGGGGAAATGCCCTTTTTGCGGTTTAACACTACTCTGACATAACCAAATCAATCGACTAAAAGAATGTCTACTGATTCGTCTAATAATCTTCTTCGCAGTCACATAGCCGAACTCCCGCTGGCCGAACTGGCGGCCCGAGAAAAGACACCGTTTTACATTTATGACGAACAAAAAATTATTGAACGCATTCGAGATTTGAAGGCGTTCGATGTTGTCCGATACGCGCAAAAGGCATGTAGTAATCTTGCTATTCTTAATATTTGCCGTCAGCACGGGGCAGTGGTCGACGCGGTAAGTGCGGGAGAAATTCTCCGCGCTGAGGCGGCTGGGTTTTCGTCCGCAGGCGATCCCACTCCGATTGTGTACACCGCTGATATTTTTGATCGCTCATCGCTTGAACTCGTGCTGGAACGGGGTATCCATACGAATTGCGGATCACCCGATATGCTGATCCAACTGGGTGAGCGAGCGCCTGGCCAAGATGTGACGCTGCGCATCAATCCTGGATTCGGCCATGGCCATAGCCAAAAGACTAATACGGGCGGTTCCCAATCGAAACATGGCATCTGGCACAGTGAGTTGGGTGACTGTCTACAGATCGTCAAAAAGTACGACCTCACAGTGACTGGCCTGCACATGCATATCGGGTCGGGCACCGACCTGGAACACCTTGCCCAAGTCGTGACGGCTATGGAACAGGCAGCCGGGGTAGTGGGTGCAAGTCTCAAGACGATCAGTGCTGGAGGCGGACTCCCCATCCCGTATGAGGCCAAGGAATCGTATGTTGACCTCGAAGCTTATTTTCAACTTTGGGATGCGTCGCGTAAAAGATTGGAGTCCTGTTTTGGGCATCCTCTCGGATTGGAAATTGAACCGGGACGTTATCTAGTCGCGGAGGCCGGTTTTCTGGTAGCAGAGATCCGTGCGATAAAGAAAATGGATGCGAATTGGTTTTATTTGATTGATGCTGGATTTAATGATCTGGCGCGACCCATTCTGTATGGCTCATACCATCCGATGTCGATTTATCACCGCAAGGCAAGATCTGAATCGGTGGCATTACGCGAGGTGATCGTCGGTGGGCCGTTGTGCGAATCGGGTGACATTTTTACGCAGCAGGAGGGCGGTTTTGTCTGCACTAGAGCCCTCCCTGAGGCTGAAGTGGGTGATCTTCTGGTCATTGAATGTGCCGGCGCCTACGGCTCGGTGATGGGCTCGAATTACAATTCGAAGCCGTTAGCAGCCGAGCTTTTAATCCGTGATGGCCAGGTCGTAACCATTCGGGATAGACAAACGTTCGCTCAAATGACCGCTGGGGAACACAGCCCGATCTCGGGTTGAAACCACACCAAGCTCTGGTCTACTTGCCGGCTACGCTTCCAGATAACCAGAGCCTGCTCAAGCGGTTTGTGGTCCCCGGTGAAATTTCCGCAACCTCTTTCATCTCGACATGGGAATCATAAAAAACAACATTTACTAAATCAAAATGACGGGGGGCCACCGATTGATTCCAGTGACCGATGAGTTGCTGTTCCATCAAATTGACAACCATGTCGTCAAAATCAAGAAATGAAATTCTGCTTGCATCTTCATCGTTGAAAGCAACAATCTGCGGATTGATTCCGTAGCTTGCAGCGGCCGGTGGCTGCCTGTCGTCACTCGGACAGTGTTCAATGATTGCCCCGTCACTCAAACGCGAGGCCAACAACTGCGGCCAATTTGTCAGATCCAAGACTGATAAAGGGTCATTAGGTTCTCGAATTGCTAGAACCAACTTGACTTGATGTGATTGGCAGGTTACCGACCGGGATTCTTCTCTAGAAATCAGCAACGCGGGTAGGATCAGGACCGAAATCAGACCCAGGCAAATGAGTACAACTAAAATCTCAATCGGTGTGATTCGAAAATCACTCACTTAGTCTTTCTCCTGGCGATGGAGCGCGGCATGTGACGCATCATCGATTGGACGATTATCAAATCTTTTTTGTTGCGAAAATTCGATCTCCTCCACGTATTTAACATTGGCACATTCATCAATCTCAGTCGCTTGGCATGCTGTATGATCCCGAATAAAAAATCGGACGGGACCGCCTGCCGTGACAGGCAGCGGTTGATTTTTATCACGATAAATAAGCATTCCCCGCTCATAGACCGCTTCAAGAGGCAGGCTCGCATGAAAGTCATCGCGCTCGCTATGTAGCGTGATGTATTTGGCACCAGGTAAGACTTCGGCAACCTCGAGAATTCCGCGCAACCAGATCGCCCCACCACTTCTTTTGGAATCGACTTGGCTGACATCGTCAATCTGCCAATGCGAATCGATCGCAGCAAGATCTTTCCAGGTGAAGACCTGTTTTCCAACAACATCTCCGGCAATTTTTAGGAGTACGGGTGAATCCATCACATTGCCCTCGGTGATTTGAGCGATTTCATAAAAGCCTTTTGAGATGTCATTCAGGTATTAAATCAGTGTCAGTCACTCGATGGGACTACAGATATTTCCTCACTCGGGAGCATCATAATTTTACCATCACCGATCCGACCCGTACGGGCAACATCAATTAATTTGCGGACTACCTCCTCAGCGCGGGCATCATCCACCCAAAGTGTGATCTCAACTTTCGGCAAGAAAGCGTGCGAATATTCGGTATCACCATACTCATCGAGATAACTCTTTTGTCTTCCGTGCCCCTTAACCTCTTGAACATTGAGTGCTTCAAGCGGTGCGCGGCGTAAAGCCGTTAAAATTTTTTCGGCCAGATACGGTTTAACGATGGCGATAATTTGTTTCACGTTACTGGGGTAATATGCGTCTGGCCCGCGCAGGGAAACTGACTAGCTAAAAAAGTTTTCGCCAAACAGATCGATTACTGGCCCAGTCTCGATTTCCACATCCCCTTCGATGCGAGTCATACAGGCTAACCGCATAGTCTCCTCATTACCGATGTAAGCCAGACAAGGAAGTGGGTCTGGCATAGGGGTCGGGAGCGGCGTTTTAAATTTCAGTTTCTCCCGAACAGTGAGTGGGTTTGTATTCTCCATACCTTGTGTCACATTGACGCGACAGGTTCCACACATTCCAAATCCGTGACAGTTAAATAGCGCATTGAGTTTCGCACCAAAACCGTTAAAGCCGTCATAAATATTGACGCCTGCTTTTTGAGCTGCCGTGCGTAGGTCGGTTCCGACCGGCACCTCAATTTCTTTCTTTTCTTTTGTGAACTTGACAATAGGCATGGGCGGATATTGGGTAACGATATAAATAGCTAGCGGTTTTTGGAACGATTTAACTATCTTAATCTACCCGATGGCGACGTCGTGGGCCAAGACCGCGTTCACCGCTTGGGCCGGCGACTCAATTCACGCCACTCACGGGCCCCCAACAGCCATGAAACAAGCAGGTAGAGTGTCACGCTACAGATCAGGATTATACTCACAATAAAAAATCTGCCTCCGAAAGACAGTGACACCACAGGTGTAATCTGGCGAAGCAGAAAGTAGCCCACCACGTACATCGTTACCGTTGCCAAACTACTCCGTAATAGTGTGATGATCAGTATGTTTTTGGCTTGCTTGTTTTGTCTATCGATCAATGGCCCAGCGAAGAGCTGCCACCGAAGCTGCGCTTCTCGGGCGAGTAGCAGTACGAACAAGGTCGCCACAGCAGCGCTGGCGTATGCCAAACCCGTTTCTCCCAATTGCCAGATGCAGATGAGGTCAACCAGGGCGTTGGTTACAATGACCACCATACCCAGGCGAAAGGGGGTCTGCGAATCTTCCGCCGCGTAAAATCCGCGGATGATTATCGGCAGTGTGCTGTAAGCCCAGACTCCGCAACCGTATGCTGCGACCATTTGCGCTGTACGCTGTATGTCGGTGCCGGTGAATGCTCCATGCCGGAAGAGCAGACTGGTGAGCGGTTCAGCCAGTAGGATCAAACCAGCGGTCGCAGGAATGGCAAAAAATAGATTCGTTCGCAAGGCCTGTATCATTTGTTTGACAAACTGTGATCGATCTCCCGTGGTCGCATGACGACTGAGTGCGGGAAAAGTGACTAGACCGATCACGACACCTAGTAGTCCGACTGGAAATTGATAAAGGCGTTCCGCAAAATAGATTGCTGCAACGGTTCCTTCCTGTAAAGGATAGTTAACAGTTCCTCCGAGCCAAGCGATCGGTGTTTCAGGATTTGATGCAGAAAAAATCCAGGCGATAGCTGTATCGATCAAAGTGTTGATCGGCAAAATAGCAAGCCCGACAGCCATCGGAATTAGTTCGCGTACAATGCGAAAGATCGCCGAATAATTATCAATCCAATTCCACTGCCATCGCATACCGAACCGCCTGAGCACCGGAATTTGAACCGCAAACTGTAATATTCCACCAAGTAGAACAGCAATCGCAATCAGATACGCTTGTGTCGCGGGCGCGTCATTCCACGCGGGTGCGATTACGACCGCTGTGATGATCCATATAGAATTCAGAAGAACAGGAACGAATGCCGGTGTGCTGAAATGATTGAATGCATGCAGCGTTGCAGACGCGACGGAGGCCATAGCGATAAATAGCAAATAGGGAAGCATCACGGCGGAAAGCCCCGCTACCAGGCGATATTCCGTCTGCCCTTGTGACCCGATCCAAAGTAATCCACAAGAAAGTTCCGCCACCAGGGTCAGTATTGCCATGATCACAAAGACGCAACCCAGAAGCGTGCTGACTAACTGCCAAACTGAATGCGAATCTGCTTCCCTTCTGGCTGCAATGGCCGGCAGCATGCTCGCCGACAGGGCACCCTCCCCGAAGAGTCGACGAAAGATATTGGGGACTCGAAATGCGATTACAAAGGCATCCATGACTCCATTCTCAGTTAGACCGAAGAGTGCGGCGGTTGCCACGTCGCGAACCATGCCCAGTAGACGACTCACCAGTGTCCAGAAGGCAGTGATTTTGAGGCCGCGAAAAAATGGCGATCGCACGGTTTTAATTCGATTCATCTAGAGTTGATCGGAAGGCCGCGAAATGAACGTTTCTTTCTGGAAGAGCCGGTAATTTTAGCAACCTCAAAATCCGCCGGTCTTGTGAGAGGATCAAGGATCGAATAACGTTGAACCGTTCCAGATGGACTTACTCTACCAGATAGTGCAGCTTTTCGATCAGGTCCGGTGAAGATGACGTTCGCGCGGTTGCGGCACATCTCGGACCACAGGAGAGTAATAAATACTTCTCTCAACCAAGTGAATAAGAGCAGTAAATTGATGAAAGAACGATCTTCCTACCAACAAAATATTATAAAAAATTATTATAAAAATCGTGCTGCGATTTCTCACCAACGACTTAGTGAATTAGTGACAGAGCTTTATCTAGCAGAAGGAAAAAAACGGACAGCTGTTTGGAAACGAATTCGTACCGCCCTGGAAAATCTTGAAGTGAAACCCCAACGCATCGAACACTTAGAGCAACAAGATAGCCCCGAGTTGGTTGCCAAGCTGGTAGAAGAACTAATGGGAAATGGTTGATTTACGACCCAAACACAATAGTGCGCTATTGCTACACTGGTCAAATTTTGATTGAAGGTCGCAAGACGAAAGGGAAGGATTAATGCGACAGTATCTGGACCTGATGCGACATGTGCTTCAACATGGTTGTGCGAAAAATGATCGTACGGGCACGGGCACAAGAAGCATTTTTGGTTATCAGATGCGATTTGATCTGGCCGATGGATTTCCGCTTTGCACGACTAAAAAATTACATCTGCGATCGATCATTTATGAATTACTTTGGTTTATTCGCGGTGATACGAATATCGCTTATCTGAAACAGAATGGGGTTTCCATCTGGGATGAATGGGCAGATGCTGACGGGGAACTCGGTCCCGTTTATGGTCGCCAGTGGCGGAGTTGGCCCGCTGCAAATGGCCGGTCGATTGACCAACTTGAGGAACTGGTAGAGCAGATAAAAAAAAACCCGGATTCTCGTCGCATGCTGGTTTCCGCCTGGAATGTGGCCCAAATTTCTCAGATGGCACTCGCCCCCTGCCACGCACTCTTCCAATTTTATGTAAGTGAAGGCCGCCTCTCTTGCCAGTTGTATCAGCGTAGCGCTGACATTTTCCTCGGTGTGCCTTTTAACATCGCTTCGTACGCGCTGCTTACGCAAATGCTTGCCCAGGTAACCGACCTCAAAGCTGGTGAATTTATTCACACGTTTGGCGATGCTCATCTTTACAACAATCATCTGCAGGAAGCCGAACTCCAGCTTTCCCGTGAGCCGAGACCGCTCCCCCAACTAAAAATCAATTCAAACGTCAAATCGATATTTGATTTTTGCTTCGAAGATTTTGAACTCACCGGATACGATCCGCACCCGCACATCAAAGCCCCGGTGAGCGTTTGATGCCTCACGTGCCATTTTCTTAAAAAGAAATTTTTTAATGATATCGATTATTGTTGCCGCGGCAAAAAATGGTGTGATCGGCTGTAACGGTGAATTACCTTGGCATATATCCGCCGATCTGCGACGTTTTAGAAAAATCACCACTGGACATTCGATCATAATGGGTCGAAAAACCTACGTTTCGATCGGTCGTCCGCTGCCCGAACGGCGGTCGATTGTGTTGAGTCGCGACCCGAATTTCACAGCTGACGGAGTGGAAGTGATCGCTGATTTTAGGGAGGCCTTAAAACGAACCGAGAGGGAAACAGAAGTTTTTATCATTGGCGGTGGACACCTTTATCAGGAGGCGCTCCCGTTCACCGCACGGATTTATCTTACGGAAGTCTGTGCCGACGTGGCAGGCGATGTCTATTTTCCCGCAATTGATTGGAGTCAGTGGAGATTAGAGGAGGAAGAATCACAGCAGATTGATCCGAAAAGCCGACTGCCGTTCTGCTTCAAAATATTTGCCCGCTTATCCGAGACGTAGCGAATTTACACAAAACGGTGCGGGATCGTAAACCGCTAAGCACGATCAATAGTGAATGCAATCACTTCATCTAATTGTTTTTTTTTCGCGGCCAGCATTACCAGGCGATCGACCCCGAGAGCTACCCCGGTGCAGGGAGGTAGTCCTGCCTTCATTGCCGCGTGCAGTTTCCCGCCGTCCGGCAGCGGGCGGCGACCCTGCTGCGTCCGTTTTGCATTCGCCTGTGCCGTGCGACGGGCCAACTCATGTGGATCACACAATTCGTGATAACCGTTTGCAAGTTCAATGCCCTGGTAAAATAATTCAAAACGCTCGGCTACGGGAATTGCTTCAGCACGAACATTGGCTAAAGCCGCCTGCGACGCTGGATAATCGTAAAGAATGACCGGGGCTTCTAGGCCTAAATGGGGCATCACCATCTCGATGAGAAGAAAGTCGAGCCAGTCATCTATATCATCTCCTAGCTGCGCAGGCGCGGCCAGTCCGTTGGCGGTTGCGACTTGTGCAAATTGAGCTGCCTCGCAGGTGAACGGATCGAGACCAGTAAATTTCAAAAATGCATCCCTATACCTGCAACGGATTGCCCTATCGGTGTTCATCAGGGATTGGAAAAGATCCGAGAGAAAATCCATACCCTTCTGCATTGAATCTCCCAATCGGTACCACTCCAGAATTGTAAATTCTGGATTGTGAAGTGGGCCGCACTCCTCGTCGCGAAAAGCGCGGGTGATTTGAAATAGAGCCTCTCCCCCGGCTGCCAGTAATCGCTTCATGCACAACTCCGGGGAGGTTTGCAAAAAAAATTTTTTGCCCTCAATGCCGCAGGACAGGCTGATTGGCTCAATTTCGGCATCCACGACTGTATCGGTGGAAAGCAGCGGTGTTTCCACTTCAAGAAAATCGTGCTCTTGGAAAAACGCGCGTGTTTGGCGGAGGACTTCTGCTCTCAGACGAATCTCCGACCAGTCCGGGGAGGGTCTCCAGGCAGTAGCGAGATCGGTTTGATTCATCTGGGAAACACATTCTGGTGGCATACCGCATTGGTTTGCGAGTCGCCAACACAGCGTGTTTATTCCTTAACACGTTCGATATATTCACCAGTTCGCGTATCCACCCGGACCAATTCCCCCATTTCAACGAATGACGGACATTGGATTTCTGCACCGGTTTCCACTTTCACCGGTTTGGTCACATTCGTTGCCGTATTTCCCTTCGCGCCGGGCTCACAATATTCGATTTTCAGTACCACGTGGTTCGGTGGTGTGACGGTAATAGGGTTACTCTCAAAAAGTACCATTTGACAGAGTGTACCGTCCTTGAGGTATTTCCAAGCATCTCCAATTTGCTCGGTACTTAGTTCATATTGTTCATAGTTAGAGGTGTCCATAAACACATATTTGTCACCTTGCCGGTAAAGGTACTGGCCTTCGATTTCTTCAACGTCGGCCGCTTCGACCGATTCGCCACCCTTATAGTTGCGCTCAAGCACTGTGCCGCGCACTAGATTTCTCATCCTCAGGGTGTAGATCGCATTCCCCTTTCCCGGTTTTCGGAAATTCGACTCGATCACCATATACGGTTCGCCTTCGATTTGGATCTTTAAACCTTTGCGGAAATCACTCGTGTTGTAGCTTGCCACGATCGCGCCTTTGTTTTTTCTGGGTTGGATATATCCTAGAGGGATGAACATTGTAACGGCCCCATCGCTGAATGTCGCTACCGATTCCGAATGCCTTGACACAGATCATTGGCAGCAGTCCCTACGGACTGCCATCCGTACGCCAGAGGAATTGTGTAAAATCCTTCAGCTTCCCGACGCATACTGCAGCGCGGCTAGGCGAGCTGCAAAAGATTTTCGGCTCTTTGTCCCAAGAGAATACGTTGCCAAAATTCCGCCCGGGGATCCGAAACATCCGCTGCTTCGACAGGTTCTTCCCCTTGCCGACGAAACATCGACAGATGAGGGATTTTCGCGTGACCCGGTTGGCGACAGCGAAGCGCTACTTACGTCGGGGCTCCTGCAGAAGTATGAGTCCCGGGCGTTGTTGGTTGTGACCGGCGCCTGTGCCGTGCATTGTCGCTACTGCTTCCGTCGTTATTTTCCCTACGGCAGTGTTCCGAAAGGCGAAGATAATTGGCAGCCGGCGCTGAACAAAATTGCGGAGGATTCATCGATTGACGAAGTTATCCTTAGTGGAGGTGATCCTTGGATGCTGGCCGACTCGCGATTGCAATCATTGACAGAAAAGATTGCTCAGATTTCACATATCCGAAGGTTGCGAATTCACTCTCGTTTGCCGTCCATGATTCCCTCTCGGGTTACCGATGCTTTGTTGCACACGCTTACCGGGACGAGGTTAACAACCGTTTTGGTCGTTCACATCAATCACGCGCTTGAAATTGACAAACAAGTAGCGGTTGCCTTGCACAAACTCGTCGGCTCAGGCACGGTAGTTTTAAATCAGTCGGTGCTGCTAAAAGGTGTGAATGATTCCGCTGCGGCGTTGGAATCGCTCTGTCGGGAGCTGGTCAATTTGCGGGTCATGCCGTATTACCTGCATCAACTCGACCGCGTTGAGGGGAGCATGCACTTCGAAGTCAGCGATCGCCGAGCGAAGCAAATCATTTCCACATTGCGTAGTCGGTTACCTGGGTACGCGGTGCCACGTCTGGTGCGGGAACGCGCTGGTGGGACCAGCAAGGAAATTTTAGCGTAGTGTGGCGTTTCTATGGGTTGCTGCTGGGAAGTCCATCGCTAATGCTTCGCTGCTTGTGCAGGACCTCTTTCATGGTACGATTGGCACAAGAATCATTGCGCAAGGGATAAAGAGGATCGATTTGGCTCACCAACAGATTGACATTCGCTGTGGCGATTGCCTGGAGGGCATGAAAAAGCTCGAGTCCGGTTCGATGGATTTGGCGTTTGCCGATCCTCCCTTTAATATCGGATTTGAATACGATCTGTACGAAGATCAACTTGATTCAGACAAATATCTCGCCTGGTGCAGTGACTGGATTGCTGAGATCATCCGCCTGCTCAAAGATTCGGGCACCTTCTGGCTAGCAATTGGAGATGATTATGCAGCTGAGTTGAAGGTTATGATGCAACGAGAGTTGGGCCTAACCTGTCGCAGTTGGGTGATCTGGTATTACACGTTTGGTGTAAATTGCACGCGGAAATTCAATCGTTCGCATGCGCATCTTTTGCAGATGGTGAAAGATCCAGACAACTTTACTTTTAACACGGATACGATTCGCGTTCCCTCCGCACGACAGCTGGTTTATGGAGACCGTCGAGCCAACCCCAAGGGGCGGTTACCGGATGATACATGGGTTTTGAGACCGCAGGATCTTCCAGAGGGTTTTCGCAGCGACGGCGACACCTGGTACTTTGCCCGAGTGGCAGGAACATTCAAGGAACGTGCCGGATTCCACGGTTGCCAGATGCCAGAGCAGTTGCTTGGTCGCATTTTGCGGGCATCAAGCCATGAGGGTGAATGGGTGCTTGACCCATTTTTGGGCAGCGGCACCACTGCCAGTGTGGCTAAAAAATTAAATCGTCATTTCTTAGGCTTTGAGTTATCGCCAGAATATGTACAGCAATCGCGTAAAAGAATCGATGCTGCCTCTGCGGGGCAACCACTCGATGGTGCCGCCGAGCCGACTTTAAGTGCGCCAAGTACATCGCAGGGCCGCCCACTGGATCAAACAAAAAAGAGACGGGCTAAAAAAGTTAAAAATCAACCGGAACTCACCGGCGCTGAGGACGAATTATCCTGATCGATCTATCATCGAAAAGTGAAACCGCGAAAATAAAATTTCCCTCATGCAGCCTACTGCGATTTATCGAGATGAAAGAATTGACCGACAATGAAGTATGCAATCTGCAACGAAACCTTTGGCGATTGGTCCCGTGACAAAGCTTTCTCGTTTGCCAGCGATTGTGGCTACACCGGATTAGAAGTAGCCCCCTTCACGTTGGCACCAGAAGTTACTGGAGTTTCACCGACGCTGCGCGAGCAGGTCCGCGGTGAGGCCGAAGCGGCGGGACTGGAAATCATTGGCCTGCACTGGTTACTTGCAAAAACCGAAGGATACCATCTGACCAGTTCCAATCCTGCGACACGAAGAAGAACGGCAATTTATTTGATTGAGCTCGCCAAGCTTTGCCGAGATCTTGGGGGATCGATTATGGTTTTTGGATCTCCTCCACAGCGTAATCGTGAACCGGACATGTCCTTAGCGATTGCCACGGACAACGCAGTGGATGTACTTAGTGAGGCCCTCCCCGCGTTGGAAGATTTGGGTGTGACTCTGGCTATGGAGCCTCTTGCCCCGAAAGAAACCGATTTTCTGACCACAGCTAAGGAAACAGTGTCGATGATCGAACGGCTCGATTCACCGTTCTGCCGACTGCATTTGGATGTAAAAGCTATGGCAAGCGAATCCGATGCGGCTCCCGATTTAATTCGGAAACATGCAGCACACCTGGCCCATTTTCATGCAAATGACCCCAATCTGCAGGGTCCTGGATTCGGTGACGAAGACTTTGCCCCAATTTTTAACGCGCTTCGCGAAGTAAATTACGGTGGCTGGGTTTCGGTCGAAGTCTTCGACTACAAGCCCGGGATAGAGAATCTTGTCCGCGAGAGCATACAGTACATGAAAGAAGTTGAATCAAAAATTTGCCGGTAAAATCGGCAATTAATCAATTCATGGACTCAACGCGAAGGGTAGCCAACTGATGGGCAGTCGTCACGAGACGATCCCAATTCTCTTCAACATACTCCGGGGGCCCGCCAATCTGTGCAACCACTTCATGAAGGGTCTCGGTTGGTACCATCTCTATGGCATCCCAAGGACAAACGGTGAGTTCATATGGATTAGTCTTCTTCTGGGGAATGTGCACACACACCTCGCAGCCGATGCACCGTTCCAAGTCAATTTCACACCACTGCTCGGCACCCTGCACCATCCCCCTATTTTTGCCAGGATCAAGCCGCTTTAGCTCAATGCAGTCGACCGGACAAACCTCCAGGCAAGATTCACAGCCGGTGCAGTTATCGGCATTGATCACCGCAAGTTCCTTGGGAACCTTTTTGCGGGGCGCCTTCTTACCTTCTTTTTTGGCCATTGAAATTCACCTATCGTTTCCTGCTTCACCCCATTTTAGGTGTATTTCACAGCAAGACTACCCGCCAGAGAGGGGATTCGATCTCTGTTCGAAGATCAAAAAGAGCTAGCCCGCCGGCAGTTGCCTACGAGTCTTCAGGATCATCGGCTTGCTGCTCAGCGTCCTCTTCCATCCTAGTAACATGCTCCTGCAGGATTAGCTCGGCGTGCGATAAATCCTTTTGCGGTACGAGGACGCGAATTTGGAATACCCCGGTCAGCCCAGCCTGATGCTCTCCCTCAATCACACATTCAATTTCCTCATCCGCCAGGGCCAACTTAAGAATTTCCGCAAGATTACTGTCAGTCAGTTTTATCAGTGTCGTCAAATTGAGGGGATCTTCTTGATTCATCGTCAAATGTTCTGCTGGGATTTCTGGTAATTTCCCTTCCTTTGTACCACCTCAGGCTCGAGAAATGTACTGGGCAGTACGCGAGTCGACTTTAATTCGCTCGCCTGTTTTTAAATACTCAGGCACTTGAACAATTAAGCCTGTCTGGAGTGTTGCAGGTTTTGTGCGCTTGGTTGCCGAATCCCCTTTTACGGCCGGATCAGTTGCAGTGATGTCCAACTCAATCGTGGCCGGGATCTGGAGCCCGACGCACTCTCCATTATAGATCAGCGCAAGCATCCCTTCCAAACCCTCGGTGATGTAAGGCTGCTCTGCTTCAAGCTCCTCGAGCGGGAGAGCGTATTGGTTGTAATCGGTCCCATCCAGAAGATGCATTTCTGTTGCGTCGGTATACATCAGAGTTACGGATCGCCGCTCAAAATCAGCCTCATCAATTGTTTCAGTGCCTTTGAGTGTGAGGTCTTGCTTCTGTTTCGTAACAAGATTTCTCCCGCGGAATTTGTAAAGCGTGGCAGCGCCGCGTGCGGATGGGCTCTGAACATTGATGGTTTGAATTAACACCGGAGATCCCAAATAATTGACGACGCTCCCAGTTTTTACCTCTTTTGCCAACATAAGAAATTTTTGCTCCTTGCCGTTGCATACGGATGCAGGGTTTGCCTCATTCGATACCGTAAGCACCTGCCGGGGGCACGGTAATTCCCTCAATTTGATTTTGTCCTGCTTTGCGGAAGAGTCTTGGCTCGACGGTCAGGGCTACCCCTAGATTGTTCTTACTGAGATCGTAACGCAGTCCTGCCCGTACCAAAAACGATTCGCCGATTCGCGTGAACGCGAGTCGTTGGCCTACGTTGGCCGTTCCAGCAAGGTCAATGCTCGCCTCATAAGCACCAATGTACTTTGGACTCATCCGGTATTTTATATTCGCCAGGGCTACCTGGCTGCCGAGTTCGGGGGTTGCTGTATTGCGTCCACCGTCAAAGGACCGAACCCCTAGATAAGCGCTGCCTACATCGGGGCGATTTAAATAGCCACCCAAATTTATTAATTTTTGGCCTTCGCTGAAGGTATCAAACAACCCGTCCGAGAGGAGCGTGAAGCGATCCCCGATGTGCCAACGGGCTTCATAATTTAGCAAGCCCACATACTGACCAAAGTTCTGCTGGTCTTGTGGAAATAGAGTCAGTCCCGTATCGAACGACAACCAATCGATGATCCGCCGATTTCCGGGGATTCCGCGTTTGGTCTGCCAACGCTGGCGGGCCTCAAACCGCACAGCAGTGAGGCTGTCGACCACTTCCGTGGATGGCGATGAGACCCACCCGCTGATTCCATTACGAATCAGATAGTATCGGGGATCAAAGGGAGAAATGTTATTAAAGTTGTTGGTTAAATAGGGTCCGCCAAGAGGTGGAGATTGCAATCGATTGAGGAAGTTTTCCATGACGTCATCATTGATTGCATCGTAGAGTGGGAAATCTGTGACGTTTCGACTCGAATCGGTATAGCTGACTTCAGTGTCCAGCACGACCTTATGGGCAAGTCCATTTAAATTGAAGAGATCGCTCTGTACCGTCGGATTAATTGACCACATCGACAAACTAGTGCGGAGCCCGATCTGTCCATAAGCCCGACTGATCGGATTGCCGTTAATATCGGCATCCCAGTATGCCAACTCACCCATCGCGTAGGGGACCGCTTTTACCGGACCGACCGGTACCGGGAGATCCACCTCTTGTCGCGTGGCGTAACGGCCTCCGGAATTGGTCACCTGCCAGGGGAGCACACGCCACTGACTGGCGTTTGGCTGTACGGTGGGAGCCGCTGCGATACGGTATTTTCCGTAGGCGACGTTAGAGTGTTCATACCAAGTGAAACGATCACCAAGGAACGATTCACCCAACCAAAAATGGTCACCTCGTGGAAGCCACTGCACTTGCGTAAAGAAGTTATTCAAGCGGTAATTGCCGCGAACTTCCCACATCCGATTTTCGGTTCGCTTGGATAGACGGAGGCGGGTGACTTGGTCTGGATAGGTGTTCCATTCCTCAAGGAAATATTCCTGAAGGAAGTTATTGTCACTTATAACGCCCCCTTGCCCGACAAATTTATATCCGTCCCCGAAACGTTGCTGGTGGTCCAGTCGGATCCGCCCACGAAAAGTCGCCTCTGGTGTAAGTGCCCTGCGATCAAGGCCTAAATTGTCGAGGCCGTGGTCTTTGATAAACCATGCCTCAAAATCGCCCATCGTGTCATCGGTCATCCACGGTAAAAATCCGCGATCATAATTAAAAGCGGTTCCATATCCGATACCACGAAGAGTCAGCAAATCCGCATTTAGATCCCACTCAGTGCCTGGTGGTTGATTATCAATTCCTAGCAGTTCATAGGCATTCCAGTTTGTCTGTACCTGGAATCCAAAGATGTTGTCATCACTTACCCGTACATTGTTGAGGTAGAATGTTGGATCTTGCGCGTCAGTTTTCCAGCTCGGCCAATAAAAAACTGGTAGACCTTCAATATAGACTGAGCTTCCCGTTCCCCGCACCATCTGGGTCGTTTCAGCTACGCGTTGACCGGTCAGCGGGTCGACCACCGTCGTCGGAACCTCCTCCAGCATGAGTTCGTCAGCCTGGAGCCAATAACCGGGCTCCCCAAGGCGACTGGTGGTGAATTTAGCACCATTGGCTTGAAAGCGGCTTTTGGAGAGCTGTCGCATCCGTTCCGCCTGAACCCTGATTTTTCCTTCGTATTCCGGAACCGGGGAAAGCAATTCCGCGTCTAGAATTTCACCTCTGTTCTCACTTGCGTTGTAATACATCCGGGAGGCCTGCAGGATTCGCTCTTCCTGACGGAATTCGATGTTACCCTCCATGTATAATTCGAGCGGTGTCGTTTCATCGATTGCGCTCATGCCTGAGAGATCAAGCGGTTTATCCCCTCCCACCCATACCACCACCCGGTCGGTGGAGATGTCCACAGTGCCAACCGCCGGGTCAGCACCTTCGATTAAAATGTTGATACCACCGGTAATCACGGCAATTGATTCCCGCCCATCGGCTGACGGGAACCATTTGGCGTTTACAGCGCCGGGTTCTCCACGCGGCCAAACCCGAACTTTTCGCATGGCCGGTTTCATCGTTGCAATAGCTTCGGGCAACGGCTCAATTTCCGGTAACGGGTGAACCGGGGGAAGAGGAACCTGAGATACAGCGAAGCCCGGAAACAACAGCAAGACGGCCAAAAAGAAGAAATGGCAGACGCACGATAGATAGTTGCCCTGGTCCACTTTATGGCCTGAGCATCTAGCGCGCAAACCGATCGTAACGCCGCGCAGCGGTCTCGCTGCACGGACCCGTCTAGGTTCCTTGCGTGTAACGCTTCGAATAATCAGATCGGCATCCTTGCCTGCAAGAGGGTACGGCAGAACCCGCGAACCACCGTAAAGGTAAAACAAACACCCGCTTACGTAGAATGTCGCTCCAGTTGAGCGGCGGGATTATAGGTCTGTCTGCAACGATGGGTCAAGGCACTTTCATAGCCGAGTAAGGCGTCGCAAACTATTATGATGAAGAATGTTACAACATGTCGTTTTTGCCTGCTTGCCGCGCAGGCAACGCTAGTAGATACGATTCTACTCATGCAGCGAGTAAAGTATTACATTGATTGCGATTCGAGCGGCATCTTCCGAGCTGTATCCATTGCAGTCCGGTGAGGCGTGATTTTCCAAGGCGCAACTTAAATCAAGCGGCGAGTAAACAACTGCCCAGCGGCCATCGATGCGTATTCCGTCAAGTTGTGGCGGGCCCTTTTTAATCCGGATTTCCCAACCCGCATTTCCTTCTGCGGGTCTTTTATTCGGCGACGCTTCCCGGCGATCCACCAGCTTAAGATCCGAACCGCCATACGCTACTGAGAAGAGCGGATCATCTGGAGGAATCTTCTTCAGAGGTTGATTGAAGGTTGCTCGAATTTCTCGGCGAAAGGCTTGGGTAAACCGCGGGCTGCCACAAATGGCATCGGCAAGAATTGTACCTCCACGTTGCACGAACAGTCGAAGCTGCCTTTTTTCTTTTGCACTGAAGCGAAAATCGTGGCGGCCGTGCATCGTCACAAATTGATAATCAAACAGTGCAGCATTATTGAGTGAAATCAAAGGGGTCTCGTTGGAGGTTTGCATGCCTAGCGAATAGTTGATTGCCTCCATCAGGTTCGTCACAGCGCGCGGGGCTACGTCACAACCTCCAGCATGTTGTAATTTGGCTACCGCAAAGTGCCCCCGCTGCTGCGTATCGTCACGTTTGCGGTCAAGCGTGTCGGTGGCAATGGCGTCTTTTGGTTTAAGATTTTTATTTGTGGCATATGCCAAAACATTCACTCCAAGTGCACGACACGTATCAATTTCCCCCTGAGCGGCCGTGGCCGATTTGCCCAATCCTGGTATGCCCGTTCCAGACAATCCGCCAAGTTCCCAGAAGCAGGACAAATTTCCAGGGCAATAAATGACGCTTGTCTTACAGGCAAAATTGATCCCCCAGAGCCATCTCCCGTTCTGGTCGAGATATTGCGGGTCGACCTTTTCGTCAATTGACCAGATCGGATGCTCGGCCGTCAGTCGCTCGAGTTGGTAATCTGATTCTGGGAACATTTCGGCAAGTTCATTGCGTATAGACGAATCGAATCCATCGTCGCCACAGCAACCATCGATAAATATAAAACCACCACGCTCCACATAGCGGCGCATTGCCGTCCGCTGCTGGGGTTTTAATTCAAATGCGTCACTACCAGATATGAAAAGCACGGGCGTCTGTGCGTAATCATCCGCGGTTGCTTTTTCGAGATTGATCACCTGCCAAGTGAGCGGCATTTTCCACTTTCGCTCAACGTATTGTGTCAGATTCGTAAGATTCTCAGGGGCTTGATTCCAATCTTCTCCGGGTCGATCAAGTTTTGAAATCAGAACGGGGCGTCGACCTTTGGCCAAAAATAACAAAGCCATGCTGGTGGCGACGCTGGGATTAGATTCCCCGATGCCGCCGCCCACCCAGCTCCCGTTCCTTTGTTGGATCGATATGAGAAATGCCGCGCCCTCGCGATACCAATCGTACTTTGGACGTGTATCTTCATTCTTCTTTGGAGGTCCGTAAAAGAATCGCTGGCCCGTGACGCGTCCGACACGTTCCATCGCATAGAGATAATATAAGTTCTTCTCACTACGACGGCTCATTAAATTCATGCCTGCAATCGGGTTGTAGCGAACCGAAAAGTTGCGTCCCAGCCAATTGAGTCCGGCGGTCACCACCGTTTCACTTGGTGGGTTTCCGCACACGCACTCGCCATTGATAAATTTGGCACCTCCTCCGCCGATCTGTCGTCCTGCGATCACCACCGAGGCGATCCCAGCACAAGTCATACTTCCACGGGCGACGTTTCCGCTGTAACTCCAGCCACCTGAATTCAACTGTCGCTTTTCCCAGTATTCGATCGCTGCTTTCCATGTTGTCTGTTTAACCTCAAATCCTGCCAGACTGGCCTCATAGAGCGCGAGGATCGCGAATTGACTATTCGATGGGTCACCGCCACCCGTCTCGTACCCCCAGCCTCCCTTCCGCTTTCCATTTTCAATCTGCCGGTTCTCAAGCCAGGCAACGTTTTTTCGAATCAGGGGACGATCAGCCGCGTTCGCCGCGCGACAAAACACCATGGTTGCCAGAGCAGTGCTATAAGTCCGCCGTGATCCGGAGCTATGAAATTTCCGTAGCGCGCTTAATCCGCTCTGCACGGTCGGATGATCCTTAGGCACCCCGGCTTCCAGCAGCGCAAGCGTGCAAAGGGCGGTTACGCCCCCCTTAAAATTCGGATGGGCTGTCCAGGTTCCCTTCTGGCTTTGCTTTTCCTTTAGAAAACGAATGCCCCGGTCAATCGATTCACGAACCTGTTGTGCACGAACTTCGGCCCATACCGGACGTGCGACGGTTGCCGAGAGTGCAAACAGTGCAAACAGACACTTGGGCAGTATTCGATTTAATCGGATCATAAAATGCGTTGTTACGGTCGTTTGTACTACCCCATCTTAAAGGGACCAACCGTATGCCGCAATCTGAAACGGTTTGCGTTGCTGTTGGAACGTAGCCCCGATAGAATAAGAATAGGATACAGCAGAGAAGGGGAGGGTTCCGATGAACCAGCAACCGGCAACCGGCAAACAAAAGAGCCTCGGCGATGTGCTGCAGGAGTTCAGCCACCATCGGAAGGTGATGCAGGACGAACTCCAGAAAGTAATTGTGGGGCAGCATGAGGTGATCGAGCAGATATTTGCCGCCATTTTTACGCGCGGACACTGTCTCCTGGAGGGTGTGCCTGGCCTCGCGAAAACGCTGATGGTCAGTACTCTTGCTCGGATTCTTGATATCCAGTTTCAACGGATTCAATTTACACCCGATTTAATGCCCTCCGATATTACGGGTACCAATGTCCTAGAAGAAGATGAGTCCGGACGACGCAACTTTCGGTTCGTGGAAGGGCCTATATTTACCAACATCCTGTTGGCGGACGAAATCAATCGAACTCCCCCGAAAACGCAGGCAGCGCTGTTGCAGGCAATGCAGGAACGCGAGGTAACGGTGGGTCAAAAAACGTATGATTTGCCGGCACCTTTTTTTACAATTGCAACGCAGAATCCTATCGAGCAAGAGGGAACCTATCCGTTGCCTGAGGCGCAACTGGATCGATTTATGTTCAATATCAAAGTAGGTTATCCGACCGCCGACGAGGAGGAAAAAATTCTTTCTCAAACCACCCGGCATGAAAATCCCGAGGTCCGTAAAATTTTGTCGGCAAAGGCAATTTTGAATGTGCAAAAGTTAGTGTTCTCGGTGGCAGTAAGCGAATACATCATTCAATATGTTTCGCGTTTGGTTCGTGCTACACGACCTCGAGATTCATCAGCCCCGGAGTATGTTCGTGATCTGGTGGATTGGGGTGCCGGCCCACGCGCTGGTCAGTTTCTCATTCAAGGTGGCAAGGCGATCGCCGCAATGAATGGTCGTTTTTCTGTCGCAGTGGAAGATATACAGAAAGTGGCCATTCCGGTATTACGACATCGAGTCAGCACGAATTTTCAAGCACAGGCCGAGGGCATGTCGACCGAAGATCTGTTGAATCGTTTACTCGCGGACGTGGCGACGCCAGAAATTCCCAAATTTGATAAGGGGCCGGGCGTTCTCCCTTAAAGCGTCGGCTAGTCCGAGGCAAATTTCACTTGTTTGTCGGATCGCGAGGCAACTGTGTCTAACGCCGAACAGTATCTAAAACCCGAGGTCATTCGACAGATCAGTCGTCTTGATCTGCGTGCGCAGTTTATCGTCAAAGGTTTTCTGCAAGGCATGCATGCTAGTCCGTTTCAGGGTTTTTCGGTCGAGTT
>DLCF01000101.1:0-307 GCA_002480485.1 Planctomycetaceae bacterium UBA7805
CCACCTACAACAGAGTTGCGCATAATAGATACCTTGAGAGATTTTTTATTTAGAATTTGCTCTGCTTTTACACCGAGAACACTTTTAAATAGAAAACAAAGAATGAGCGTCGTTTTTCGCAGAGCGTTGCGTCGTGATTGCCCACATTCACACATCTCCCTGGATGCTTTCGAAGTAAGCCTCGATCAAGAAGCGGCTGCGGCGATGGCAAGGATTCTTTTTGTGTATCGAGCAAGTAAAATTGAGCCTTGCTTTGCGACCGCCTGCGTAAATCTTAATACTGGTGCTGCGATGGCCGGATGATACC
>DLCF01000101.1:612-7697 GCA_002480485.1 Planctomycetaceae bacterium UBA7805
CGGATGATACCAAAAACAACAGCAAAACGTCAGCGAGCGGGGCGGATCTGATGCCCGGGGGCTACGACACTCGACATCTGTCCTGTCTAATCGACACAGCTGATCCGCGGCGAGGTTTGGGGGGCGGGGGGTTGAATCCATGTCACCTCCACTGACGATCCAAACATTCCTAGACCGTGATTAATTGTTTTAAAAAACTGAAAGCACATGCATCAGGTGAATTAAGTGAAGCTGTTTTTCCTAAACGTTATCGTGTTTATTTCCGCTGCACTTCAGATTCCCGATGTATCGGCGGCAGAAAACGCGGAACTAATTTTCCAAGACAACTTTCAGGGCCAACTGGCTGATGGTTGGGATTGGATTCGTCAGAATCCGGCGCACTGGAATATTCGGGACGGCAACTTGCAGATTCGCGTGGTACCTGGCCGCGCTGATACGGTGAAAAATGCGCTCGTCCGTCCGGCCCCCCTGCGCAGCGAAGCACGTTTTGCAATCGACCTGAGTGTCACCAACGATTCCATACCTACCGAGCAGTGGGAGCAAGCCGGCATCACTTGGTACCAAAATGGCAAACCAATCTTCAAACTTGTCAAAGAACTGGTCGATGGCAAGGTCATGATTATTCCTGGTCGCAAACTCGTGGATAGCCATGCGGTCGACCTGCGGCTCGTGGTCACAGCAGACTCTTATACGGCCTTCTACCGCGAGAGGGGCGAAAAGAATTTTCAAGTTGCGGCAAGTGGAAAGTTGCCGCCGGGTGAGAACGAGCAAGTGAGTATTCAATGTTACCACGGACCGCCCGATGCCGAACACTGGATTGTCTTCTCCAGTTTTCGAATCAGCAAACTTACCGACGGTGCCAAGTCGCGGCGCGTTCTACCGTAAGAGCGCAATCAATACGATGCCGGGGGAAACAGATATTCGCCTCATTTTTTACGCGATCCGACGTTCTTGGGTTCCTCATCGACCACTACGATCGTGGCCGCATGCTCCATCATCGGACTCTTGATGATATGAAACGTTTTGCGATCGGGGCTGATAACCCGAATCAACGCTGAGCGACATTCAGAAACGTAGATTGTGCCATCGGCCTGCCTTGAAAATCCAGATGGCCAGTTGAGTTGCTCCTCTTTTGGTGCGTCCTCACCTCCATACTTCCAAACGGTGTTACCATCGTGATCGACTTGAATCAAAAAGTATCCCCGCTGCCCTGCTCCGTCGCCGCTCGAGATGAGCGTGTCGCCATTCTCAAGTCGCTCAGCTAGATATGGAAACGGCACCTTATATTTCCAGACAATTTCTTTTTCCGGATTGACCTCGATCACAGCGTTGCTGCTAGACGCGCAAATGAGCGTATTGCCATTTTTTAGGCGACGGACCATCCGCATGTTCGCCCCACCCGGTACGTCATACTTCCAGACGATTTTTTTATCAGGCGTAATATCCATCACGGTATGTGTTCCGTTGTCAGCGATCATCGTGTTACCGTTTTCCAGTCTTTGGCACGCTTCGGCATGCATCACAAGCGGCGGACCCGCCTCCCAGACAATCTCTTTCTCTGGCGTGACTTCCTGAACGCTGCGCGGATTTATCAAAATATTGCCGTTGGCCAGTACTTGCACATCGTGTGCACTGCTGTTGGGAAAATCCCAGAGCGGCGTGCCATCCTCCTTGAACTTGACCACCTTGCCAGTGTTGTGGTCGGCCGCATAGATCACCTTGTCCGCGTGGGCCGTATGGGTACTAACGACAAAAAGAAAGACGCAAATAAAGATTCGCAACATCGGGTTCTCCTCACCAAGACGATTGGCTTACAAAAATGCTATGGAACGGATGAGTCAGTCTACCGCAATTCTCGCAGATCCCACCAGCGGCATACCAGTTCACTAACACTGCGTGTCAGAATAAATCTCCCGGACCTTGACGGAACCAAATCAGCAGTGAGACAATAGTGGGCTCACAGCTGACGCATGATCCCCAAATCAGGTACCTCCGATGCGCCGAAGAATCTCTGTAAATTTTTTCTCCGCACTCCTTCTGCTGGCTGCCAGCGGGCATTGGCACGCAGCAAAGGCCGACCGCCCTGCACCGGTCACGGTGAAACTTACGCCGAAGCAGGAAGCGGCTGCCGCCCGGGCACTTCGCGAGCGATTACTCGCCGACCCTCACCGCCCCGGCTACCACTTTGTGATTCCCGAGGGAACCGGAATGCCGTTTGACCCGAACGGAGCGATCTTCTGGAATGGCCGCTACCACATGTTTTATATTTTTCAGGATGACCGGGGCCACAATTGGGGGCACGTTTCAAGCACCGATCTGTGCCACTGGCGACATCATCCAACGAAGCTGGTCAACGGCATGTTCAGTGGCAACTGCTTCGTCAATAAAGACGGAGTTCCCACGATGTGCTACCACCAGGTCGGCCAGGGCAATGCGATGGCGATCGCTCTGGATGACAACCTCGATAACTGGAAAAAAATCGATTCAAATCCGATCACACCGAAAACGAAACCGGGTGATCAGCATCATGGAAAATACCAGTCGTGGGACCCCTATGGATGGCGTGAGGGCGAAAACTATTACGCCATCTTTGGCGGCAAACGGGCAGCCATCGCTCGCGCACCCTCTTTGGATGGCCCCTGGGAGTATCGAGGGGACTTGCTCGCTCGACCGATAGAAGGTGTCGACATCAATGAAGATATTTCATGTGCCGACTTTTTTGAGCTCGACGGCCGCCACGTACTGCTCTGCATCAGCCACGATCTGGGCGCCCGCTACTACCTGGGCGAGTGGGTTGATGAGCAGTTTTCTCCCACCCACCACGAGCAAATGAGCTGGGTCGATAATAGTTTTTTTGCACCCGAGAGCCTGCTCGACGATCGAGGACGTCGCATCATGTGGGCCTGGGCCAAAGATCGACCTGATTTCAAAATCAAAGACGATCAGCACTGGTCAGGCACAATGAGCCTGCCTCGCGTGCTTTCGCTCGCGCCCGATGGAACCATGCGGATGCAGGTTCCTCAGGAGTTGGAGCAGCTTCGCTACAACCCGAAAAAACAAGAAAATATTGACGTCGACGGTGAAGTGCAACTCGATTGTCGGGGCGATAGCCTGGAGCTGAGAGTCTTGATTGATCCGGGGACCGCCAAGGAGTGTGGAGTGAAGGTTCGTTGCTCTCCGGATAGCAAAGAAGAAACGCTCATCTATTACGACACAAAGGAAAAGAAGCTTAAGATCGACACGACAAAATCGAGCCTGAAGAGCGAAGTCAAAGCAGTTGAAGGGGGGCCGTTCGAGTTAAATCAGGGTGAACTCCTCACGCTGCGGATATTCGTCGACAAGTCAATCGTCGAAGTATTCGCCAACGACCGGCAGGCCGTGATGCGAAGAATATACCCCTCGCGAGATGATAGCGTTGATGTGAAACTCTTTGCACGAGGTGGGAAATGCAGGGCCTTACTGGTGGAGGCCTGGGACATGATGCCCTCAAATCCACATTGACTCAAAACTGAAAATATATGAATTGCGAGATCGGTCGCAAAAAGACAAGCACTAAAGGTATGGTGACGGCAAAAATAGCTGACTCGGCCGTGCATAAAATACCGCGATGATTTTTTTCAAGCCATGGCGCGATTGTATTTTTCACAAAATAAGTCGCCACGATACCGACCATGACGATCGCAGCCACTAAGTAGGTATTTTCTCGCATTCCCAATACCAAATAAGAATCTGGAATAAATATCTGACGGCACATCATCAGTGTGCTTGAGACACTCTCAGCGCGAAATGGAATCCAGGAAAGCATCATTAACGGCAACGTAACCAAGATGCCACCAAAGTAACAAAAATTGTTTCCAAAACTGGACAGGTACGGCGACAATAGGCGATATGCGAAAATAATCGCAGCCAGATAGATGCCCCACAAAACAAAAGTCCAATTTGCGCCGTGCCAAAGTCCCATCACTGCCCAAGTCATGAAGAGTGCAAAATTTTTCTGCTTCGCATTAGTAGCCTGCATCAATCCGCCCTCACTTTTGTACTGCACTTGAATGCCCGAAAGCGGTAGATAAAGGTAATCGCGAATCCAGCTCGACAAGGAAATATGCCACCTGCGCCAGAATTCCCTTGGGGAATTAGCCAAATACGGGAAGTTGAAATTTTCGGGAAATTGGATGCCCAATATTCTCGCGCTTCCGATCGCGATGCTCGAGTACGCACTGAAGTCAAAATAGATTTGGAATCCGAATAAAAATGCCAGTGTCCATACATCCAGAGCACTCAAGGAGTCCGTCGGTAATGAAAATCCGGCGTCAACCAGTGGAGCGATATTGTCGGCAAGCACTACCTTTAAAAAGAGCCCAAAAATAATACGTCTTACGCCAATAAATACACCGGTGAGACTGAAAGTCGGACGCCTGACTAATTGTGGAATCACCTCACTTGCACGGAGAATGGGGCCTGCCACCAACTGTGGAAAAAACGTGACAAAACAGCCGTAAACCAGAAAGTCTCGTTCAGGCTTTAAGACACCGCGATATACGTCAATCGTATAGCTCAATGTTTGAAACGTATAAAAACTGATTCCAAGCGGAAGAATTATATCGAGAACAAATGGGTCCATTTGAATTCCAACCAAATTGGCGATACCTACCGCATTCTCTGCAAAAAATATCAAATATTTAAAGTAGAAAAGTAGTCCTAAGTTGACCGCTAGACTCAATACCAACAACAATTTTTTTGCGACCGGACTTCGGTCACGCATTGCCAATGCGACCCAATAGTCAATCATTACAGAAACCATCATCACGGGCAAAAATTCGATCTTCCAGAATGCATAAAAAGTTAGGCTCGCCACAAAAATTAACGACAGGCGACCTCGGAGAGGCAGTAGCCAGTAGCCAACAAATACGGCCGTAAGTAGGAGAAGATATGTCAGAGAATTAAATAGCATGCTGTAAAGTCTCAATAACTGTTAGACCAAATCGTCCGGAGTCCTTCGTCAATGGCATTGGCCAAACGCACATGCCCCTCCGCTTGAAAATGCATAAAGTCAATCTCCGGAGCGCCCGCAATTCGAGTCGATTCCTTAGTGCCCCAGTTTTCATTCGGCACCAGCTGCTCAAGATTAAAAAATGTGCCTCCAGCTTTTCTTGTGATAGATCTAGTCTCTTGTTTAAATCCGGAATACTCATTTTGATCATAGGGAATTGGCACGTCGTCTCGGATCGGTGCTATGTAAGTCAATACCTCGATGTCTGACTGATGGGCCGAATCAACGAGCGCCTTGAGCGCTTCCAGATTGGCTATATACGATCCACGAATTATTCTGCGCTTCGAACTAGCATCGATTCCGAGCAAATAATTTCGCAAGCGGTAAAGTGATACAAAAAATTTCCCCCGCAGGTCCGGCCTGCTCGACCAGATTTTTGAGTGACGAGCGAGTTTTCCACTTAGAAAATCCTCCGAGTATTGCTGGAGGGTTTTTTCCTGTGGCTGTAGGGAATCTTCGCAAACGATACTGGCTTCGCACTGTTGAATTAACTTCTGTCCGATGTCTGTTTGAGCGATACGATTCTTAACTGCGGGCAGTTTAATAGCTACATGAAGATCCTCGCGTACGCCGCTTTCACGTGTGTCGTCAAACACGAGCGGGAGCACAATAGTTTTTACTGGTAAATGGTGCCAAGCGTATTCCGCTAGAAAGAGATGCTCTTGTAGATTGGCATTTGGGATAGAAATCGTAAATAAGTAACGATTTTTATCACTTAAGAGCTGATGCAGATAAAAGGATGCATTTTTATCGCCCTTTGAAAACTGATTGATTGCATGCAACTGCGAGTTACCTAACCAAAGCACCACGTCGCGATTTCTCCCATTACGCTTGTATGCATTCACACATGCCTGGAATGTATTGTCCCGCATTCCACAATGAATTGGATTTGATTCGATCTCTGACCAACAAATAGTGGTCTGCGAACCAAGCGCTAACTCATCAAATGCTTGTGGCTTACTGTCCATGCTTAATATGAATTGCAATCCGAATATGCCCACGAGAGAGCCCAGAGCAACCGGCAGTATCAAACTGAATGCACTTCTCGACGCCGGTGATTGATTTTTTAAATCAGCACTCATTCTCGAATCCAATTTTCTGATTAATGCAAAGAGTGGGCGGGGCAATCTGCGCAACGCGAAACCAGGACTCAAATTGCAGCACGATGGGGCGGAATGGTAGATGAATAGTTGCCTCACCGTCAAGTAAGAATCGGTAGGTTTCTAACAACAACGAGGCTTGCCGATTGAGTGCCCAACAGACTAATTTTCGGTCACATACGACGATGATAGCTTGTCAAATTTCGGCCCCAATTCGCAATGATTTGCACCCTTTGGCAACAGATAGACAGACCTTTACAATAATGTTCAATGCGTTATTGACTGTCAAAGACGATAAACTATCCCTTACGCATCTGTTGGCGAAACATATGAAACTTTCTGCAAATTTTTGGTCCCGTAGCTTGGGAGCACTGCTCGCTTGCTTCCTCACGGCAACGCTAGCCAACGCCGCAGAAAAACAATCTGATCGTCGGCCAAACTTTGTTATTTTCCTCACCGACGATCAAGGCTGGGGGGATCTAGGCTGCTACGGACATCCGCGGATCAAATCTCCGAATCTCGACCGCTTTGCAGATGAGGGGATGCGGTTCACGCAGTGTTATGCCGCGTGCGCGGTCTGCTCTCCATCACGCTCCGCGATTCTCACCGGTCGCACGCCATATCGAAATGGAGTTTGGCGATGGATTCCCGAAGGAAGCGAATATCACTTGCGGCAAAGCGAAACGAGCGTTGCTAGCCTGCTTCGTGAGCAAGGGTATGCCACCTGCCACGTTGGCAAGTGGCACCTCAACGGAAAGTTTAATTCGCGCGATCAACCCCAACCGGACGATCATGGTTACGATTGGTGGCTGGCAACCCAAAACAATGCACGCCCCAACCACATCAACCCGACCAATTATGTTCGCAATCGGCAAGCGACTGGAAAACTAGAGGGACCCTCGGCAGTGGTCGCAGTCGAGGAGGCGATTCACTGG
>DLCF01000101.1:8083-8818 GCA_002480485.1 Planctomycetaceae bacterium UBA7805
CAACCGATCGAATCGGCCGAACGATTCATGAAGCCTTATAAAGACCTAGAAGATGCCGGCCTCCGCCAGCATCACGGAAACATCACGCAGCTCGATCATGCCTTCGGTCTACTGATCAATGCGATTGACGAGCTAGGAGAGAGCGACAATACGCTCGTCATCTTTACCTCCGACAACGGGCCAGAGGGCAGCGGCACGCGTCCGGGAAGCCGCACGCGCGGTTCGACCGGCGGGCTGCGTGGTCGCAAGCGTCACACGCACGAAGGGGGCATTCGCGTGCCGGGCATCCTACGTTGGCCGGGCCATATCAAACCAGGAAGCGTATGCAATACGCCGATTATTGGTTCCGATTTTTTTCCCACAATCTGCCAGATTGTGGGAATCCCGCTTCCGGAAAACCGAGTGATCGATGGCACCTCAATTGTTCCGCTCTTCTCGGGCGAAGCGATTGATCGACAGCAACCGCTTTATTGGCGGAACCACCTCGCGCCGGAACAATACAAGGTAGGGCTTCGCCAGGGAGACTGGAAAATTATCGGCTCAGACGACTTGAAAACCTTTGAACTCTACAATCTCAAAGAGGATCCCCAGGAAACAACTAATCTGGCCGCAAAGTTTCCCGAGCGATTCGCGACAATGAGGGCACAACTGATCACCCACGATCAGAGCGTGCTGGCCGATGGACCCGATTGGTGGAAAACTGATGAGCCGCATTAAAATTGCCCTATTGCTTCT
>DLCF01000131.1:0-74524 GCA_002480485.1 Planctomycetaceae bacterium UBA7805
GCTGCGAAGGACACTCACTTGGCAAAAAAGTCTAAGGATATTTTTGAGCAGGGGCACCGCTCAGGACGCATTACTTGGTTGCGTGCAGCGGTTCTTGGGGCAAATGATGGAATTCTGTCGATTGCAAGCCTGGTAGTCGGTGTTGCAGCAGCCAACATTAACCGAGACGACGTGCTGATCGCGGGGGTCGCAGGATTGGTCGCGGGTGCGATGTCTTTGGCCGCGGGCCAGTATGTTTCCGCCAGCAGTCAAGCTGACACAGAGGCTGCCGACCTGGACATCGAGCGAAAACAGTTGGAGATTGACCAGCAGCAGGAATTAGATGAGCTGACCGCAATCTACGTAAAGCGGGGCCTAGATCAGAAATTGGCTCAGGAGGTTGCGCACCAGCTACACGCGCATGACGCGCTCGCCGCACATGCTCGCGACGAGTTGGGTATTTCCGAAGTTATTGTCGCCCGACCGCTTTTGGCGGCGGTAACTTCCGCCGTTGCCTTTGGCCTGGGAGCCATTTTACCCCTGGTGACGATTGCCGTGGCACCTGTAGCGCATCTCGTCTTGGTCGTCGCACTCACCTCGCTTTTATTTTTAGCGATCCTCGGTGGATTGGCAGCGCGAATCGGGGGAGCGTCCATTTTTCGTGGTTGTTTGAGACTGACCCTTTGGGGTGGAGCGGCGATGGCCGTGACCGCCGGAGTGGGTAAACTCTTTGACCTGTAAGGTAGCTCTCTCCAATTTCACTTAAAGCTGTCCTGCAGGCCTTAGTTCTTTGCCTTCGGTCTTAGTCAGTGCATCGCCCAGCTCTTCGCGGAAGCGTTGGCCGTCGGCCTGTAGTTGCTTAACAATCTTCGGATGCTCGGCAGCGACGTTTTTTGTTTCACCGGGATCGGTGCTCATGTCAAAAAGTTCTAGCCCCACGTCACCAAATTCGTACTTTACCGGCATCCCGTCGCGACCCGGTTCGCGCCCCGCCAAGGTGCGGTAACGATGGGGGAAGTGCAGTTTCCACTTGCCGCGACGAACGGCCTGAAGTTCATCGAGAAAATAAAAGGCATACGTTTGCTCGTGAAATGCATCAGTCGGTTTGCTCGTGAGTAGTGGGCGGATATCGCGACCATCGATTTTTTTCTGGGGAAGTTTTGCACCGATCAGGTGCGCGATCGTCGGCAAAAGGTCAATCGTCATTGCCGGTTTGTCGCAACTGGTATCGGCTGGGATCGTGCCAGGCCACCACATAACGGTTGGCACTCTGCAGCCCCCGTCGAACATCGTCGCTTTTCCCTCGCGTAGCGGTTTTGCCGAACCGGCATGATTGCCGTAGCTGAGCCAAGGACCGTTGTCGCTGGTAAAAATCACAAGCGTTTCTTTTTCTAACTTGCACTTGCGGATGGTGTCCAAAATTTGGCCCACCGACCAATCGATCTCCATCATCACATCACCGAAAAGTCCCTGGTCACTTTTACCTTTGAATTTGTCGGAGACAAACAGAGGCACGTGTACCATTGTTTGCGGCACGTAGAGGAAGAAGGGGCGATTTTTGTTCCGCTCGATAAAATCGACCGCATGCTCCGTATACCAAGTGGTGAGCATCGCCTGATCTTCCCCGGTCACTTCCGGATCGATCACTTCGTTGCCCTCAATCAGTGGCAAGTCCGGATAGCCGCTCTTTCGACGGACCGCGTCCGGCGGTAATTTTGCATAATCCGGATGCAACGGCCACATATCGTTGGAGTAGGGAAGACCAAAATATTCATCAAATCCATGTTGCAGTGGCAGGAATGGTTTGCGATGTCCTAGGTGCCACTTGCCGAAGCAGGCAGTAGCGTAACCCTTTTGTTTGCAGATTTCGGCGAGCGTCTCTTCCTCTTCGGCCAGTCCGTGTCCGGCACCCGGCCCAAGCGCGCCGTTTATTCCGACTCTTTGGTTGTAGCAGCCAGTGAGCAACCCTGCCCGCGAGGATGAGCAGACCGCTTGGGTCACGTAAAAATCGGTAAAGCGACGACCTTCCTTTGCCATCTGGTCGAGGTGCGGTGTTTTATATCCCTCAGCACCGAAGGGACCGATATCGGCGTACCCCATGTCATCCATAAAAAGAATGACGATGTTCGGTGGTCTATCTGCCAAGATCGGACCGGAAATGAGAAACAGAAAAATTACCGTTGCACCGCGAAAAGTTGAAAACATGATTTGCATTCGTTGTAGGGTCAAATTTTGGTTGTTTCAGGCGTCAGGAAGATTGTCCTCATCGCGCCTGCCCGTTGCTGGCATCTCAGAATCGGCCAAGCAACATATCGTACCTTTTTAACCCATTTTTTGAGGTTTGGCGACTTGATAGCAAGCAGGTTTGCTATCGCCCGGGAAGGGAAATGCACTAAATAGTGCACAAAATGCCATCGATATCCCGATGTATAGACCAGATTTCCGGGCTCTACCGTGGGGAGGATTCGTGTTTTTAAACGAAAAAAATAGTGCAAGTAATGTCTGGCAAACACCACACAGGCATGGAGAATTTTTTGTGCATCAATTACAGAATGCCGTCAAATTCCTGGCAATATACATTAGTGGCGTGTTCCAGCGCATCGTAAAAGGAAAAGTCATTTTGGTGCACACGCCGAAATGTGGTGGCACCTATCTTCACGAGCAACACGGCTTGAAGTATCGGAAGAATATTCGCTCAGTAGGACATGCAGGTCGGCAACAATACAGTAATCGGTCAAACGAGCGTGTCGTGGGACTAATTAGAGTGCCTTCCGATTGGTACGCCTCATACTATTGGTTTTGCAAAAAATCTCTTGATAAGTCACCGCAAAGCGAAACGAACTTTCCAAAACATCACCCGATTTCGCTCTTTTCTGAGGATGCAAACGTAAGCTTTCAACAGATGATACTCAACATGCAAGATGAAAAACTGTTATCACGTTTACGTAGTGAGGGTGTTCCCGCGATGATTTATGGCAGAGAAATCATGGACGTCTTCTGTTTTTTGGATAGAACGCATACGGGGTTTTGGACATGGACCGTCATGTACCATTTTGCAGATATTGCGACCGAGTGCATCAGAACAAGGGAGGATGCCATCGAGCAGGCCCAAAAGATAGCCCTCAGTACCGATTTCATCCGCCAGGAAAAAATTGATAGCGATGCGTCAAAATTTCTAGGTGTCCGTCGAAGAAAAGGGGATCGCATTAATAGAGCCCCGAGGCCCGCTGGGTGGCAAATGCAAGCTGGGATACAAGAAATGATTGACGCGTTAGATGGCGACGTGGCGAGAATTATATACGGGCATGATGAACTGCCGCTGCCCGCTTCTACGATTCACCAGTAATAGAATCAAATTAATCTCGTCCTGCCGCTCGGTACGATGAAATTCGGAATTTGCAGGGCAAAAAAAGATTCTTGGAACATCACGCTCTCGCTTGGGATTCAATCTTGGGATGCTGCCGGGGCAATGAGTGTGCAGCCCGAATTTCGGATTGTTGTATCTCAAGATCTCTCTCAGATCGTGCGACTTCTTGCCGACAACCGGCTCGACTCAGGTCGTGGATCTGCCGATCAGGGTCCGTAGTCATATACTTGTAACGATTCATTTCACGCGATAATTGTTAGTTAAAACAATGAATATTATCGTTGCTGAAATCGCGAACAAGATTGTGGTCATCTTGCAACTCACGGTGGTCCTCTCGCTAACCGATCGAGGAAGCTGCCGGGTCCAAATCGAGGGTCTAAGAGTGGGCTCTCCGATTCGCGGCAGGGAAGTGAGAGCTTGATTGATCAGTTGGGCGATCAAAATGGCCTGGGCAACAAAACGCCGGACAGTGCAAATCGCGATGGATCGCAGGTGGGAGCGGGCGGGTAATTTCTACGGGCGATTAGGTTTTATTGCCCTCCACGGGGGATTTAAAATGACGATCGATCTTCAAAGTGAAATTGACAGCGCTTAGCTGACCAAACGATGGCAAAGCTTTGTTGGGTCGACTCTAATAGCTGATTGTCAGACGACATTTCTAATAAAGAACATAGAGGAGAAACTACCATGGGAATGATGAAAGAATTCAAAGAGTTTGCCATGCGCGGCAATGTGGTCGATATGGCGATTGGTATCGTGATTGGTGCTTCGTTCGGAAAAATTGTCACGTCTCTGGTCAACGATGTGATTATGCCGCCGATCGGCCTATTGCTTGACAATGTCAATTTCTCTTCCCTTGCCTGGATACTCAAAGAGCCCACCGCTGACACTAAAGCAGTTTCAATTCAATACGGCCTATTTATCAACAATGTGATCGATTTTTTGATTGTGGCCTTCTGTATTTTTATGGTCATCAAAGCGATGAATGCAATGAAGCGGAAAGATGAATCGTCGTCCGAGGCACCGACGCAGAAGGAATGTCCGGAGTGTTGTAGTGAGATTCCCATTAAAGCGAACCGCTGCCCCAGTTGCACCTCCCAGTTAGCGACTTCCTAAAGTCATCAGGCTGCAGCAGTTCCGCTAATGCTAAATGGTGCCAGGGTGAAAAGTTATTTTTTATTCCCTCTGAGGCGGAACCACTCACCGCCGATGGTGTTTCTTCCCCTGAGGCAAGTAAAGCGGTCAGCCCGTTGGTCAGAACCGTTTTCCTGGGGCGGTATAACTTCTTGGAGGACAGAATGATGAAGTACGCATTAGCGGTGGTGTGTGCGGTGGTGTGGGTAGTGGCCTGCGGGCTAGGGCAACGAGCGTGGGCAGAGGAGGGGCGATCATCTTCAGATTCAAAACGTGCATGGCTGTTAAAAAAATTTGACGCCAATGCGGATGGCAATCTCGACAGCCAGGAGAGAGAAACGGCTCGGAGGGCAAAGATCCTTAAGAGGTTTGATGCCAATGGTGACGGAAAACTCGATGCTCGTGAACGAGATGCGGCACGCGAGGCCCGGCCGAATTCAAAACAACAGAATGGTAATAACCACGGCAAGCGGCAAGAATTGTTCGAGAGATTTGATGCTGATGGAGATGGAAAGCTGAATACTCAAGAGCGTAGAGAGGCTCACAAGGCGAGAATTTTAAGAAAATATGATGCCGATGGTAACGGAACACTCGAACCATCAGAGCGTAATCAGGCTAAAAAAGATTATCGCGATCGGCAAGAGGATCGACGTGATCGGGCTGAAGACTTTCGCGACCGCAAAGAGGATATTCGTGACCGTAGGGAAGATGTGTTTGATCGCCGTGAGGATATTCGCGACCGCCGTGAGGACATTATCGATGCACAGCACGATGGAGGTAAGTGGGACAAATTAGAGGATATTCGTGACCGACAGGAAGACATTCGCGATCGGCGTGAAGATGTCCGCGATCGACAGGAGGACCGCCGCGATCGAAACGAAGACGTGCGGGATCGCCGCGAGGACCGCCTCCACCGTAACAACGGTCCGCAACGCTCGAATCGCAACTTCGGACAACAAGGACAGCTTGGCCCTCGTCAAAGCTCTAGGCCTCAAGGGCAATGGAGTCCAAATCGCAACTTCGGGCCGCAGGGACCGGGTGGTGGGAATCGGAGGGGACCGGCTCGCGGGAACCGGGGCGCTATTCAGCGAGGCGGAGTTCCGCGTGGCAGCGGTGGCAGCAGGCCGCAGCGTTAATCGGTCGCGGCGATATTTACGGTTGATTTTCAGTAAAAAACCGGCACGACCGTTCGGCGGTCGGCCGGTATTTTCCTGATGCTCTCGTTGCGGCTATTCATTAAAAGTCGCAAGCTGAAGACGGGATGGCGTAATCCGCATGATCTTCAGCATCTGGCTTCCCGCCTCTCCACAGTCGGCCCAGGCCACCGAACCATCGGGTAATGTTTGAAAATCTCCTCTGGGCGAGGCAGTCACCGAGAGAACTTCGGCAGGCCCTGCTCGTTCTCCTTGAAAGTTATAGAGGCAGAATTTACGATCTCCGGGTACAGCCTCCACCCAGGAAATGAGCAGCTGCTTTTTCCCATAGCGAGCCATTTTAACGTTCAACTGATCGCAGTCTGTATCTTCCAAATACTTGTGGACCCGCTGCGCGTGCGGATGCTCTTTCGCAAAGTCTCCTAGAGCCACACTCCAATGTTTACGGCCACCCTCTTTGCTTGCAAACGCAAGGAATATGCGATCATCGGTGGCAACCAGACCACCGAGGCGGCCTCCCGTGCCGCCACTGAAATCACCCCAAGTATAGGAAATCCGCTTCGCCCTATGATTGAAGTAAATACCGGTCCCCGGATAGGCGTCAGAGAGGGCAACAGGGAAAAACGCATCGCCCGAGGAGACCAACCGCATATCGATGCTGTGACTGACTCCCCAATTCCATCCCCCTTCAACGATCTCCCCGTCAGAATTGACAAAGCGAAGGCTGTCGCCTTCGTGTCCGCCCCCATGGACCGCAAAGTAGGTTCCATAATTATCACCGTTCCAGGCCAAGCTTCCCCAGTGAATATCTCGGCTTGCGTTGCTGATCAAACGCTTTCGAAAAATCGTTTCCTGATTGCGAATCCGCGTCAGGTACATGCCACCCTCTTGGAGCGTTAGAATCGCCGACCCGTCGGTGTGCGCCACCAAGTCGCGGAGCACGACTCCCTCAAGCAACATATCTGCGCCACATCGACGCATGTGACGGTCAAGAGGTGTGATGTGTACGGTTCCGACGGTATCGGTCCAACCTACCTTTGCTCCGCCGTCGATCTGGGGTGCAAAAACGACTGGTCGCAGTGGCTTTCCGTCCCAGAAACTGGAGGGATTATCTTCACCTTTACCTGGATCGATTTCAGCGGTGACTGGGACTGAAAAAATCTGCAGGCGTTGAGCCAATTTCCCAAGTCCCAATCGCGGCTTGGTTGCTTGCCCGCCAGTCGCCGAGGCGAGATGGTTACCGGGGGCCTGCGGAATGCGAGTCTCTTTCTGCCGCTCGTTTGCAGTGGGTAAATCATTGACACCCAGAGCGTGGTGGGCCGAAAGAGTTGTGAGGCAACTGAGTGTGAGGTAATTAAAAAAAAGCAGGTGCTTCCGTCTCATTGTTCAAACTCCATTTCGAAGAGGGTTTGATGCATCTCTGCCACTTGCCACAGGGCACAAGGGGCAGACTGCCGTGCAAACCGGCGCTACTCAGGTGGGGTATCGGCAGTCTCTCCATCAGAAAAGCCGTCAAATAAAAGTAGCAAAGGTAGGAAGGAGACGCACGCTGCCTACGGCCCGCAGGCCTCCACATAGCGCCCGACAGTATCAGCTCAGGTGCTCGTCGCCTACCACCCCCGACGGCTCATTCCATTAAGCTATCGGGATGCTTTATGTTGGTCCGGGTCAGCAGAGCGTATTCTTTTACTGCGTGTGCTATGACCGAGGTAACTTTCCAAAAAAAACGGCCCGCCCGGCATGGAACCGGACGAGCCGTGTCGCTCATTATAGCTTTCAACCGTTGCGATTAACGATTGTAGAAGGCCGAGCTATCGGCTTGTGGCATCGGCGGTGCGATGGCCGCGTCGGTGGCCGTCGCGGCACCGCAGGAAGGCTCGCATCCACAGGCGGCTTCACAACCGCAAGCTGGCGCACTATCACACCCGCAGTTCATCGGCGTGCATGTGGTGTAACCACAAGGCTTGCATGCAGCGCAGATCAGATCATCCGGGCAATGATGGTTGGGGCAAAGCACACGGCGGTACGATACCTTGGTAACGCACATCTTGGTGGTTTTTTTGCAGCAGCCACATCCGGTCCGGCATCGCTTTACATGCGTCCGGCAGACCTTCTTGTAGTACTTCATCTTAGGGCAGCACTTTGATTCGCAACCGCACGAGGGTTCGCAACCGCAAGCGTCAGCGACGCCACAAGTCGGTTCGCAACCACAAGTGTCACATGCCGTATCACAACCACAGTCGTGACGATGACCAAAGCCAAAGCTCTGGGTGCAAAGGCCGAGCGTCAATACGATCGACCCGAGAATGATATTCCATTTCATCATCTTATCCATCTCCTTAATAGTGATCCTCTTGTACCGTTCGCGAGCGACCTGTTGTTTCAGTTTCGTTTGGACAACCCGCGCGTAAAGCGTTGTATTCCCTATCGGGTTATAGTTCTCAGACATTATCGAAAATTATTTCGAGTTCAACTTACACGCATTGTTCGTTTCCACCGGCATGTGAAGAACATAACCTTCGATCTAATTGGTAGACCGGGTCTTGCAGAAAATGAGGATCAGTCCATCGTGTGTCGTTCGTTTCGGTATCGCGCACATCGCTTTTGCGGGGTGCATCTGATCTTGCGGCTGTAGGATATGTGACGGTTGTGCGGTTGCCCGCAATCATGGGCTGGCATGCGGGTTGAATCCGCGTCGCTGGCGAAATCGGCTCGTGGTGAAGAAATGTGTGGAATTTTGCCATCTTTAGGCAGGATCTCGCTTGAATTCCAACGCCGGGTATCGTTGCTTGGAATCCTCCAGAGGTTTAAAATACCTTTTTCCTGCCACCTTCGATTTCGCCCTGGATGGCCTCCGGCGGCGGACACAAAAGAGGCTTCTAACTATCTTTGCGTTGGTACTTTGCGTAGGCAGTCCCGCTCGAAACGTTTGTCCGTCTTACCCAGCCTCAACATTTCCGGATTTGCCGACTACTAGGGCGAAGAGGGTGAAAAACCTTGGCAAACCGGCGTACCACACATTGAGAAATCGCAGATGTCGCTGATAATTGAGGACACGCTGCAGTCCCTACGGACACTCTGGAAGTTTGGGTAAACGTGTGATGCAGCAAATAGCAGCAAATGCAAAGAACAGATAGTTTGCGTGGAGCTGTGAGCTTGCTCAGTAAAGGCTATTGAGAAAAGAAACAAAAGTTGTGGGAATGATCAGACCCCCCCGGAGTTTGAACCAGATTTGAGTCTCGACGGATTATTCGCACCGTTCGATCCCCCTCGAACCAACTTGGTGGACCGCCTGCGTTACTGGGCAGACCATCAAGGGGATCAATTCGGATTTGGCTTTACCAGTGATGGTGAAGACGAAATCAGAATGACATATGGGCAACTCGAAACGAGGGCCCGTGCCATCGGTGCGCACCTGTTGACTGCGGGGATGCAAGGTGAGCGAGCATTACTGCTCTATCCGCCGGGCCTCGACTTTGTGGCCGCATTTTTTGGATGTTTCTTTGCCGGAATGGTGGCTGTGCCGGCCTATCCGCCCCGCCGCAATCGTAATATGGGCCGGATTCAAGCAATCAGTGACGATGCCGAGGCAAAGATTGTGCTTTCGGTCAGCGAAGTGACCGATCGGGCTCAAGGTTTGCTCGATGAAGCTCCACACCTTCAGTCGTTGACCTGGTTGGCAACTGATGAAATCTCAAATGCTGAGGCTGAGCAGTGGAAACCGCATAGTCCAGGTGAAACTGATTTAGCAGTCCTTCAGTACACCTCTGGTTCGACCGGCATGCCCAAGGGCGTCATGCTGACGCACGGAAATCTTATTCAGAACTGTGAGCTGATTACCAGGGGATTTGAAACCACCCGTGATGCGTCAGCTGTGACATGGTTACCTACCTACCATGATATGGGCTTAGTTGGTGGGGTACTTCAGCCACTGTTTATCGGTCGTCCAAACGTTCTCATGCCACCGATGGCCTTTTTGCAAAAACCGATTCGATGGTTGCGGGCGATTTCAAAATACAAGGTGACCATTGCCGGTGGGCCCAACTTTGCCTACGCGCTTTGCAATGAAAAAATTACCCCAGAGCAATGCGAGGGACTCGATCTGAGTAGCTGGAGTGTTGCCTTCAATGGGGCTGAGCCGATTCGCGCTGAGACCCTAGCAGCATTCACAAAGAAGTTCGCCCCCTACGGCTTTCGAGCTGAAGCACACTATCCCTGCTATGGACTGGCCGAAACCACATTGATGGTGACCGGAAGCGTTAAAGCTGAGCCGGCGGCGATTTGCTCATTCGATGCGGAGGCACTCGAACGCCATGAGGTAGTACCCGTGCAGAGTCGCTCGGCCGAAGAGAGCAACGCAGCCCAACGGCCGGTTTCTCGGGAACTTGTGAGCTGCGGACGCTTGTTTGAGAACACAGATGTTTTCATCGTCGACGGAGAAACATGTGAGAAATTAGGTGAGGGCAAAGTCGGCGAAATTTGGGTTTGCGGTCCATGTGTAGGTGTAGGGTATTGGAAGAGGCCGGAGGATACCGAGCGCGTTTTCCAGGCACGCTTGAAGGATGATGAACGGCGATTTCTGCGAACTGGTGATCTCGGTTTTTTACAGGATGGTCAACTGTATGTGACTGGGCGCTGTAAGGATTTGATCATTGTGCGTGGCCGTAATCTCTATCCGCAGGATATTGAAAAGACGGTGGAAGCGGCCCATTCGTCGCTGCAGGCTGGAGCGAGTGCGGCGTTTTCGGTCGAAGTCGATAATGATGAGCATTTGATCATTGTACAAGAGATAAAGCGTCAGCATCGACGCACTAATCAAGAAGATCAAGAAGAGATTTTCGATGCCATCCGGCAGGCAGTGATTGAAGATTACGATGTGCCACCGCATACAATCTTGCTGCTGAAAGCGGGCAAACTTCCGAAAACATCCAGTGGGAAGATCCAGCGAAGCGCGTGTTGCCAGCAGTTCGAAGCAGGCACAATCGAAGCAGTGGGTCGCTGGTCGATGGAGACCGATTTCTCCATCCGACGTCCTCAGCCACCGCTCCACGTCAAGCCCGAGTTGGCTGCACCTACGGTAGGCAGGACCATTCAAGCTTGGCTGGTCGAGCGGATTGCACAGCAGTTACAGAAAGATTCAGAGTTAATCAACATCCATGATCCTTTCGACCGCTTTGGGCTTGATTCGATTGCTTTGGTGAGTATTTCGGGTGAGTTAGAGGATTGGCTCGGTCAACCGGTTTCTCCCACACTCCTTTACAGCTATCCCACCATTTCTGCACTGGGTGATCATTTAGGAAAAGTTCTTATTCGAGGTTCGATTCAAGAACCTCAAGCGCGTCTATCGCGACGATCACGCGGAGAGCCGATCGCGATCGTGGGTATGGGCTGCCGATTCCCCGGGGGCGATGCTCCAGAGGCTTTTTGGCAATTACTACGTGGTGGGTTCGACGCGGTCAGTGAAATCCCGGCAGATCGTTGGGACGTCGATCGGTTCTACGATCCCAACCCGGAAGTCGCAGGAAAGATGTACACTCGGCGGGGTGGATTTTTACGGAGAGTTGACCTTTTTGACCCGCAATTCTTCAGTATCTCGCCGCGAGAAGCGGTCGGCATTGATCCACAGCAGCGTCTTCTCATGGAAATAGCCTGGGAGACGCTTGAAGATGCGGGGCAGCCCCCCACACTGCTTGAGGCTGGCCGAACCGGTGTTTTTGTCGGGATTAGTACCTGTGACTATTCGCGTTTGGGCGAGCGGCGACAGGACCTTGGGTGCATTGATACTTACACTGCAACTGGAACCGCCACGAGTATTGCGGCCGGCCGTTTGGCCTACTTTCTCGGTCTACGTGGTCCGTGCATGGCGATTGATACGGCGTGCTCTTCCTCGCTGGTGGCCGTCCATCAGGCGATCGAGAGTCTGCGCAAGGGTGAGTGCAATTCTGCACTGGCGGGAGGGGTCAACTTGATTTTGGAGCCGGCCGCGATGATCGCACTCTCGGAAGTGAGGGCACTTTCCCCCGATGGCCGTTGCAAAACCTTCGACCAAGCTGCTGACGGATATGCTCGGGGCGAGGGTTGTGGCATGGTGCTATTAAAGCGACTTTCTGACGCAGTTAAAGATGGTGATCGCGTTCATGCCCTAATCCGCGGTTCGGCGGTAAATCATGATGGACACAGCAATGGTCTCACCGCACCGCATGGCCCGTCGCAGGAATCGCTGATTCGAGAAGCGGTCGCCGATGCCGGCATTGAGGCAGCTGACATCGATTACGTGGAAGCGCATGGAACGGGAACCTCGCTGGGTGACCCAATAGAGGTACAAGCGTTGGCGGCAGTTTTGGGTGAAGGGCGGAGAGCTGACAATCCGGTAGCGATTGGGTCAGTAAAAACGAACATCGGCCATCTTGAATCGGCAGCCGGGATTGCCGGTCTCATCAAAGTTATTCTTGCTCTTCAACATGGAGAGATTCCACCGCATTTACACCTGGAGCATCCCAATCCCTACATTCCCTGGGAAGATTTGCCGGTTGTGATTCCGACCCAGCGTCAAGATTGGCCTGCCCGTCGCGGGCCGCGAACAGCAGGACTGAGTAGCTTCGGCTTCAGTGGAACCAATGCGCACCTCGTTTTGGAACAAGCACCGGAGTCACATGCGGTTCCGTTGCGGGAGGATCGTCCCGAACATGTGTTGGTTCTCTCAGCAAAGAGTTCTCAAGCTTTGACTGAACTCGCTGAACGTCATTACCACCAATTGGAAGAGGAAAATCACTTTGCGGACGTCTGCTATACGGCGGCTTCGGGACGAGCGCACTTTTCGCATCGTCTTGCGGTTTGCGCAAAAGATGCAACTCACGCTCGAAAATTATTGGTTGCCGCAGCAGAGGGCAAGCGGGCAGCGGGCCTTGAGCGAGGCAAAGCAGAGAGCCAAGTGCCAGGGAAACTAGCGTTTTTGTTCACCGGGCAGGGCTCGCAGTATGTCGGCATGGGGCACGAACTCTATCAAACGCAGCCTACCTTCCGTCAGGCGTTGGAGCGGTGCCATGAAATTTTAATGGATCAGCTTGAGATTCCGCTTTTGGATGTTCTTTATCCTGCGGACAAACAAACATCGCCGTTGGATGAGACCGCGTACACTCAGCCCGCCCTATTTGCGATCGAATACGCCCTTTATGAACTGTGGAGGAGTTGGGGCATCCAGCCGCAGCTTGTCGTAGGGCATAGTGTGGGTGAGTACGTTGCTGCGTATGCCGCTGGGGTCTTCAGCCTTGAGGATGGTTTGAAACTTATTGCCGCGCGAGGTCGCTTGATGCAGCAGTTGCCCAGTACCGGGCAAATGGTCGCCTTGATGACCAGCGAAGCTCGGGTTACCCACGCGATTGCCAGAAGTGGACGGACCGACGTTTCGATTGCTGCAGTGAATGATCCGAATCAGACGGTGATATCGGGTTCGGATGAAGCGGTCGATGTTGTGACCACGGCGCTGCAGGCTGATGAGGTTCGCGCAAAGCGTTTGGTCGTCTCGCACGCATTCCACTCCGAATTGATGGAGCCCATGCTCGACGACTTTGAAAATATATGCAAGGAAGTTCGATTTTCGGATCCGATGATTCCGATTGTTTCCAACGTTTACGGTCGCGCTGTTTCAACAGAAATTGCCACGCCGGAATACTGGCGCGCACACATCCGGGAAACCGTCCGATTTGCCGATGGGGTACGTCAACTCGAAAAACAACACGTCAATATTTTTCTCGAAATCGGCCCCAATCCCATTCTTACTGCATCGGGGCGTCGCTGCATGAGTGGTGACGGATATGTGTGGATTCCGAGTCTTCGGGAAAGTCGGGGGAACTGGTCCCAGATGCTTCAAAGTGTTGCCGATCTGTACGTCCGTGGCGTGGCGATCGATTGGGAGGGGTTTGATCGAGATTATGTTCGTCGGAAGGTCGCCATCCCCCACTATCCTTTTCAGCGAAAGCGATTCTGGATCGATTCGACTTCGCCCGACGCCGCGGAAACGGTCACGGAGTCTGTCGCTACTTCCCCTGGTCCCGCTCAGCAAACGCGAAGCACGATAGATCTACGAGATGGTCTTTACGAGCTTCAATGGCAACCCCGTTCGCGCCTTAGTCAGCTTTTACCTCCGGTCGCGCATCGTGATCTCGGGGAACCGACCGCCATTGCAAGTGCGGTAAAGCCAGCCGAGTCTAGGCTTTCCGAACAGCTTGCCTTGCCGCGATACCAGGATTTCGATCGTGAGCTTGATCGCTTGTGTGCGGCGTATGCTCGAAAGGCAATATCAGATATCGGGTATCGGTTAGAGGGAGATAAGACATTCGATCTTGAGACGATCATTCAAAATTCAGGAGTGATCGACGTGCACCGGCGCTTGCTCGAGCGACTGCTGGCAATTCTTGTTGAGGATAATATTTTAGATGTCGATGGGCCCCAATACACGGTCTCAACCAGTTTGCCTCCGGCAGCTGATCCGGAGCAAATGCGATCGCTCATGGTTGATCGGTTTACCGAATGCAATGCGGAACTCGAATTACTCGGTCGTTGCGGAGACCGACTGGCTGGCGTTTTAACCGGCCAAATTGACCCGTTGCAGATTTTATTTCCGGACGGTTCTTCAGAGCTTGTGGAACGTTTGTACCAGGATTCGCCCTTCGCGCGCACGCTGAATACCCTCGTGGAGGAAGCGGTTGTAGCTGCACTTGCGCACAGCGAGGATGGCCGCCCAATTAAAATACTCGAAATTGGTGCCGGTACAGGTGGAACTTCCTCGCAGATTATCCCACGGCTGCCGAGGGATCGAATTGAATATGTTTTCACGGACGTATCAGAACTGTTCACACGGAAAGCGCAAGACAAATTTCAGGATTATCCATTTATCCGATATGGCGCGCTGGATATCGAAAAAGATCCTGTCGGACAAGGATTTGCCGCGGGCCAGTTTGATCTAATTTTGGCTGCCAATGTGGTCCATGCGACACGCGATCTCGCCGATACGATGCAGAATATTCGACGTTTGCTGGTGCCTAATGGATTGGTCATATTGCTTGAGGGAGCTCGCCCACAGCGGTGGCTTGATCTGATTTTTGGGCTCACTGACGGTTGGTGGCGTTTTACCGACACGGACTTACGACCATCGAACCCTTTGATCACGCCCGATCAGTGGATGAAATTGTCTGAGCGGTGTGGTTTTCAAAGTGCTGTAGCATTGCCCAGAGAAAATACCGAGACGTTGGCAGCAAACCAACAGTCCCCATCACCGCATGTGGTCGTCGTGGCCCAAAACCGTGGTGAATTGCCTAGCCGTGCAACGGACAAAGGTCCGAAATCCACAAGTGAACAGATCGTCGGTAAGTGGCTTTTGTTTGCCGATCGCGGGGGTGTAGCCGCGGCCATTGCAACACAGATTGATTCTGAGGATGGCCAAGCTGTGATGGTCCAATGGGGCAGTGAATATAAAAAAGTTAATGAAAATAATTTTCTCATTGATCCCGATAATCCGCAGCACTATGTCAGATTGCTTGGCGAGGTATCAAAAAGTGCCCCGGGTGCGTTGCAAGGCATCGCACATCTCTGGAGTCTCGATACGGCAGAAGCCAATCGACTTGATACAGAACTGCTAGATAAAGCGATGATGCTGTGTTGTGAGAGTCTACTGCATGTGGTTCAGCAGGGCCTTAAAAGCGGGTGGGAAAATCCGACGATTTGGGTGGTGACACAGGATGCCAACGCAGTCGGGACAACGCAAGATGTCTCGGGTATCGCGCAATCGCCGCTTTGGGGTATCGGCCGTGTCATGGCAGAAGAGTTGCCCCAACTTTGGGGCGGATTGATCGATATAGATCCGGGCTATGAAGACGTTGCAGCAGCTGAGGTTGTCTGGACGGAAATGCGAAACCCAGACTCGGAGAGACAAATAAGTTACAGGGCGGATCGCCGTTTTGCCGCTCGTCTGGTTCCTCGCGATGCCCCTCAGACAGTCACTCGACCGCTACGGTTTAAGGTAGATGCAAGCTACCTGGTGACTGGTGGACTGGGAGATTTGGGCTTGAAACTAGCGCGCTGGATGGTCGATCAAGGAGCGCGGCAAGTGATGCTGCTTGGCCGTAGTGAAATGCCACCCCGAGCTCACTGGCCGTCGTTGGCTAAAGAGGATCCACGATTCGCGGAAAGGGTAAATGCAATTCAGCAAATGGAGGATTGCGGTGCGCGTGTACTCACAGTTGCGGGTGACGTCGGCGTTGACAACGTGCTGGCAGAACAATTGGATCGGGCCATGGCGGAGGGATGGCCACCACTTCACGGTGTGATTCATGCGGCAGGGATTGTTGACGCAGATCAGTTAATTGATCTTAGTGTCGAGAAAATGCGAGATATTTTGAAGAGTAAAGTACGCGGCACGTGGCTGCTGCATCAGGCCTGCCTAGGGCACCCCTTGGACTTCTTTGTCAATTTTTCATCCGGTGCTTCGCTGCTCGGATCTCCTCTGCTTGGGGCATATGCCGCCGCGAATGCTTTCCTTGACGCGATGTCCCAATGGCGTAGGGCAGCTGATCAACCAGCTTTGACGGTGAATTGGGGCTTCTGGGATGAGGTCGGCATGGTGGCTCGAAGTCAACGGGAAATGGGTCGCGGATTCGCGCCACAAGGCATGTATTCGTTTTCGCCTGCACAGGGACTTGAAGCACTCGGCTGGCTGCTAGAAGAAAACGCGATTCAAACTGCGGTTATGCCAGCCGATTGGCCTGAGTGGTGGCATTTCCATCCGCGAGCGGCACAGTCTGCACTATTTGCCAATCTCGTGCAACTCGAAATGGGTCGTCAACCGACTAAGGCAACTGAGCAGCAGGATATACCGACACTCAGTCGGGACACGATCGAAGAAACTCCGGTCGCAGAGCGGCCGCAATTGGTCGAGGAATTTCTAAGTGAACAACTTTCGCGTGTTCTGCGGATCGATGTGGAAGATTTAGATGTGCATCAGTCACTAGGAAATCTCGGTATTGATTCGTTGATGGCTGTTGAACTACGTAACCATGTGCAGGCGAGTCTCGGAATTGTGATACCTGTCGCTCAGTTGTTACAGGATCCAAGTATCGCGCAACTTGCCCAGGGAATATTGGATCAGTTGTCCGGCACGTCTGCTCCGATGGGTGACGTTGCGATTACAGCGGATACAGCTGGCGGCAACCAGGAGGAATCACAGCAAGGTTTAATCGCAGAACAAGCTTTAGAAAAATTGGAAACGATGTCGGACTCGGAAGTCGAGGCGATGTTGAGCCAAATGCTCGATGGTGATAAGGAAAATTCATGAGTGACGTAGTCAAATCAACCGAAAATCAGTCTGCGGAGCAGAAGCGTGCACTGCTTGAAAAACTGTTGAAAGAAAAAGCAGAGCAACAGGCCAAAACAGGTTCGCTTTCCTACGGACAACGTGCACTGTGGTTTATGTATCAGATTGATCGGAACAGTTCCGCCTACAATATTATGTATGCGGCACATGTGCGATCAGATGTCGACGTCCCCGCGCTCGAGAATGCGTTTCAGACCCTCGTTATGCGCCATCCCGTTTTGCGCACTACATATCAGGCGGTTGGTGGGCTGCCGGTGCAGAAGGTTCATCCTCACGTTGAATCTAAGATTGTACGGGAGGATGCCCGTGATCTCGATTGGGAGACGCTGAACCAGAACATCGAGGCAGAGGCAGATCGCCCATTTGACCTTGAACAAGGCCCTGTTTTCCGTTTGCGAATTTATGAACGACGGGGAGATAGCCATGTCTTTTTGTTTACATCTGCACACATTGCAAGTGATTTCTGGTCATTTGATCTTTTATTTGACGAATTAGAATCTCTTTATCAAGGCGAGATAGTTGGCACGAAGGTCGACCTGCCTACCTTGTCTTATGACTACTGGGGCTTTGTGAAGTGGCAAGAAGAGATGCTGCAATCCGAGCAGGGTCACAAGCTTTGGGATTACTGGCAGGATCAACTCGGTGGCGAGTTACCCAATCTAGACCTACCGACAGATCGGCCACGTCCTGCAGTGCAGACTTACCGGGGCAAAAGTCATACATTTCAACTGCCGGATCGCCTAGCAAATAGCATTATGGAGTTGACGCGTCATGAGGGGGCGACCCCCTTCATGACGTTGTTGGCAGCTTACCAAATTTTGCTGTACCGCTATTCAGGACAGCACGACATCCTAGTGGGCTCTCCGACCGCAGGGCGGAATCGTGCGGAATTTGAACAAATCTTCGGATATTTCCTGAATCCGGTTGTCTTGCGGGCACGTCTCGATCCGGAAATGAGTTTTCGACAATTTTTAGCCCAAGTGAAAGCTACTGTACTGGACGGCTTGACCTACCAGGACTTTCCGTTCCCCATGCTCGTCGAACGACTGCAACCGCCCCGAGATGTTAGTCGCTCGCCCCTATTTCAGGCGTCTTTTGCCTGGGACAAGCCCAGAAAACTATTCCAGTATGAGCGTGGCGAGGGTAATTTTTCGCCCCCGGAGGATGTATCGACGCTTGGCTTGATGCCTTTTGCATTGGGACAACAGGGAGCTGCATTTGATCTGACACTGATGATGCTAAGCATGGGTGATTCGCTATCCGCAGCGTTGCAATACAACTCTGACCTATTTGACGATGCAACGATTTCGCGAATGGTCGGCCATTTTGAAATGCTTTTGGAAAGTATCGTTGCGAATCCGGAGGAGAAGCTGGCTGCCCTGCCGTTATTAGATCGTGAAGAGGAAACGGCTTTGATCCGTCAGTGGAATAACACCGACGCTAAGTATCCGGACGAGACGCTGCATCAAATTTTTGAACACCGCGTCGCCCAAACACCCGATGCGATCGCAGTTCAATATGGAGAGGATGCGATAACCTATCGGGATTTGAACGAGCGCGCAAATCAACTTGCGAACTTTATTGTGCAGCATGGCGTCGCCCCTGAGACCTACGTGGCTATTTATCTGGAACCCTCTCCCCAGATGCTGGTGGCAATCTTGGCAATTCACAAGGCAGGTGCAGCGTATGTGCCCTTAGCTCCGGGAACCCCATTAGAGCGAATTGGCATGATGCTCGAAGAGAGTGATGCTCCGCTGATCCTCACACAACAGTCGTTGATAGATTTGCTTCCAGAAACATCTGCTGAGCGGGTCTCTCTTGACCAGCAGTGGAGCTCAATCAGCAAAGAGTCGAAGGACAACCCAGGTCTTCCGATCGAGCCGTCGCAACTTGCCTATGTGATCTTCACCTCGGGCTCTACGGGAAAACCAAAGGGCGTTCAGATCGAACACCGCAGTGTGGTTAACTTCTTGGATGCGATGCGAAATGAACCGGGCATGACTGAGCGGGATACGCTGCTCGCAGTGACAACCATTTCTTTTGATATTTCGGTCCTGGAAATTTACCTGCCCCTTACCACCGGAGCGACCGTCGCGCTTGTGAGCCGGCAGACGGCAAGCGATGGAAAACAATTAGCAACCGTATTGTCCGAACGTGGCATCACGATCATGCAGGCAACCCCTGCAACTTGGCGTTTGCTGATTGAGGCCGGTTGGCAGGGTGATAAAAAAATCAAGATTCTCTGTGGTGGAGAGGCAATGCCCAGAGACCTCGCTGAGCAACTTATCGAGCGATCCGGTAGTTTGTGGAATATGTATGGCCCGACGGAGACAACTATTTGGTCTGCTGTCTCCCCAGTTATGTCCGGCACCGGAGCTGTGCCAGTAGGACGACCGATTGCAAATACGCAAATTTACATTCTGGATGAAAAAATGCACCCGGTCCCCGTGGGCGTCCCTGGCCATTTGCACATTGGTGGCGATGGACTTGCTAGAGGTTATTTGAGGCGGCCTGAGCTTACGGCGGAAAAATTTGTTGAGGATCCTTTCTGCGAAACAAATTCAGGGAAAATTTATAAGACTGGTGACTTGGCAAAATATCGCCCCGATGGCGTGATTGAATTTCTCGGCCGGCTTGATTTTCAGGTCAAGGTGCAGGGGCATCGGATTGAGCTTGGCGAAATTGAATCCCAGTTGAACCGTCACCCCAGTATCCGGCAGTCGGTCGTTATGGCGCGACAAACTGGAAGTAAAATTGATGACAAACAACTCGTGGCCTACACACTTACCGACGGCGAATCGCCGAATGTCAGTGACCTTCGCGATTTTTTACGGACAACTCTTCCGGACTACATGCTACCGGCAATTTTTATGCCGCTTGATGTTTTTCCTCTTAATCCAGCCGGCAAAGTAGACCGCAGAGCGCTTCCTGAACCGGAGTCAATCCGCCCTGATCTCCGCGCTGAGTACGTTGCACCGCGGAATCCGGAAGAAGAAAAGATGGAAACAATCTGGTCCTCCGCACTGGGTCTCGATCAGGTGGGTATGAATGATAATTTCTTCGAGTTGGGTGGTGCCTCCATTCAAAGTCTTGAGATTGCGGATCGCGCGATTGAGGAAGGAATGGATCTAACCCCGGCGATGCTCTTCCAATATCCTACGATCGCGGAATTGGTTGTCGCCGCTGAAAAAGTAGACCGAGATGCGACCAAAGAAGCAGCAAGTAGGGAGCAGATTGAGCCGACAGAGGCAAAAGCAGTTCTCACTCGCCCGGAGGCAAAAAAACAACCGCGCAAGCCAGCGCGTCATGCAAACAACATGATTGAAAGCCTGGGGGTTTACTTGCCACCTGATGAGGTAACGACCAAGGATCTCATCAGCGACTGCAAAAAAAAGATGTGGTTTCCATTGGAGTACATGACCGGAATCAAATCCCGTCGCATGGCCGGAAAAGAGGAATTCAGCATTGATCTAGCGGTCAATGCAGTCCAGGAGTGTCTATCCTATTCCAAGTATGAAGCAGACCATATTGACCTCATTGTCTGTTGCAATATTACGCGTAGCGACGCACACCTGCAGATTACGATTGAACCCAACACTTCTCTGCAGTTGAAAAAACGTTGTGGTTTCGATAACGCCATGGTGTTTGATGTGACTAATGCCTGCGCGGGGATGTTCACCGGCATGCAAATTGTCGACTCCTTCATATCAGCGGGAATCATTCGTAGAGGAATGGTTGTCAGTGGTGAATTTATCACAGGAATCACACGGACCGCACAGTTTGAAATTACAGAATTTTTAGATCCTCGACTGGCATGTCTTACTGTAGGAGACGCCGGTGCGGCAATCATCATGGAGTCATCCGGAGGAACCGATGTCGGATTTCATGAACTCGACATGTATACGCTTGGTAAATTTGCGTGGATGTGCATTGGTCGTTTGACAGAGCAGCCACATGGTGGCGCTATCATGCATGTGCCCGATCCGATGGAGCACACATCGGTAGCGGTCCGATATTCGGTCACTCATGCCAAGCATACGTTGGATAATAGCCGTTATCGACCCGATCAGATTCAGCGTTTGATAATGCATCAGACGTCGGAAAGGTCACTGCTGGATGGTGCGAAAGCGATCAATAAAGCGTTCAAGAAAAAGGTGAGCACGAAAGAAAATACGATTAACAATTTGGCTCATCGTGGCAATACTGCCAGCACCAGCCACATGGTCGCATTGTGGGATAACACGCTCAACGGAACGATTCAGTCGGGCGAGAATGTTGTTTTTGGTATTACTGGGTCCGGTCAAACTATCGGGACCGCGATCTATACGCTTGATGATCTTCCCGACCGCCTACGGGCAGCAAAAACTGACGGAAAAGTTCCGGAAAAAGTAAGTGATGAAATCGCCCTTACGCCTCTCAAGCCCCGCAATGTGCCTCGGGTCCGCATCGCATCGGTGGGAATTTTTCCCGAGCAAGAACCGCTTTCCGAGGATTCGGTCGATACAGCGGTGCGGGCTGCCGAAATATGTTTGGCAAAAACATCTTATGATCGAACCGATATCGAGCTGCTGATTTTCGCCGGTATCACGCGGACTGCATATGTCTCCGAGCCTGCTCTTGCAGCGATGGTTACTGGCAAGATGAAAATGAACGACGTCATTGAAGACGAACTCGATAAAAAGACCTTCGCATTTGATGTGTATAACGGCGCAATGGGTTTTCTTAATGGATGCCAGATTGCTGCGGAAATGATTCGTGCCGGTAAATACCGCACGGCAATGGTGGTGACTTCAGAAGTGGAACTGAATCGAGAAATGCATCCGGATAAAGTATTGGGCCTTGTGGAAACTGGATCTGCAGTCTTGCTTGATACGACGGCAGAGAATCGTACAGGATTCAGCAATTTCTCTTTTCAATACGATTGCGAAAAGATGGATTTGCGTCGTGCGACAGGCGGTTACCTAGACGGTAAGCCCTGTTTAGACCTCCAGATTAATGAGCACCTTATTGATGCTTACCTGAAAATGATCCCGGCAGCAGTCGATAAGATCCTTGCAGAGGAGGGGCTTGATATTTCCGATATCGATTTTTTCCTTCCACCGCAGATCTCCCCGGCGATGAATAGCAAATTGCCGAACTTACTGGGCGTCGAGCCTCACCGTATTGTAGATGTTGCTCGCGAAGGTGCAGATTTGTTCACCTCCGCCTTACCGTATTCTTTGGAATATCTGCAGCGAGAGAAAAAATCCCACTCCGGCAAGATCGGTTTGATCATCCACGTTGCATCAGGACTTCAGGTGGGATGTGCGGTCTATTATTTTTAAAAATTAAGTAACTTTCATATTAAAAAGGCTACAAGCATCGCGCCGTGAAATATTCTCTCGCACATGCTTTCATTCGTTATCATCGCGGGCTAGGTAAAATGCCCCGGCGCTGGAAGCCTTGGCTGATGTCACTCTTGATGTCAAATATGATTGTGCCGTTATTCTTTTTGGCCAATCATCAAGAGGCGTGGGTCGTGCTCGGAACAGCCCTTGTGACCGGAGCTACCTTCATAGCGTTGACCGCCTATCGCGGTTTTTCACGATTACTCGGGTTTGGGCATTTGCCATGGATTCCGATGCTGGTGTATCTCATTGGAAGAGTGCCCGAGGCACAACAGCAATTTCCGGGCACTTGGTTTCTCTTTTGGCTGCAGGCGGTGATTGTGCTAGACATCGGATCTATAGTTCTTGATGCGGCCAATGTGGTGCGTTATTTCAGGGGCGAGCAAGATGAAATGGTCAAAGGCCTCTCCTGAGCCGCACAATTTTTTGAGGGGAAAAAGTTGTTGCGATGAAACAAGCCCCCGACATCCCAACCCATGCGATCGATATTTGGTATGCATATGCCGACAGGCTCATTGCTAGTGACTCGATTGAAAATCATCTTAAAGTGTTGAGTGATTCTGAAAAAAATCAACTCGGACGTTTTTCCTTAACGCGGGTTCGGGAGGAATCGCTTGCCTCGCGGCTTCTCACTCGCCACGCGTTGTCTTTTTATGCAGACGTCGCCCCAGAACGGTGGCAATTTGCAAAAGGCCCCCGTGGTAAACCCTACGTAGTTTCGCCATGGCAGGATTTTCATGCATTTAATTTATCCCACTCCGCAAATTTAGTAGTCTTTGCGATTGCACGGCATGGAACAGTTGGAGTCGATGTTGAGAGTATCGATCGGGCAACCACCGGGATTCCCCTAGCGCGACGTTTTTTTGCGTCGCAGGAAGTGGAACAACTACTTGCTCTGCCGCCTGAAATGCAGCGAGAATCATTTCTGCAAATTTGGACATTGAAGGAGGCATACATTAAGGCAGTAGGTGATGGATTGGCGATGCCGTTGGATCGATTTTTTTTCGACCTAACTGCTGCCGGACCTGCCCAATTGCATGTTGGTGATGGCGGGCAAGCCGGTACCGAATGGCTTTTTACTCAGTTGCGCCTGCCTTCTCGACATCATATTGCGTTGGGAGTCACGCATCCGATGCTGACCAAAAAATCGAATAAACAGCAGATGTATGTGCGGGCTCGCGAATTTAAATCAACACAGGCACCCATTACGTGTGCTGATGTCGTGTGTACCGAAAAGAACGCATGGTATTTTCACCAAGAAGCTAAGTGAAAAAACGTCTGAAAGAGGGTCGTCTCTGGATTTGGCAAGTTATGGTGGGTGTATGTATTTGTGGCTCTCCCCGGCCGCTCTTTTGCTTGCTATGATAACGTTCCTTAGGATCAGCCGTGTCCGGATTGTACTTTTGGAGGTTTTTCAGAATGACACAAGCGACTTTACAGCGAGTAATTATTTTTCTGGCGTGCCCTGTTGTTATAATCGCGAATCTTGTTGCTGAGGAGAAACCGGATCGCGAACTCGCCGATATAAAATCTGAACAGGTTTCAACCTGGAAGCCTCTTTTTGACGGGAAAACGCTTGATGGTTGGAGGGCGAGTGAAAATAAAGATTCCTGTCGCGTAGAAGACGGAGTCATCTGCGTCAATGGCCCGCGTAGCCATCTGTTTTATGTTGGGGAAGTAAACGATGGTGTTTTTAAAAATTTCGAACTGAAATGCAAAGTAAAAACATTGCCGAATTCAAATTCTGGAATCTATTTTCACACCGACTTTCAAGATGAAGGGTGGCCGGCAAAGGGTTATGAAGCGCAGGTGAACAACACTGGTGGTGATCCAAAAAAAACCGGTGGACTCTATGCCGTGCAGGACGTATTTGAGGCCCCGGCCAAAGACAACGAGTGGTTTGATTACCACATCATCGTGAATGGAAAACGGATCATTGTGAAAATTAATGGCGAGACAACTGCGGACTATACCGAAGAGGATGACCTCAAACGAGAGGGGCGACGTCTCTCCAGCGGTACCTTTGCCCTGCAAGCGCATGATCCGGGAAGTAAAGTGTTTTACAAAGATGTTCGAGTGAAGGTTCTGCCGTGACGGCGATGCTTTTAGATGGAAAGGCTGTTGCCGCGTCGATTCGATCTGAAATCGCGGATGCAACTTCCGAGTTTATTGCCACACGCGGGGTCACACCTAAACTGGCGGCTGTGCTGGTTGGTGAGAACCCAGCCAGTCAGGTCTACGTCCGTAATAAACAGCGTGCCTGCGATGCTGCGGGCATCGGCAGTGATCTACACCGGTTGACGGCTGATTGCGGTGAATCGGAACTTCTTCGCTTAGTAACCACGTTGAATCATGACCCTTCAGTGCACGGAATTCTGGTTCAACTGCCACTTCCAGATTCGATTCAAAGCCAGAGAATTTTGCAAGCTATTGATCCCAATAAGGATGTGGATGCTTTTCACCCAGAAAATGTTGGCAGGTTGGTTCAAGGCAAGCCAAGGTTTGTTCCATGCACGCCCCAAGGAATTCAGCAGCTTCTCATTCGCCAGAAAATAGAGACATCGGGTCGTCGAGTAGTGGTGATCGGTCGCAGCGATATTGTAGGTAAACCGATTGCTTGCATGCTCGGCAATCGTGGTGTTGGTGGTGATGCAACCGTGACTCTTTGCCACAGTAGGACGATAAATCTGAACGCCATCGCCCGCCAGGCCGAGATTTTAATTGTGGCGATTGGGCGACCACAATTTGTGGGGGCGGACATGGTTAAACCAGGTGCGGTCGTTATCGACGTGGGCATCCATCGCACTGACGAGGGTCTGGTTGGCGACGTCGATTTTGATGCAGTGGCTCCATTGGCAAGCGCGATCACCCCTGTTCCCGGCGGTGTGGGGCCACTGACAGTCGCAATGCTTTTGCAGAATACTTTGCGGGCCGCGCAATTAGCAAATTCTGAATAGCTGGCGGTGCTGGCACACTGCAACGGTATCCTAAAGTTCGGATCTTGTTTTATAGTTCAGCCGGTGTTTTGTCCGATAGGCAAATTGTTGCAACCGTTTTGCGGAATAACCTGATTGCATATCACGTCCGATGGACATGTGGTGCAACATGTTTTCACCACCTGTGGTATTCGGGAATGCGAACGACATTTCGAATTCAAAAATTTGGAGACTGTTGCTGTTTGACTTTGATTTCTCTAGCGCTCTGTGGTTGTGCTTTTAAGGAGGATCGGTCGTCGTTTGTCAGTTCCAGCCACACGTGTCGCACAGACCACAAAATACGAAGAGCAGATGTGGTGAAATCGAAACCAACGATTTGGAACCATGTTCCTTGGTCAACGCAGAAGTATCAAAACAAAGAGAAAATGAGCGCTGTAGCGAAGGGGAATCTTGCCAGCGGTACGCCTCGACACGCGGTGGCACCAAGAAAAAAAGCTTTTCCTGCTAGTCGTGGCGAGAGAAAAGTCGTGCAACGGGTGGCTTGGGAGACCATGCACACAACTCCCGATCGTGCAAGAGTAACGGGCGAATCTGAATTTATCCCGATAAGCCGCTTGCCCACCAAGAGTGCATGGCGTTAATTGCTTTACCGTGGTGACTACTCCGGTGATTCCTCCACCGGCACAAGTTCGCTGGGTAACTCTACACTAGGCAACGGAATCTCCGCCTGCGGAAACTTTGTCTGGTTATCTTCTTCGGCATTCAATTCGGGTGGTGCCGGAGGTGTAGCGGGTGTGTTCCCTAGAAGTCCCTCAGCCAGGGGCAACAATGCCTGCCCCCAGCGGTTGAGATTGCGGCCATCCATTTCCCATCGCTGCCCTTCTCGTTCTACAAGGAACCGCGGCGGGCCGCCCCCATCGCGCCGGAGTGTGATTTGAAAATTATTGGGTAGATTTGAAAGGAGACCCTCTACTCCAATTCCGTTTCCGACGTTCGCATCGTCAGCACCGGCGACCGGCCCTAGTTGATTAAGCAAGGCCTGTAAAAAAGGTCGGGCGGTTTTGGCTGCTTCTTGCGGCACCGGTTTTGCGACCTGTCTACGAGCAACAGGCTGCACGAAAACGTGCTGTTTGCGACCATTCCGTAGAAATTCAATCTTGAGTCTGGGTCTACTTGATTGCCCGATCACTCTTGACAAATCGCGTGGCCTCGTGAGAGTTCTGTTTTCGACCGTGAGCAGCAGATCGTTCGCCCGCAAACCGGATTTCGCAGCTGGACTGTCGGGTGCAACATTTCGCACGACAATTCCTTTATTTTTTGGCAGCATTAGTTGAGCCCGTAGCGCGGGACTCGCCTGATTTGTAGTGATACCGATCCACCGCCCGCCCTGTCGCTGCGAGGGACCATCGGCTTGTTCGGCCCGTGAGATATCAGCGACAAGTAGTGTTGGTACCAGCACCAGTGTGGTGAGTGGGGTGAGGAGACGGTTCATAATTCTGACCCTTTAAATTTTTGTAATCACTCGACAGCATTCGTGTCATTCTTTGGATATGCGATTATATTTCCGAGGGCTGCTTCAGTATTTTCGTAAGGTTCGACGGAAAGGTCAATGATTTGAGATCACAACTTTAGATCGGATTGGTTTCATTCCGCTGTCGCGACCGCTCCATCAGTACTTGCTGCACACCGATATTCGCAGCACCTTCGATATTATTCTTGGGCCACCGCTGGACATAAGTGCCGTCCGGCAGCATATCCCATGCTTGTCGCTGATCAGCAAGTGATAGCTGTAGGATCTCCCAGAGCCGCTCGCGGAACTGCCGAGAATCCACCGGCGTGATTGCCTCGACACGCGATTCCAGATTGCGGACCATCCAATCGGCCGATCCGGTGAAAAACAGGCCGTTAACAGGATCGTTTGCTCCATTTTGAAAGTAAAAAATTCTCGAATGTTCCAGGAATCGCCCAATGATAGAAATCACTCGAATGGTCGGGCTAAGTCCAGGAACCCCCGGGCGAAGCACGCTGAAACCACGAATGATAAGATCAATTTTCAGGCCCGACTGCGAAGCACGGTAGAGTGCCTCGCAAATATCAGGATCCTGAATCTGATTCATTTTTGCGATAATGCGCGCCGGTTTGCCCACCTCATGGGCACGTTGCTCACCTTCAATCATCTCCAGGAACTGCTCTTTCATATTGACCGGTGCAACGAGCAGCTGTTCATAATCATATTTGATCGATCGACCAGTGAGGGAATGGAACAGCTCGACAACATCTTCAGTGATCTCCGGACGGCAGGTAAAGAGCCCCAAATCGGTATATAGCTTTGCGGTTTGTGGGTTGTAATTGCCACTGCCAATGTGCGCGTAACTTCGAAGACCATCCGGCTCTCTACGAACCACAATCATTGTTTTACTGTGAGTTTTAACCCCCGCCAATCCGTAAACAACATGCACCCCCGCGTCTTCCAAAGCATTTGCCCACCGAATATTTCGATGTTCATCAAAACGCGCCTTCAATTCCACAAGGCACGCCACCTGTTTTCCCCTCTCGGCCGCTTGAATCAAAAGCGGGAGGAACGGACTGTCTTCACTGGTACGATACACGGCCATCTTGATGGCAAGCACATTCTCATCTTCAACCGCCGCCCGAACAAACCGGGAGACTGAAGCATCAAAACTTTCATAAGGATGGTGAACCATCACATCCCCTGATCGAATCAGAGCAAAGATGTCGGCGTCATTAGCGACCAAAGACGAGGGGACCGTGGGACTCCAGGGCGTGTAATGCAAATCGGGAAAATCAAGAGATGCAATCTGATTGAAATCAACATAGTCATAACTGTCCGGCATCTCGTAGACCTGCTCAGGTGGCAGCTCTAATTGTTCGACCACGGTGTCAAGGAGCCAGCGATCGTCTGTGGGACTATGTTCCAGTCGAACGACTCGCTGTAATCGCCGCTGCCGAACTTCTTCTGTGACGAGCTCGAGAAGATCATCGCTGTCTTCATCGTCGTAATCTATTTCAGCACTACGTGTCACCCGGAGCGTCATTACATTCTGTATCGTCATTCCGGGAAACAAGAAAGATAGATTGTGAAAGATAATGGTTCTCAAGTCGATAAACCGTCGCGATCCGGTGGGACCGGCATCCAGCTCTATCCACTGTGGTAACAATTTTGGAACTTTCACTCGCGCAAATAATCGCTCCTCTGTTAGAGGGTTACGCAGCCGAATCGCGAGGGAAAGCGAGAGGTTCGACATGAAGGGAAATGGGTGGCTATGGTCTACCGATTGGGGCGTGAGAATCGGAAACACACTATTCTGGAAATGGCTGTTTGCTTGATCGCGTTCGGTGTCGGTCAGATCATTCCAGTCCAGCAGCTGAATATTATTCTCTGCAAGTTGTGGAAGGATCTGGTCCCTCAGACAATTCGCGCGATCACTTACCATTGGCACCACCATGTCGTGGATGGCTTTGAGCCGTTGCACGAGCGGTTCGCGATCGCCATGCGGTTGTGAATCTTTCTCAGACTGCCGATGCATCACCGCCCCAATCCGCTTCATGAAAAACTCATCTAAGTTGGTCGTGAAAATCTTCAAAAATTGAAGTCTTTCCAGTAGCGGCGTACGGGAGTCGAGTGCCTCATGTAAGACTCTTCGATTAAATTCGAGCCAACTGAGATCACGGTCCACGTATCGAGATACAGATTCTTCCCGTGAGGCATCGGATTTTTCTGCTTGCGCATCATTCTCTGTTTGAAGGTCATCTTTCATAGCAATCCATTGTATACTACCCCGGTTCCCGGACACTTCGAATGACCGGTTAAGGGTGTAAATGAATGATAAAAATCCGGATTTTGCGTGCCGGTTCGCAAAAACTGTTACGATTAAATAGACGTGGACACCGCTCAAGATCCGGCTGAGTCATCGGCGTCCTGCAGTACCCTCGGCGAATGAGGGTGTGAACACATCTGCTGGCATAATCGATCCGCCCGAACCGCTTGCTTAGGAATTGCCACTTAACGCGGTTTAAGGTCGTGGTTTGATCACTTCGTGTCCGACATAGTTCTGGAGTGCATCTGGTACGCGAACACTTCCGTCGGACTGCTGATAGTTTTCTAAAATTGCAATCAAAGCTCGACTGATTGCAATCGCCGTGCCATTGAGGGTGTGCACGAAGTGTGTCCCCTTCTCGCCCCTGTTTTTGAAACGTATACCAAGTCGACGGGCTTGGTAGTCTGTGCAGTTTGAAGTGCTAGTCACCTCGCCAAACGCGCCCGCTTCTCCCCGACCCGGCATCCAAGCTTCAAGATCAAATTTCCGGTAAGCGGGACCTCCGAGGTCGCCTGTTGCCGTATCAACAACGCGGAAGGGGATTCCGAGAGTGTCAAAGATTTCGCACTCTATATCGCAGAATTCACCAAGTGTTTTTTCGCTGTCTTCTGGATGCGTGAAGGCAAACATTTCTACCTTCGTGAACTGATGGACTCGGTAAAGGCCACGGGATGCGCGACCTGCAGCGCCAGCCTCCGTACGATAACAATGGCTTAATCCGCACATACGGATCGGCAGCTGCTCCCGTTCCAAAATGGTATCCGAATACATGCCGCCCAGAGTAATCTCAGCTGTTGCAATGAGATTCAAGTCGCTATCTGCAATGCTGTAAATTTGTGTCTCTGGACCCCGTGGAATGAATCCGACCCCCTGAAGAATTTCTGTTCTCGCCAAATCGGGAGTAATAATCGGGGTGAAGTTGCGTTCGATCAGCATCCGCATCACGAACTGCTGCAGGGCCAACTCAAGGAGCACTGCTTCATTCTTCAGATAATAGAATCCGTGGCCTGCAACCTTACCGCCTGCATCAAAATCAAAAAGGTCCAATGCATCGCCCAGTTCCACATGATCCTTGGGGTCAAAATTAAAGGAGGGCACGGGGGTCTTACCCTGCTTCAGCTCAAGATTAGCCGCATCATCTGCCCCCACCGGTGCATTGGGATGGGAAAGATTGGGGACCCTGGACTGAATTTTACGAATCTGTGCCTCGAGTGCCTCGACTTCGGCATGCAGGCCATCTTTCTTAGCCCGAAGTTGGCGACCTTCTTCTTTGCGTAACTCTCGCTCGGGTTCGTTGGCTGCTTTTCCGATCGCTTTACTGGCAGCATTGGCCTGACGATTCGCTTCCTCTGCCTCGGTCTGAAGGCTCCGTCGTTGGTGTTCGAGATCGGCGAGTTTCCGTACATCGACCACAACGCCACGATCGCGACAGTTGTTTTCAACGAGTTCAATGTTTTCAAGAATAAATCTTCGATCGAGCATGGGAAATTATCATTGGTTGCAAATTTATACGATTCCTGCAATTTCTGCCCAAAGGCATGCGCTGGTTCGGACTCCGCGATGAAAGTCCGCAAGATTAAATTTCTCATTGGGACTGTGCATGTTGTCATCATTCTGCCCCCAACCGAGAAGCAAGGATTCCACCCCGAGTTTATCAGCAAAGGTCGATACAATCGGAATCGATCCCCCCTCGCGAATATAAACGGGGGCTGTTCCAAAGCCATGTTCGATCGCTCGGGCTGACGCCTCGATGTAAGGACTATCAAGGGGAACCACAACGCCCGGTGCTCCGTGAAAGTCGATCAATTCCATGCGGATGCCCGGCGGAACGATTGATTCGAAAAAAGTTTTCAGGTTTCTGGAAATCTGCTCGGGATCCTGATTCGGAACAAGACGAAAACTGAATTTGGCGACTGCCTTCGCGGGCAGGACGGTTTTAGCGCCCTCCCCCTGATATCCACTCCAGATGCCGTTGATATCAAAGCTTGGTCGGGCACATCGTCGTTCAAGTGTCGAAAAACCAGACTCGCCGGTGGTGCCAGTGACCCCCACCAAATCCTGGAAACGTTGCTCATTGGAGAGCGCTTGAAATCCTTCGCGTTCTCGAGTCGTAAGCGGCACAACGCTTTCGTAAAAATCGGGAACCTGAATTTTTCCTTCGCCGTCAATCAGTTTTGCAAGCATGCTCGTGAGGGCGTTCGCGGGATTGGTGACCGCGCCTCCGAACGTCCCGGAGTGTAGGTCTTGAGAAGGCCCGAACAAGCGGAGTTCGTAATATGCGATGCCACGCAATCCGTAGGTTATCGCGGGTTGTCCGGGGCCATGCTGACTTGTATCGCTGATAACGACACAATCACAGGCGATTTTTTCTGGATGCTCCGCGATGTATTTGTCTAAGTTTTCACTACCGACCTCTTCTTCTCCCTCAACAAGGAAAATCAGGTTCAGCGGTAGTTTGCCACACGTTTTGATCCATGCCTCCGCACTCTTGATGTGAGTTAGCATCTGCCCTTTGTCATCCGTGGCACCCCGAGCATAAACGTTACCATCTCTTACCGAGGGTTCGAACGGGGGAGAAGTCCATTCGTCGAGTGGATCTGGGGGTTGGACATCATAATGTCCGTAAACCATCACCGTTGGACTATTTTCTTGGTAGGCTGAACGGGCAAGCACAATCGGATGCCCTGCCGTCTCGATCTTCTCGGTCGCAAAGCCTAGCTCTGTAAATTGGTCGGCTACCCATTGGGCCGCCGCTTCCGTATCGGCATCACAACTGCTGTCGGCGCTGACACTCGGTATTTTTAATAGCTCGAAAAGATCGGATTCGAATTCGGATCGATGGGCTTTAATGTATTGGTCAACTTCGGCTGGCATTTTGCCCATGCTAGGTCCAATTTTTCTTCCGGTTTCGGGGACGCCTGATTTTACAGCGTAAAGAGTAACGAATATAATCTTAGGAGGTCGTCCCGACTATTCCCATCCCCTGACAGCCTACCGCCAACAAGAGGCTTGTAGATGGACGAAATCTGCTCAACGCTTGTGCGACCTGCGAAACAACAAAAGGGCCAAAAACCTGCCCGTAAACGTCAGCCTCGATATCATGTGCTGCTTTGGAACGATGAATTCCACACTTACGAATACGTAATTGCCATGCTTAAACAGATTTTTGGCCATCCCAAAGAAAGAGGTCTTCAATTGGCAGAGGAAGTTGACCGCGAGGGGCGGGCAATCCTCTTGACGACAACTCTAGAGCATGCGGAGTTAAAACGAGATCAAGTTCACGCGTTTGGAAAAGATCCGTACATCAAGAATTGCAGAGGATCTATGTCTGCTTCAATCGAGCCCGAATCTTGAAATTTAATGACTGAAAACGGAAGACACATATGGAACATCCTGGGATTCGCACTGTAACACTCGGTTGTAAGGTGAATCAGTATGAAACGGAATATGTGCGAGAGGGGTTACTGAGCGCGGGATACGTCGATGCGGATCAGGACCAACCGGCTGATCTATGTATCGTTAACACTTGTACGGTCACTCATAGTGGCGATGCAAAAAGTCGACAGACAATCCGTCAGCTTGCGCGAAAAAATCCGGATGCACGCATTATCGTGATGGGATGTTATGCGACTCGGGCACCTGAAGAGGTATCCCAGTTGCCAGGTGTTGTGGAGGTTGTAACCGATAAGCGCGAGTTACCGGATCTGCTGGGACGACACGGTGTTATCGACATTCCGACCGGAGTTTCCGGACTTTCAGATCGGCATCGGGCATATTTAAAGGTGCAGGACGGATGTCTTCTTCGCTGCAGTTTCTGCATTATTCCCAAGGTGCGACCCCAAATGTACAGTCGACCGCTAGCAGAAATTATCGCGGAGGCAAAGCGACTAATCGATCGTGGTTTTCGCGAGCTTGTGCTTACTGGCATTCACCTTGGGCATTATGGGGTCGATTTCAATCAAGGAAAGCCGAAGCAGCAATGGATAAGGTTATCGCACCTGCTCCGATCCTTGGCCGAGTTAGCGGGCGATTTCAGGATCCGGATTTCCAGCATTGAAGCGACCGAGGTAACGCACGAACTGATCGATGTGCTTGCGCAATTCCCAGACAAAGTCTGCCCTCACTTGCACGTTTCAATGCAAAGCGGAAGTGACGGGGTGCTTAGGCGGATGCGAAGACGGTGGGGAAGTTCACGATTTGTCGACCGTTGTCGGCTGGTGCAGCAGACGTTGGATTTGCCTGCGCTGACGACTGATATTATTGTTGGATTTCCAGGAGAGACCGACAGCGAATTTATGGAGACTTGCAACGTTGTTCGGGAAATCGGATTTTCAAAGATTCATATTTTCCCGTTCAGCGCTCGTAGAGGGACTGTGGCCGCGAAGATGCCGGATCAGATTCCTCCGCATGAGAAGCAGCTTCGAAGTCGTCATTTGGCAGAGGTGGAACAGGAAACCAGGGCGGAATATTACTCCTGCCTGCAAGGGAAAAAACTTCAAGTGTTGTTTGAATCGGTGTCAAAGGATCAGAATCATCTAGCCGGCACATCGTGCCGTTATGCCCCAGTTGAGGTTGCTGTCGATCCAGCAGACTCCGCTCACGACGCGCTAGGCACACTCTGCACGGTGAGTGCGGATAAGGTGGCCAATAATCGGATTGTGGCATCACGGGATCTTCAGGTCGCCCGGCTTTGATCTGACACAACCTAGCTGCAGGTTACGCTGGCATTGATGGTGTTGCTTCGTCGAGTAGAAACGGGCCTCCTCTAGGAAGGCAAATGATTACGTTCTCAAAACTCATACAATCCAGGATCGCGATCGTAGAATTGATTACCAAAACATATCGTGCGGCATGATGTTATTGCCTGCATTGCAGTCAATGAGTCTGAGGATTAGAGAATTTGTAATTCCCCATTACGTGCAGATGGTGAAAAGACCGATACCATAACCAGGCGCGTGGTTAATGCGTTGGAAGTTTTACGGGACCGTTTCCTGCCGCAGCCGGTGGTCAATTCCGGTCGGCAAATGTCCCGTGCACGCGTGCCTGATGAGCGAACCGTGATCCCTCATGCGTCAACCTGCCCATGTTTGCTATAGCCGCTCTTGGATTTCTGGTCCTTGCCACACTCAGCATCACGGCAAGTTTTCTTCTTACCTGTCATGCGTGGGAACATCGACGTTTTACGCGTGGCGGTTTCGCTATCGATCGACAAGCGCGATTTGTCGGTCGAGTCGGAGTCATTGTGCCCTGTAAGGATATAGATCTCAAGCTGAAAGAAAATTTACGTTGCCTGTTTGATCAGACCTACGATAACTACGAGATCTACTTTGTGGTTGAGCGAGTGCAGGATCCTGCCTGGCATATAATCCGAAAATTAATCGATTCAGAGAACCATGTCACAGCCCACTTAATTGTTGCGGGGCAATCATTCGAGCAGGGCCAGAAGATTCACAATTTACTTTGCGGCTACAGGTCGCTGGCACCGGATATACAGACCATCGTTTTTGCGGATTGTGACGTGGCACCCGATCGCGACTGGATCTCTCGTCTCACGGCCCCCCTTCAGTTGGTGAATGTACACGCTGTCAGTAGCTATCGATGGTTTTCTCCGCAAACAAACAGTTTTGCAAATTTCTTGCTATCGAGCATTAACTTTTCGGCCATGGGACTAATCTGCTCACGTCGTGCTCCCGTAATTTGGGGAGGTAGTTGGGCAATTTCACGGACCGTATTTCGCGGAGCGGAGATTCCCCTGCGATGGGAGGGTTTACTCTCAGATGATTTGTATGCAACGGCACGTATCAATCAGCTGCGACTAAACACCTATTTTCAGCCACGCTGCATTGTAAGGTCCCCGATTGATTATTCTTTTTCCAATATGTGGGAATTTTTGCGCAGGCAATGTTTTATGGGGCGCCGTTACCTACCGCAACGATGGATCGCAGGTTTGGCCTACACATCGTTGAGTATGGCCGCATTCTGGGGAGGTTTATTAGGGGGGACGTCTTTAGCGATTGCTGGTCGCCCTCAGGAAGGTTTTGCGGGAATTGCCGTGGCGGCCATGCTGTGGGCCTTAAACGTTATTCGGGCCCGCTTGCAACACCAAGCGGCAAAGCTTTACATGCAGAATGAGTACAAAAATCAGCAGTTGGCCCGATGGTTTGATTTTTGCTGCTACCCACTGTCGCTTACGACCCTCTGGTGGGCTCTTCTAAGCGTTGCGTTTACCCGCTGCATAAGCTGGCGAGGTATCGTCTATCATCTTGATCGCTCAGGCACCGTGCTTCGCGTCGAGCGGGATAACGTTCCCCGAAATGTAGAGGGACCGATGCTGAATTCCTCGTCTTCCAATCCGTCACCGAGCATCGTGCCAGAACCGGAGATTCCGCAGCTCAAGCTGCACATAGAGGAAGTGCAAGATAACGAACCTGATGTACTTATTACTCCGAGCAAGCGGCGGGCCGCATAGCTGTGAAGGCAGTGCTGGCAATTCGCAATCGGTTTTCGATAAAAGGCAACCGCACATCCCGATTCCTTTGACTTTCTGTCAAAGTTTACCGATTAGGTAAAACAGTGCTTGTGCTTTTTAGAAAAGCGACGCAACCGCCAGATCAATTATTTATGATGAGGTTTGCAAGATGCGGGTCGTACTTTGGGACACCAATCACAATTCGGTGCAAAAGGATTACGCTGGCGGCATGGGCACCGGGCTTTATCGCGGGCGGCGGGATGTGCGTGATTGGCTTATTTCGCAGGGTTATCGTCGGGATCGCCGACCGGTCGCCCTAAATTTTTCCTATCTTGCTGGCGTGTTTCGGCGGTTGGGACACTCTGTTCAGTACGTTTGTAATCGCTTCCCCCCCGACGCTGATCTTTACGTCTTCAATCCGGCCCTGATGAGTCTTGGTGCCGAGCATCAGATGATGCAAAAGTTATTAGCCGCTCGACCCCAAGCACAGATTTTCGTCACGGGCCCGATCGCCTACGCGTTGCCCGAGGCCTTCGCTGATCTCCCGGTCAAGGTGGTTCGAGGCGAGGCAGAGATGCTGCTCTGGAAGTTGGACGAGGTACTCTCGCACGACGAGCAGGTTGTGCCAGTTGGTTCCGTCAAAGATTTGGATACGCTGCCCCTGCCGGATTGGTCTCTATTCAATTATCGAAAGTTCCGCATTCAATATGATTTCTGGAGGTTTCCGACCGCGCTGGTGCAGTTGAGTCGCGGCTGCACCTTCACCTGTAATTATTGTCCGTACATCATGGTTGAAAACCACACGCGATTTAGAGATCCCGAATGCGTTGCCGAAGAAATCCGTCACGGCGCGACGCATTATGGGTTCCGCTCATTTAAATTCCGCGATCCACTCTTTGGACTGGATCGGAGACGAGTGTTCTCACTGATTGAAAAAATCGGCATGCTTCCCTTTAAAATCCAGTTCTCAATCGAAAGTCGGATCGATCTAATGCGGCGTGAAACGCTTGCCGCTTTGCAGGAGGTCGGCCTGACAAGCATCACTGTGGGTATCGAAACACCATCTGAAAAGACGTTACGGCGTTACAAGCGAGCGCCGATCAAAGATGATCGGCAACGCGACTTTGTTCGTATGTGTCGGAACATGGGGATTCGGACCGTTGCCGGATTCATGGTCGGATTTCCAGAAGACACAGAGCAATCTATTCTGGATGTGCTTCGATATGCTCGCCAAGTCAATCCTACCTTCGCGAATTTCAATATTGTAACACCCTATCCAGGAACAGAATTTTTCTCCCAGGTAAAAAATGACATTGAGGACTTCGATTTTTCACACTACAGCGTTTATGAGCCGATCCTCAAATACGAAAATCTTACTCGGCAAAAAGTATCTGAACTTCATTCGCAATGCATGCGAAAATTTTATTTTAATTCACGTTACTTCGCCGACAATGCCTTGCTTCTCTGGCCCTGGCTACGGCGGTTTGTCAAATTACGATCACACGAAACATCCGTGACCAGCGATGCACCGGTGAGTCGCGCCGCGTGAGAAGTATCAAAATCAAGGTCTTTGTTCCTTCTCCAGAATGCCATTGATCTTCGTGAACACGCCATCAAACATTTCTTCGGTCAGCCGACCGGTAAACGTGTTTTGCTGACTCGGGTGATAGCTCCCGATTAGTGTTCTTTCGGATGTGAGTTGCACTATCTCCGCATGCCCGAACCGGGGACGCCGACCGCTACGCCAGCCCTCAGCCTCGGCAAATTTTAGGATTTGCCCCCAGGCGAGTCCTCCAAGCGCAAGAATGACTGTCGCGGGAATGATTGTTAGTGTTCGAGCTAGCCAGGGCCGGCATTTTTCAATTTCCGCAGTGAGCGGCTTGTTCTGAGGAGGTGCGCAGTGACAGGTGTTAGTGATCGCACAATCTGTTAACTGCAATCCGTCCTCCAGTGTCGCGGAGGTTGCTTGATTGGAAAAACCAGCTTTCGCAAGGGCACGATATAGCCAATCACCGCTGCGATCTCCTGTGAACATGCGACCTGTTCGATTTGCCCCGTGGGCACCGGGTGCCAAGCCAACAATCAATAGACGCGCCTGAAGATCACCAAAATTGGGTACTGGTTTTCCCCAATAGCTTTGATCTTTGTACGCACGACGCTTTTGAGCTGCGACTTGGCCGCAATAGGCGGTTAAACGATCGCACGCCGTACAGGTGATAATTTGCTGATTGAGTGCTTCCCAAGCCGCCTTTAATGTTGGTGAGGTGTTTTGACGGATCGAAGATTTTTTTTGCCGGTTCATGGTTCCTGATCAGAGCAAATCGTTTAATTTATCGACCAGATTGGCAAAGCGACTGAGTGCCGCAACGATCGGTGTTCTCACCGTCATGTCGACCCCCGCATCTTTGAGTAACTCTAATGGATATTTGCTTTGGCCCGATTTGAGAAAGTTTAAATAGTCGGTCAGTTCTTTTCGGCCACCCGCTGTTACTTTTTCCGCAAGCGCAATGGCGGCTGACATGCCGGTGGCATATTTATAGACGTAAAAAGCGCGATAGAAATGCGGGATACGTAGGCACTCGAGCGACGCATGCGGATCCATTTCCAATTGGGGGCCGAGGTACTTGACCAATAGTCGACCGTAGAGGTCCTGGAGTGAGCTGAGTAGAATCGGCTCTCCTGCCTCGCACATAGCATGGATTTCACGCTCAAATTCTGCAAACATGACTTGTCGATAGATGGTGCCGCGGATGTTGTCAATTTCGCGGGCGATCAAAAGTTGCCGTTGTTTCTTGCTTCGACAGTTGGCCAGAAGGTGGCTGGAAAGCAATTGCTCGTTAAACGTGCTGGCTACCTCAGCCACAAAAATGCGGTAATTGTAATCAGAGAATGGTTGATGCTTTGAGGAATAGTAGCTGTGCATCGAGTGGCCCGCCTCATGCGCTAGCGTGAAAACATCGTTGAGCACATTTTCCTGAAAATTCATCAGGATATACGGATCGCCATCGAAGCTTCCCGCACTGAATGCACCACTCGCTTTGCCAAGATTTGGATACCGATCGCACCAACGACCCCGCAAGCCACTGGCTAAAGTTTTGCTGTATTGTGTACCCAACGGAGCAATCGACTCGAGAACAACGTCGACCGCTTGTGACCAGTTATGCTTGAATCTGACCTCCGGCAACAGCGGAACATATTGGTCATACAAACGAAATGTCTTGAGTCGCAGCACTCTAGCGCGTAATGCGTAGTAGGCATGGAGGGCTGGCAGGTGTTCGCCAACGGTTTTTATCAAATTGTCGTATAAACTAACTGGTACCTGGTCCGGAAAGAGGGCTGCCTCCAGAGCACTGTCATAGCCACGCACCCGCGCGTTGTAAACGTTTGCTTTAATAGATCCGGCGAGCGTGGACGCCAGCGTGTGCTGATATTGAGTGAATGTCCCATAGTATGAGTCATACGCCTTCCTACGAACGCCTCTCTTGGGCGACTCCATAAAAGATCCCAGATTTCCATGGCCGAGTTCAACCTTCTCACCCTTTTCGTTGGTGACAAGTCCAAATCGCATATCAGAATTGTGTAGTTGCTGAAACGTTTGTCCCGACGCGCTGTTCACCTCTCCCTGCATCGCTAGGATTCGTTCCTCGTGTTGTGAAAGGGTGTGTGGCTTATAACGCAGCACACGTTCCAGCGATGCTTTCCAAGGTTTCAGCGTTGGCCCTTTGAGCAGTTTTTTTATTTTCGATTTAGGAATGGAAAGCAGTTCGGGGCGGATATAGCTGGCAAGCTCCTCTGCCTGCTGCGCGGCATTGCGAAAACGCCCGAGCATATTCTGGTAGGTGCTGTTGGTGGAGTCTTCTGCGGTTTTCAAAAACGCGTAATACTCCAAACGCTCCGCTGCCCGTTCCATACGGCTGTCAAATTCAAGGCACGCTGCGAGGATCGAACCACCCTTTGCAAGCTTTCCCCGAAATTTTTCGTACTGGGGAATTTGTTTCTGCCAACGTTTGAACGCCTGTTCCCAAGCAGTGTCGCCAGAAAAAAGACTGCTGAGATCCCAACAATCCTCTTGCTTAACCCTGTTTCTGGGGGGAAGTTTTTTAATTCTCGTGGAAATTTTTTTCGTTTGTTTTTTTCGCGGGCCGGTTGTCATAGCAGTATTTTTATCTTCTCGTTTGGGCCGTGGACGGGGTTAATTTAGAGAAACGCACCGGCGGTATCTTAGCGGAATGCACGCGAAAGAGAAGTCGCGACGGCTACCAACTCAGTAATGCCGTGCCCCAGGCAAGGCCGCCACCGAATCCCGAGAGAATGATTCGGCTTCCCGGTTGAATTTTTCCTGCCCGAAAAGCTTCGTCAAGAGCCAACGGAATGCTTCCGGCCGATGTGTTTCCGTAGCGGTCCACGTTGACCAAAACCTTGTCAGGGTCAGCTCCGAGATTTACAGCAGCGGCATCAATGATCCGGGAGTTAGCCTGATGGAAGATAAAAAGATCAATATCGTTGACGTCCAATCCGGCTTCTCGAGTTACATCGCGGACGGTCGACTCGATGAGTCTGACGGCCCATTTGAACACCGGGCGACCGTCCATTCGCATAAATTGCTGGCCCTGTGTCACCCCTGGTGCATGAACCGGATCGGCCGATCCACCCATTGGAATACACAGTAGATCATGTCCCGATCCGTCGGCTCCGAGCGTATAAGCTAGAAGTCCCTGATCTGAATTACCCGCCTCGACGAGGACAGCACCCGCGCCATCACCAAATAGCGGGTAAGTTTTTTTATCTTCTGGGTTGGCAACGCGAGAATTCGTATCGGCACCGACCAGCAGCGCAAGCTTGCTGGTGCCATTAGCGACGAATTGCATGCCAGTGATCATGCTGTAAATGAAACCGGCACATGCGGCGTGAACGTCGAAAGCTGGAGCGTTGATGCCAAGCCGATCTTGGATCTGACAGGCAGTTGCGGGCATCGGTAGATCTGCGGTAAAGGTTCCTAGTACTACCAAGTCGACTTCATCGGCTTGCCGCCCAGATTGCTGCAGGCAGCGCTCCGCCGCAATGGTTGCCATATCGCTTGTCTTTGTTCCGGGACTGGCGTGGCGACGTTCTCGAATACCAGTGCGTTGCACAATCCACTCGGCATCGCACCCAAGCGATGTTAAGTCTTCATTGGCAACAACATTTTCAGGGACGTAACTGCCTGTTCCGATCACCCGAATGCCAGGTAAGCGGAAAATACGTGAATGCCGGGTCTGTATCGATCTATCGGCCATACTCGCAGCGTCTTTTTCGCATCATGCGTATCATGGACCATCGTGCTGAGGATTCCAGAAGTCCACGTAGGCTACGCATTTCGAGTAGGCTTCACAAGCCCTGAATGATCTCGGCTCCACCGACCCGGGACGGCGACAACGCTTGTTTTTTTTGGTTCGGGTTGGTTTTTGCCGTAATTGGATTTACGGAAATGCCCCGTTTTACGTTCAACTTGTTTTTGCTTTTCACTGTTTTTCTTTGCCGTTTTTTCGGTCGCTCATAAAGAATCGCATTTCCTTGTTTTCCGACTTGTGCAATCGCTCCCGTCTGACGCATCACATAAGCAATGCGTTGTGCGGTTTCTCTGCACACGCCAAGCAATTCGGCCAGATGCCCCGTATGAAAAGGGCGCGGCAATTTGAGGTCACCCAGCGGTTGCCACAGATCCTCTACGGTACACAGTCGGGTTGCATCGTGCACATCAACTAGCTTTTGATCTTCAACAACAAAATCTTTCTTACTCCACCGACGTCTTTTTCCGTGTCCCGGATAGCGCCATTCTTCGACGTCGACCATGACAAATTCGATTGCTAATCGTGGATGGGGAAATACGCTTGTGAAGTAAAGCAGTTCGTCAAAAATGTCCAACCAGGTTGCGCGTTTTGGACTTTTGCGACGGCCGATCACGGATCCCTTTTTCTTTTTGCGTTTGATCAGTTGCTTGGTCTGCAGAAGCGGCTTAACAACTAACACTTGATGCGACTTCAGGAGCGTGCGGACCTTGTTGCGGATTGCAGACAAAGACCCATGCTGAATTTCAACCAGCCAGTCATCCGCAATCGCATCTATGCGATAATCGCCTAAAGGTACCTCCAAACAATTTCGGTCATCAGCATAGTGAGATTTCAAATCCCGATGCAACGATGTTTCCATGCTCGTGCACTCATTGGGGAAAGAGAACGGGTGAGGCGAATCGATCGCTATCCACTTCATCGACCAGAAAAGTAGGCCGACATGAGATCGAAACGGTATCTTCCCTCGGCCACGTTTTAAGCGGGTGTTTCTGTCGGTTCAATCCCGAAATCCTGAACCGTGAGGAGGCTTTTTAACCAGTAGCCACGCTCTAAAAATGCCGCTTCGCCGCCTTCCAGGCGATCAATAATCGCAATCACCCCATCAACTTGCAGGCCAAACTGCGCTGCCCGTTCGATGGCCAACAATGAAGAGCCCCCGGTAGTCACCACATCTTCCAATATGACCACTCGGTCCCCTGCACGCACGGGACCCTCGATGTAACGTTCCAGGCCGTGTCCCTTCGGTTCTTTTCGCACCATAAAGCCACGAAGAGGCACCTCGCGGATGCCCGCTACCGTAAGAACTGCGGCGGTGATCGGGTCTGCCCCGATCGACATGCCTCCCACCGCAGCGGGAAGATGGTCACCCAATAAGTCTAAGATTCCTTCACCCAGAATACGCGCTCCGCTTGCGTCGAGCGTGATCTGTTTTCCATCCAAGTAATAAGAGGCTTTCTTCCCTGAAACGAGAGTGAAATCGCCGAATTTCAATGCTTTTTCGCGAACCAGGGTCATCAACGCGTTTTTGTCGTACACGGCGTATGGATTCCTCAAACGTCGGGTCAGAGCATGCTATCCAAGATTCCCTTCGGGGAAATTGTTGCCGCCTATTGTACCCGGCATCGTGGCTGTGACCAGACGCAAAAGAACAGCGCTAGCGTCGGTGAGCGTACGACGTTTTATGTCGGCTGAGCTGCTTCGTCGTGTGTTGCGATAGTCAGCGTTGGATGGTCACCTTGGACCCTTGCGAGAGAATGTCGTAGAGGTCATCCGCATCTTCTACAGAGACGCCGATTTGTCCCGGTACCGAACCCTGCGAAACAGCCTCTGGCTGATGCATTCCTGCAAAACCGATTTGCGGATTCGATGGTTGGAGATTTTCGGATATTTCATAGCCGGGAGACAGGCGGATCCATGGTCGGTTTCCATGCTCAGGGTGTGCTCGTGTCTTTTGATGAACAACAAAAGGTCCGACAATGGACTGAAACTCTGGTCCCATCACAAGCTGAAACCTTCCTGCGTACCTTCCACCCAGCCAAAGTGTAAGTTCACTTTTTTCGCCATTTACCGTCGCGTTGAAAGGCCCGCGCACCACTTTGAGTTGTTGCCCTGTGGTCAGATTCTGAGGGTTCTGAATCCCATTGATTTTCACCAGCAAGCCGACGGGCACGCGATGGGCCTGTGCAATCTTTTCTAGAGTTTCGCCTTGCTTCACCGTATAGGCTGGTTCAATGAGATGCTTACGTGAGTAGATTACTGATCCTGCAACCCGATCCAACAATTGTGTCAATTCGTCCTGCTGCGATGCATTCAATCGTGGATCCTCATACCAGATGGAAAGGGTCAACAACGCAGTAGCGAGCTGCCCTTGCTGCAGTTGGATCTTTGCCGATTTTATTGCTGTGGTGAATGCAAGATCTTGACTTAGATTGAATTTATTTTCGACTGATGTTACGGCGGCATCGACCGCAACGGGCCGCGACAGGTCCGGGGCATCGTCCGTACTGGTGATATTCACGTCTGCAGGTAATGCCGTTGCAGGTCGACCAGTTGTGGGTGCTGTTTGGGCTGTGCTCCCTGGGCCCGTTTCGGCCACAGGCCCTGCGGGTTGGGTGGCACCGGAGGGCAACACCGCGATCGCCTGGGGCCCTGCGGGTGTTGTCTGATTTTGTGCAACAGCGGTGGCTTTACCATTCGGCTCGGCGGCGTAGCGAGCTTGAGGCACGGCCACCGGTGGGAATGTTGTCGATTCAGTCGGTGGTGCTGTGATTGCGGGCACGGTGACCGGCGCTGTGGCGGTATTGTTCTTTGCCACCCCATTTGTTGGACCCGTTTGTGCAGGGTTGGATGGCTGCATTATTTGCGGCGGCGTGACTTGAGGCTGATTCACCTGGGGCGGCGTGACTTGCGGCGGGGTAACCTGAGGAATGCCATTTTCAGTGCGCATTTCCTGTTTCAGCCAGTCAGGTGTTTCCGTTTGCACATTCTTAAATTGAAATCCATTATTTAGGCCGACATACAGACCGTAGCCGACCATCACGAGAATTGTCAGGACCACCACTGTTTTTAATGTATTCACATTCGTCCTCCTTGACGAATTCTCTTTCGGTGCCACGCCGCTTTTTTCTTCTGGCCTGGGCTGTTATGGTGCAAAAATTCGCAGAGAGGCGCAGCTGCCTCGTCAGTGCAGTTGCAGGTAATAGGTATCAGATGATTGAATTTCAATACGCCGACGACCTGAGTGACGAAGAATACCCTGACGATGTCGATGCGTCTGATGAATTGGATGACTCCACGCAGACGTTCTGCTGTCCAGAGTGTGGGAGCGAAATTTACGAAGACGCCCCGCAGTGCGCGATTTGTGGACATTACGTCACTGCTCATGATCGATCGAGTCAAGGTTGGTGGTGGGTTGCTATGGTCACACTGCTCATCGTCAGCCTACTGCTTTGGCTTCTTTAACTCGACACCATTTTGGACAGGTCGACTGATTCAGAGCGGGCGGCAATCATAGAAAAACTCTGACTTGGCGGCTACATCAAGCTGACCCAAATCGAGAGAGTCGCCCGATCGCGTGCCAGCGTTGCCAGCGAGTTGCCAATCGGCCGAAGCCGGACTGCTAGACGTGGGCTTCCGGTTCCTCAACAGAACCGCTTTTGCAGCGGAGAGACCTTTTTTTATCGTACGCCCACTCTGCCCCACGGCGTTTCGGCGATTCCCCACACACCTCAGGAAGACCGCATCTTACTCCGGTGTTCCACGCCTGACCGGACCATACCGATATCCATGGATGACAGGAATGGTTTTGGGCTAGAAACATCTGGTCCGACCGAGGTCCATGCTGGTCTCTTCGAAGGACAATCAAATGTGGCATGGAGACCATTTTTTTCCCCGGCACCATTTTTTGCACGCTCCGAGGCATTCGTATTTTTCGCTTTACAGGCACCATTTTGCATACTCGCACCGGCACCTCACGAACGCGTTGTTCATACATCATCCGCGTGTATGTGTAAGGCACGCGGCGTACCTCTTCCGCCCGAATATAGCGACACACTGGAACGGTCACCTTGTTTTCAACCCGTTCAATCACCTCGCGGCACGTAGTCACTGGCACAACGCGAACGCACTCTTCCGTTACCATCTTGCAAACACAGACCGGCACGCGACGGATCTCTTCTTCAGTTACCCATTCGCTCACTGTCGTCGGTACCTTGATGTTAGTTACGACGCGTTCGTAGGTCGTTTCGGGCACTTCGACGGCAACCTGGTTCGGCTGCCAAACCTTTTCAGAAACCAGCTTGGTTTTCGGTTGTTTAACCCAAACGAACCCAGGCAATTCATATCTTTTTTTACCATTTGCCGGATCAACGCCCCAGCCTCCGGGTGCCCATTTGAGAAAGCTGAATTGGAGCTTTCGCTGTCTCTCTACTTTTTGCGTTACATATTGTCCTTGATCAACATAATTGGTTTTCATCCGTGTGACCGGTTGGTGTGAAACCTGCGGGACCTCTTTTTCCACGGTGCGGGTGACACATCGCTGGACCTGTACCTTTTCCTCCCGACATTCGGTTTCCATAACAGGACGGCTGATGGTGTAGCGTTCTTCACACTGCTTCGTTTCAACAATTTGCCGAACAACATTGTAACTTCGGTCACATACTTGGGTTTCCCACACCGGTTTTATGGAGACGCAGCGGACTTCCTTTTCAAACGTTTGGGTCTCAGGTCTCGCGACAGTGTAATGGCACGTTCGCATTTTAGTTTCCCAAACGGGCTCGTAAGTCGTGATCCAATATTCTTCGAAGAGAACGCTGTTCTGCATATGACAGGTATCGATCAGCTGTTGCTGGTAGATTATTTCGCATGGGCTCTCATTCGCACTGACGCAGGGCACGGGGCCGAGGTACTCCGCTCCCTCGAGCAATATCTCTATCTGCTGTTGGTTGGCTGAGGCTGCCAGTGGTGGCAGGTTGACAACGACACTGAACACGAGCACGCGTATCCACGGCAGTTTGTCCAACATGGTACTTTTCCAAATGACAGGGGAGGGTAGTTGTGCGGCGTTTCAGCGCTCTTAAGCGCAATACGCCGAAACGGCGTTTTCATCCCGCAAAGGAGATTTCGCGGAGGGCTTTTACATCAATTCATGCAGATGCGAAAGGCTAATTTTGGCTTTGGGGCGACGGCAAGATCCAAACATGACCAAGGGGTAACCTGCCGCTTCCAATGCTAGCTGTGAGCTAACACGTCAGTCGAGCACCGGTGGGCTCAATGCCTGAAGCGTCAAATCGGCTTCTACTTTGACTTGCGGATTTTTCTCTGCGTCTTGCAACGATTTGATCGTCGTTGCAAGCGATTGAAGATCGGCTTCCGGATTGTTCGCTCGTAACACGCGGGTTGCTCGGAGCCCATTGAGCAAGATCCGCAGTCGCTTCAATTCCCTCTCCTTGGGGTTCGTTTCTTCAGCTAACGCCCGATCGTTACTCGGAGTGAGCATCTCGTCGAGAGTTTCCAGGCAGGCAACGTTACCAAGGCGTGCTAGTCCTGTGGCCGCGTTGTAGACCACATCGACATGGGGCGACTCGGTGAGGATCTCCTCCAGGCGCCGAGTTGCCTCGTTTTGCCCCGTGGCAGCGAGGGCCACGACCGCTCGAGACGCAATTTTTCTATCTTCATTTTCGGAATTTGCAAGAAGTAGGGCAAGCAATTCTGGCGATACATTCGTGCCGGCCGAATGGGTATTCTCCACCAGCAGAGCAATCGCCTCGATAGCGGCGAGCCGAACTCGGAGCTCGTCGTCATCCGCATGGCGAGATGCGGCCCGCATCAACACTGGAAGCACGGCTTCTGGAACCAGAAATTCCCCCAAGGCTTTGCAGAGAAATCCCCGCCTTACGATTTCCTGGCTTCGGGGGCTGGTTCCGCCAAATCCACTTTGCCTGTTCGGCGGCAGAGGTTGATCCAGCAAATCATTCAGAAACGATGAAACCTCCTCGGCCAATTCCCGGTCGGTGCGATAGGTATCATTTTGTCGGAGCTCCTCAGAAAAATTGTAAGCCAACTGCCAGCTGTTCGCTTTATTCTGACGCATCTGACGGACAATTTCACCGGGATGAGTGCCTCGGTGGGCAAGCCAGGAAAACCCAAGCCACAACAAAACGATCATGAGTACGATCAGACCGGGGATAACGAACAGTTGAATGATGAATCCAGCGGATGGTTGTTCAACTGGAGGCAAAACCTCGCGGTCTTGGGGGGCGTCAGCAGGGTCGACAGGTGGTGCGGGCTGGGACATCACACAACTTTAGCGCATCGGTGGGTCGGCGGGTAGGTATCGGCAACTGCCTGCAGGTTGATATTGATGCAGAAATGAGCAGACAACCACGAATATGGATGCCTCGCGGCGGACAAAACCGGCGTTTTTTCCCGCCGTAGATCTAACGGACCCTCGATCGTACGATAGAAAACGGTGGCGGGGTGATCTGACCCCATCCCACGCCAGTCTAGACCCCTGCATACTAATTGCAAGTCACGCCATGAAACTGATTGAGAAAAAATTTAATTCCGCAGAAGAGAACATCGCGTTTGACGAGGCTATACTTCTCGCTGCCGAACGGGACGGTGACGAGGGTGGATACCTGCGAATTTGGGAGCCGACCCAATGGTTTGTGGTCCTCGGTCGCGGCTCAAGTCTCGAGCGAGAAGTAGATCAGAAACGGTGTCGTTCGGATGACGTTCCAATTCTGCGCCGCAGCAGCGGTGGTGCCGCGATCGTTGCCGGTCCGGGTTGTCTGTTTTATGCTGTTGTCCTTTCGCTGAAGCAGCATCCGGCACTGCGATTGATTGATCAGGCGCATGCATTCGTCCTTTCAAACTTGGTAGACGGACTGCGGGATGTGGTTCCTAATATCAAGCGAGAGGGGACAAGCGATCTGGCAGTGGAGGGAAAAAAAGTTTCGGGTAATAGTCTTCGTTGTCGCAAGGATCACTTGCTCTATCACGGGACTCTTCTTTATGACATGCGTCTTGCATCGATCACGGAATATTTGCGAACTCCACCGCGACAGCCTGGGTATCGTCAGGATCGATCTCACGCTGACTTCGTCGCCAATCTGCAATTACCGCGGGAAGTGGTTTATCAAGCAGTCCTCTCTGCCTGGGGCAATCCGGCAACTCTGACCGACTGGTCACATGCCGATCTAGAAGCGTTGGTTAGCAAAAAATATGCACGCGATGATTGGACAACGCAGAATCCTTGAATTGAAGGCGGTTAAACCAATCGCCACAATTTTCTGAGATACCACTCGCTCCCGATTAGTGCCACAAAAATCACCAGTACGTACCATTTGTCCCAAAAACTAGCGCTCACCTTGATTTTTTCTTCCAGCTCAACCGGGGTAATCAGCAATTGCTCCACTAGGCCGTTCAACGCTTCCGGCGTGACCATTTTGCCACCCACATCTTTGGTTTGATAAGCCAGACTTTGAAGCATCGAGGCATCGCTTGTAGTGCCGGCTAATTCCCGGTCTTTCGTATAGACAAAAAATTGTGCAGAATCACTCCGCGTCGATGCCTCGCCCTTTGCATTAATGGTAAGGGTGTAATTTCCGAGCGTTTCGCAGTCGCGAATAAAACCTGAGTAGTTTTCGCCATTTCGTACCAGGGGGATGATCTCACGGCGACCGTCCGGCCCGAGGATCGAAGCCTCAAGCTGAATATTTTTCGCATCCCCACTATCCTTTCTTTGACCTGCGTCAAAGGTGATCCGCTCACCCGGCGTGAACCGACGACGATCCAGTCGTACCCAGATGTCATTTATCTTTTGTTCCTCCTTACGAGCTAGCCAGAGGATAACCTGTCTCCAGAATCGTTGATAGCTATCGCGAAATCCTTTCATCACCCAACGCCATGTGGAATCACCCGCAAAGGCGACTACGCGGCCCCCCGGTTCAGCTGTGACCAGGAGTGGATTCCCTTTGCCATCGTCGGCCAGAACACGGGCTCCGATCTTTACACCCCGAAATCGATTGGCGCCACTCAAGGGAGGAAGCCGTAGCCAAGCTTCGCGGTTGTTGCCGTCTGAGGTGATTTGCATGATCTCACTTTTCTCACCCCAAGGAATAGAGGGTTGCATGACAAGCGGTCCCGGAAGGTGAAGGCTTTGGTCGATCGGTTCGTCAAATTGCTGCCGCACAAAACGATCAATTTGAGGATCCATTTGTACCGGACTGATTGTTGCTAGCGGGGTGGTATGATAGCCGCCGGCTCGAAAACTATGCCATCCTCCTAGCATCAACAGCCCGGTGCCGTCGAGCACACTTTGTCGCAATGATTGAAGATCTCCCGAAGTTTGCTTGTTTGCACTCTCTGGCAAAAATACACGGGAATCCACGTCGCCCAGTATTGTCACATCAAATGCGCCGGGTTCGAAATAAGCTGCGAGATCTTTCCGTGGCCAACGATCCCTGTCGCGTGGATTGAGTGGCAGCAGCGTTACATCCATATCAGGCGAGCTCGCCAGTGCTCGACGAAGGAACCGCTGCTCGCGACGAATTTCACCCTCTACATAGAGTATCCGGATGCCGCCATCGAGCACGGTCAGCACCGCAGGCAGCGCGTTATTATCGGTGGTTATTTCCCCGGCTTGCGGCGGAACTTGTACAGCGATTTTGTAAGTTCCGGGCTTGTCTGGCGTGTAATCAAATTCGAAGGGTATATTTGCATCAGCTTCACCTTGCGTCACTGTTTGGCTGGCGACCCGTTCCTCTTTTCCATTCGCGTCTAAGAGGACCAACTCTAGAGGCAGCTCCTTATTCAGATAACCTGATATCCGCAGTGTTCCCCGAATCGGCACACGATTTTTAGCAAACACTACAAAGTCATCTGGCATAGATGTAATTTCGACATCGCGTACTTCGTCGCCCTCTTTGCGATCCCCAAAGGGCACCGCATACAACGGACACCCTAGGCGTTCAAGCATCCGAGCCACACTTGCGGGATCAATTTCTGACATTCCGACCGTCTGTTCAGCACCATCTCCCAAAAGAATCATACCTAGCAGTCGTTTTCCATCCTCTCTTTGGAGTACATCACGCATGCTCGCGCCGTAGCCACTCTCACTGCCATCGGGAAGCGTGATGGACGAAAGTACGCCACCCAGATCAATCGGGTCCGCTTTTTTGTCAAATGCGTAAACATTGACCTCAAAATCTTTCTCTTGTTGTAACCGTGCGAGCGGCTCCCGAACGGTTGTCAGCAAATTTTGCATTTGCTTCCAGCGAGATTCGCCACTCGGTGTATCTTTAATTTGCATGCTTCGCGACTTGTCAATCAGCAACAACAGGGTTGCCGATTGCCTTTCACTTTCCGTCGTGATGTGACTTGGACGCAGGAGCACTAGTAAGAGGGTTAAGATCATGGCCAGCCGAAGTGCAGCCAGCACAACTCTCCGCCTTGCCGGCAGTGGCGTAAATAACAGTGACGCCGTCCAGGTTGCCAATAATGCAATAGCGATCAAGGCGAATACAACGTATGCTCCGCCCGAAAAATACTGTTCCGTAATTGGACTAAGTCGCCAGTGCTGCATGATCGAGTGAATAGGTTTTGGCTTTTATCGATGAATTATCGTTCAAGACGATCGGGTTCGCCGGTAGAAAAATGTGGCCAGTAAGCCTTCAACCGCTACCACGATTGAAAGCGCAAGTAGTAACCAGGGAGCTGCCTCCCATTTGGTTTTCGCCTCGGCATCTTCACGTAAACGATTAAGTGAATCGGTCAAGGTATGGATTGGTAAACGATCCGGTGGATAGCGATCGGCCCAGTCCACACGATCGGCGCGCGATAGGTTGGTTTGCCGAACCGGCAGATTCACACTGAATCCGTATTCGGTGCCCTCATTTCCACCAGCACCAATCCGGTAGTTGCCGGGAATCTCTGTGCCACTGACCAGAAGTTGCTCACCCTGATCGGTGGGCGCGATACGTCGGCTTCCCGTTGGAGTTTGCAGAAGATAGGAATCGATGTCGCGGTCTTCCGCGTAGATTGGCAACCGTGCCACTTCACCGGTACGGTAATTTAGCTCTGCTTCGGTGCCACCGACGAGATATTCGGCCATCATTCCGACCAACACAAAACCGGGCCAAGCCATTTCTCGCGGCGCAAGCAGTTCATTCCATGGTTTTCCGCTTCCCGCAGTGAGCGACGTAGTGAGCAATAAGATGCGACCCCGTCCCTGTTCGCGTGTAATAAGAGCCGGTTTCCCATTGTTATATGGAATCACCACTCGTGCCTGTGCATCCAGGGCCCCAACTTCCCAGATTTTAAATACGGGATTTTCTTGCCACGGGATGCTGCCCTCCCGTGACTTGAACCGTCTCAGTAACGGATGCTCCAAACGATCTGGCGCTAAATAAAGATCACCTCTCCACTGACGTTGCAACGGCGCGGGCATGATTTCGAGCGATGCGGTAGCGTTAAACACTTCGGGAGTCATCCCAGCATCACTTCCCAAGGCAATGGCTAAGCCAGTCCCACCATCGACCAGCGTCAAAAGTTGATTCCATTGCGCGCTCGGGATTGGAGGGGGGTCTAGGAGCCAAACGGCGTCGAGTCCATCCATGTTTTCATCCGACAAGGCAGCATACGAAATCGCCTCCAACTCGTAGCGTGTTTCCCCCTGCTGACTCAGCGTCGGGGGGGCGATTGCGGTCGATAGGTTACGAGTCTGTTGTTCCACCGGTTCGGGTGCCACAAGCAGCATCTGGTATGGATCACGCACGGAGATGGTAAAATATCGCCGGTTATCAACCGGCAAATCGTCTTGTCTAGAGAGTTCCACATATCCCTGCAGGATGCCCTGGTCCCCGGCACGAATCTGAAATTCTATCGGTAGTTGATCGCCCGGTTGGCAATCCAACCACCTTTCCCCTTTTTTTTCCGGGTTCCCGTTGGAATTGAAAACATAGCATTCGATCAATTGTCGCCCTGAGCAGCCTAGGCAGCTTAACTCAGTCCGAATGCCGATAAGATCTTTCTCTGAAACCACCGTGCGATCGAGATGAAGATCTCCCAGCGATACATTCACAGGATTCTCAGCGCCAACATCCAGCAGTGAAAAATGAATGTCTGGGTATCTTTCCAGACGCTGTTTCCAGGTGGCCTCTACAGATTGCGAATCCCAGTCCACAGCACCGAAATCGGTCAGCAAATAAAGTTCTTTTCGTGCTTTGTCATTTTTTTCCAGCAGTGCGATGGCGTTGTCCACCAAAGCATTGAGGTCAGCTGAGCCATCGGCATCTGCCAATTGATCGATCCGATCGATCGATGCCCCCCGATCTCGGTCGAACTGGCTTCGAGGACCGGTTGAGTCAAGCACGACAATTTGACTTCCTTTGGGCAATTGATCGATCACCTCGAGCCCGACGTCCCGCGCAAGCTCCAGGCGAGTTTTGTTCTCGCGGAGATAATTCATTCGTGGCCTGGTATCAAAAGCGATCGCCGCCGCGACCGGTGCAGAACCAGCGGAGAAGAAACCCGAAGAATGAAAAATCGGTCGAGCTAATGCTGATGCGAGTAGCAGGATGACCAGGCATCGGAGCAGGAGCAACAATAGATGCCTTAGTTTCAGTCTTCTGTGATTTGATTCTCTACGAATCTGGAGAAATCGGAGCGCAGGAAATTCGAGTTTTCTCGGCCGCTCGCGCATTGCTAGGTGTAGGGCGATTGGTATCGCCACCAGCAGGCTACCCACGAGCAACAAGGGTGTGATGAAGGTCGGTGTGATGGGAAAGTTACCCGATTTCAAAGTTATCTGTCACGGCATTATCTATCCGTATTATCACATTCCAAAAGGCCAAACCCTAGATCAGACACCAATTTTTTGCTCAGCACGGTCTAAGATGTTTCTACTTCGGAGCTTGGCAGCAGGTGTTCGATCCAATCCGCTGCTTCTTCTCTCGGCCGTGCGCTTTCGAAACGGGCAGCCACCTGCTTGCAGCGGGTCGATATTTCATCGGACCGCAGCAGATGCTCGAGCATTTTTTTTACCCTGGGAACCTGAAATTCATGGCGAAAAAGCCCCCTGCCGACACCAAGCCGCTGGACACGATTCGCGTTATCCGGTTGGTCGAACGCCATGGCCATGATCAATTGCGGAATGGCGGCTGCCAACGCCTGAGCTGTGGAGCCGATGCCACCATGATGCACTAGTACCGCAGATCGCGCTAAAAGTTGACTAAAGGGGACATAGGGGAAATGCATAATGCCGGCAGGCAGATTACGCGGAATGTGGGCTGCATGCCGACTCAATAATATCGCCCGTCCTCCCAACTGGTCGGTTGCGGCCACGGCAACTTCAAAAAAATCTTTACCGTGCCGCATCGCGGATCCGGGGGTAAACACCAGCGGTGGGCTTCCTGCCTCGAGAAATTGCTGGAGTCGGGGGTCGCGGTGTGCAACAACGCTCTCGTCCCACATTGGAAAACCTGTGAGGTGGGTGTTCTGTGGCCAATCGACCTGCAGCGGAGCATACCAGTCGGGAAATAACCCAAGCACACAGTCAGGAGAGTGACACCAATGGTTCATGAAGCGATGGACTGGCTGCAATCCTAATTCAGCACGGAAGGCATTTGTTGCCCGGTTCAGCAATGGATCGACCAACAATCGATCAGCTAGGTAGAATTGAAAACGTTTAAGCCAATGCGGAACCCGCTGCCCGGTAAGCATCGGCGGAATCTTTGGCGTGTCGTGTACGCTGCGAAAAACGACCGGTTGCAGATGCAGTGTGACTAAGGGAATCCCAAAACTTTCCCGAGCAACCCGCGCACCAAATGCAGTTAGAGGAGCGACGACTACCGTGTTGCCGGGAATGTATAGTTCTCGGAGCAATTCATAAATAGGGCGTAGCGTGTGCACGATTGCCCATCGCACCAGCAGTCGAACGCCCCGTACCCGATGCCAGACATCAGGATCGTCTGCCACCGTGTCAAACTCCTCAGATGTCCCCAACGGGCGAAATTCAAAACCGAGACGTCTGACAAGTGATTCAAAGCTGGGATTCGTAAGAATAATCACCTCGTGGTTGCGCTGCGCAAGTTCTTCCGCAATTCCCAGCACCGGATGAACATCGCCAGAACTGCCGATTGCAATTAAGATCATCCGCGCCATGGTTGCCTTTCTGCTCCAATCTCTCACATGGCCCAAGTCACTCAGGGCCTATCATCCACTTGCGTGTCGGCAAATTGCGCTGATGGGATCAAAATGCAAGACTCCACACGATTGGCCAAACGTGCAATTTCAGCAGCCTCTTCAATCGGGGCAAAACCCAATTCCGAGACCAACTCATTCTCAAGTTGACTCAGAAGAAACAGGTTGGCTTGCTCGCGTGCCGCAAGCAAAACGGTCGCGACGATCGCATCGACAGAGTTGTTGCTCCTTATCGCGTGATTTGCAGCAGACAGATCATTATCGCAGGCGAGTTGGCGTAGTGCTGAACTTGGGGTGGGCACCGCTGCGAGCTCACTGCAGATCGCTATGATCCCTCCCTCGCAAACGGTAGGCAACGCGGCGTCCACGACTCGGGCAATGTTTTCCCAGGTTTGCTGGCCCTCATCGCCATCGATGCCCACAATGGCCAGCTGCGCTTGACGACGCACGTCGTGTTGATGGACAGCCTCGATCCGATGCATACCGACCTCGCTCACTTTACCCGGATCGCCGGCAAGAATTTGCAAGATGGAGTTGCCGCCTCCGGGAATTACCTGCAGCGTGGCATGGAGTCCCAAAAGCCATGCCGCCTCCTTGCTCTCTTCGGCTCTACGCCGCCTCGTCTCATCCGGATCCTCATTGCTTACCTTTTGGTAACGTTCTATCGTAGCGCGATCGGCAAAGGTCGGAAATAGAACGGTATGCAATCCGTAAAACGAAATCGCCGTGCGGGGGCGAAGGCAGCCGATGGGAAATACGACATCGGCATCCTGAATCACCCGATTCAAATAGATCGGTTGGTTTTCAGATGACGTGGCGAGAAATCCGAGTTGCTCACGGTTGTCAGGATCATGCGTGACAAGTTTAACGTGTTTTGCAATGGTCTCAGGCAGTTCATTGCGAGGATCTTCCGACTTGTCTATTACGTTGCGGGCGGTGAGAATCGTAATATCTTGTGGAGCGATAGCTGCCTCGCAGAGAGGCCCGATCAGTCCAGCAACAAGCAATTGGGATCTCGGTACTGAGGGGTCGAGCGGAATTGCAACGCGGTCCCCAGATACGACCGCTTGCGTCAATGGCGGGTATCCGATCGGATCGAGTATTGCCGCTGCAACGGCAGCAACCAGATCATCGAGGGGTTCACCAGCATCAGGACCGTAGGAAGCTAATATTTTCTCGTCAGGTAGAGCAAGATTCAAGACAGCCCTGCGGCCGTAAGCGAGTTGGGATTCCATCGATTTATGATAGGTGGCTGGCCGGCACAGCGTCAAGCTTCGCCACTGCCTCCGTATCTAACGATCGATTGAGGGATCCTGCCACATGGGAATACCCTCAGCTTTCTTTTGTTCCGCATAGCGTTGGTGAAAAGGGCGAATGGAGGAAAGGGATACCCCTTCATTCACCATTTTTTCCCGTGTCATCTTCCACCAGGCATCATAGGCCAGAAGCATGCGATCCGCTTCGGCCCGATGCACGCCGATCACATTTTCGGTCTGCGATGGGTCACGGATTATGTCATAAAGTGCGTCTTTACCAACCAGCCGAAATCGCGACCCACGCACGGCGAAATGCTTCCATTGGCAGGTATCCGGATTGGTGCCCACCGGCCAACGTCCTCGATGCGTGAAGAGGTACCTCGGTGGCGGCGATCCCTGCTTCAAAAACGGGAGCAAATTTTTGCCCTCGACCTGTTCGATCGGCACCGCAATTCCGGCGAGCGATGCGAGCGTCGGAAACACATCAATATGGGCAGCAGGAAAATCCAGATTTCGATCGGCAGTGATGTGACCGTCCCAGCGGATGAAGAAGGGAACTCGTACACCACCCTCATCGGTACTTCCCTTTAGTCCCTTCATGCCTGCGTTAAAACAGCGCAGTGGCGTCCCGTCGGGTTGGACTCCCAGTTGCTTGCCCGGGCCCCCGGCACCGCTACCCGCCATTCCGTTATCAGACATGAAGATGATGCACGTATCGTTAAGTAAATTCCAGTCGCCAAGTTTTTTGGCTAAGAGTCCTATGTTCTCATCGATATTTTCGATCATGCCGTAGTAGCCGGCGTGATTTTTTTTAAATCCAAGGCGTTCAAACCGCTTGCGATTCTTTTCCGGTGCAATGAACGGACCGTGCGGGGCGTTGGTGGCGATGTATGCGAAAAATGGTTCCTCGCGATCCCTTGCCTGGTTGATCCAACCCAAGGCTGCAAGAAAGAAGACGTCGGTGCAAAATCCTTGCGTTTTAACGAACTTGCCGTTGTGTCGAATCACCGGGTTGTGATAGCTGTTCCCGGGCGCATCGGCACAACTGCAATCGTACGCCTGCCCGATACCGCCCGCGCCATGAATAAACGCCTCGCTAAAACCCCGTCGGTGCGGTTGATAGGGTTCCTCATCTCCCAAGTGCCACTTGCCGAAAATGCCCGTTTGGTACCCTGACCGCTGCAGCAGCTCAGCAAGCGTGACTGCATCGAGCGCCATCCTTTCACGCTCGAAAATGGTATGCGTGACCCCATTTTGCATGGGATGCCGTCCGGTCATAAGGGCAGCGCGGGTCGGCGAGCAGGTTGGGCTCACCAAAAATCGTCGCAAGCGCGTACTTTTATCGTAAAGTGCATTGAGGTGCGGTGTGCGGATCCATGGATGCCCATGGCGACCGATCGGTGCGTATCCCTGATCGTCAGTAATGATAAGAATCACATTCGGACGTGACCCTTCAAGAAATTTTTCCGCAGCCAAAGTGCCGGTCGATAAAAAACCACCCACAAGGCAAAGCAGGCAGCTAAAAATAAAAACGACAGTCAAATATCGCATCGCGGTTCTCGTTAATCGGCACCAGCGGCATTATTCTCTGCCGATCCGATCAGCTGGTCACATCTGATTGTAAGTGCTGGACCCATGCCGGCGGTACATTGAGCAGGATACTCTCGCGCCGTACGCGATGTCCACTGATGTGCCTCTCCATCACCGTATTGACCTCTCGGATTCGTTGGCGATCGCTCCCCAGAGTTACCATTTTCCGGATCGGCCGCACGTACATATATTCAAAGTAACTGAGCATTCCTCCCGGTTTTAGTAGGTTGAAATACGCAGCGGTGATTGCCTCGACCATCGCTGTCGGGAAGTTAACATGGGGCAGCCCAGAGATGATAAAATCGTATTTTTCCTTAGGCTCGAAATCTTGAAGTGGAAGTTGATAAATTTCTGACATCTCGGCAGCCTGCTGCCAGTGTGGTTCATGTGCGAAACGCTCGTGGAGTACCTCGACGAAGTGTTCATTTAATTCGACAAGATGGTAGGCATCACCCGGTGTTAGTAGGCGGACAATACGATCAGTGAAGGGCCCTGTTCCAGGTCCACATTCCAACACTCGGATGGCAGCATCGTCTCGCTGCTGAACGTAGCGAGTAATAGCACGCGCCAAGAAACGACTGCTCGGGATCAAGGAGCCAGTCGTCTCGAATCGAGAGCCAAATTGTTTGACAAATGTAGCTTGCTGACGCAACTTACTTCGCATAGGGCACCGATCTCAGGCGTGAAACGCAGGAAGTTAGATTTTCAGCCCTGCCCGACCGATCGTATCCCGTTCACTGCACCAACACAAGGTAAAGCCGCGTGCGGATCCAGCGAGTTTTCAGTTCCGAAGGTCTCTACAGATGCAATAACGTACGTGGTAAGTTGATTCGCTCATCGATTATTAGCTAGAGCCGAAGAGGGGGAAGATTCCAGTGGCAAAACAAACGATTGCGGATATTCCGCTCAACGGTAAAACGGTATTGGTGCGAGTCGATTTCAATGTGCCGCTTGATGAATCGCAGCAAATTACTGACGACCGAAGAATTCGTATGGCGTTGCCCACGATCGAAAAAATTCTCACCGGGGGCGGGCGGGCGGTATTAATAAGCCACTTAGGTCGTCCAGAGGGAAATGGTCAGGATGAAAAATTCAGTCTGCAACCCGCAGCGGATCGGTTGAGCGAACTACTCGACCGACCGGTCGCCTTTGCCAAAGATACGATTGGTGTCGATGCTCGTCAAAAGGTGGACAGCAATGCCGAAGTAGTCGTGCTTGAAAATTTACGATTCAATGCGGGTGAGAAAACGGGCGACATAAATTTCGCAGAGCACTTGGCAGGGTTTGCCGATGTTTATTGCAACGATGCCTTCGGGACTTGCCACCGCACTGATGCATCGATGGTTGCCGTGCCAAAAGCAATGCAGGGAAAACGCCGCGTTGTCGGATTCCTGGTAGCTCGTGAAATTGAATATCTTTCCGATATTCTGGCTGATCCGGCACGCCCGTTCGTGGCGATTCTTGGTGGAGCAAAGGTGTCTGATAAAATTGGTGTGATCGAAAATTTACTCGGCATTTGCGATCATGTGCTTATCGGTGGAGCGATGGCTTACACTTTTGCACTTGCCCGTGGAGGCCACGTAGGCGACAGCCTGGTTGAGCCCGACAAAGTCGAATTGGCGAAGCAGCTTTTGCAAGATGGTGGCGAAAAACTCATATTACCGGTCGACACGCATTGTGGCGATACTTTCGCAGCCGATTGCAACAAGCAGGTCTTTGTAGCAGGCGAAATCCCGGCCGGTTTCATGGGACTTGATATCGGACCGCAGACAGCTAGTCACTACGCAAACTTAGTTGCGGATGCCAAGACGGTCGTCTGGAATGGACCGATGGGCGTCTTTGAAATGCCCCCGTTTGACGCGGGGACCCGCGCAGTCGCCGAAGCGATTGCCGACAGCGATGCAATTAGCATTATCGGGGGTGGAGACAGTGCAGCCGCAATCGAACAGTTGGGATTCGCCGATCAGGTTTCCCACGTGAGCACTGGGGGCGGTGCCAGTCTGGCTATGCTCGAAGGGAAAAACTTTGCCGCCGTTGAAATGCTCGACCAGGTCGATTGAAAATGTGTAGCGATAGGAGAGATTAACGCTCTTGACGTAAAAAAACCTGGTTTTAACACTTTCCCGCTACCATCCATACTGTCGGATTTCAAATGACGGCGTTATGCTGGAGGATCCCGATTACATCCCCCAAAACGGCGCTTCTCGCCGAAAGAAGTACACATCATGCAATCTTCGTCTGCTGCCGATCCGGTTAACTTTTCTACCACCACATTCGAGGTCGGTGGTCGCGAGTATCGCCCGCCGGCATCGCCAGTCGCCGTACTCTGCATCGACGGTTGTGGTTGTGAATACCTGGATATCACGATGGCCCATGGCCGTATGCCGAACGTCATGGCGATGGTTGCCAATGGATATCGAGGTTTGGTGCGGGCGGCATTACCAACTTTTACAAACGTGAATAATGCTGCGATTGCCACGGGGCTCCCGCCAAGCGAAACGGGTATCAGTGGTAATTTTTTCCTCAATCCGGAGACGGGCGAGGAGGTCATGATGAACTCGAAAGAGTTCCTCAGGGCGGATACCATCTTTTCGGCTGCTGCAAAGGCGGGACGGAAGATCGGAATTGTTACCGCGAAAGAAAAATTACGTGATATGCTTTCGGCGGGGCTTGAGATTGGCGTGCCCGGAGGCGCGATTGCCTTCTCGAGCGAAAAAGCAGATCAGGCACAGTCTGTCACGCACGGGATTGAGAATGTGGAAACAGTGGTGGGTGAAAAGACTCCGAAAATTTATAGCGCGGAGGCAAGTCTGTTTGCTTTGCGGGCCGGAGTGGCGTTACTTCAACAGCAGAAGGCTGATTTCCTCTATCTTTCACTGACCGATTATATGCAACACAAATATCCACCCGAAGCAGAAGAATCGCTTGCCTTCTATGAGGGGATGGATCATGAAATCGGCCGTTTACTTGAGCTCGGTGCTGTGGTCGGGGCCACGGCTGACCACGGAATGAATGCCAAGTGCAATGCCGATGGAGCTGTGAATGTGCTTTATCTGGAAACCGAAATCAATAAAGCATTCGGCACAGGACACCGAGTGATTTGTCCGATTACTGACCCGTATGTGGTGCATCATGGGGCTTTAGGATCTTTGGTCATGGTGCATTTGGCGCCGGGTAGTGATGCCGATGCGATCTCCAGATGGATTCTTGCCCAGGACGGTGTGACCGAGGTCTTTGACCGCAATACGGCCGCCAACAAATGCGAATTGCCGCCGGAACGGATTGGCGATCTGGTGGTACTGGCGGGTCGCGATTATGTAATCGGCCGTACACCCGGTGACCATGACCTTTCACAATTGGGTGGCATGCTGCGTTCGCACGGCGGTAGGTACGAAGAGATGGTTCCCATGCTCTTGTCAGAACCGCTTAATCATGCCTACTACGCAAAGGCAGCGGGCGATCCGCGTAATTTTGATATTTTTCAGTTCACATGCAATGGAGTTCAGCGATGAGTGCGACTGCACCGACCGAGAGTGCTTTAGAATTACCGTGTTACGTGGCCGGGGAGCCAGTTCTTGGCAGCAGTAAATTGGAGGTGCATTACCCCTACACTGGCGAGGTGTCAGGTGTGGTGCCGATGCTCGGCCGTGCTGAACTCGATGCATCTATCGATGCCGCGTTACATTATAAATCTCAACTCACGCGTTATCACCGCTACGAAATTTTGGAGCGCGCAAGGGCCTTGCTCTCAGAGCGGGCTGAGGAATTTGCTCACCTGATCCGAAGTGAAGCCGGCCTTTGCATGCGAGAGACACACTATGAGGTGGGTCGCGCACAGGATGTGCTGCAGTTTGCTGCCATGGAATCGCTTAAGGATGATGGCCAGATTTTTTCCTGCGATGTGTCGCCGCAGGGAAAAGCACGAAAGATTTTTACGCTGCGCGAGCCACTCAATTTGGTTGCAGCAATTACGCCCTTCAACCATCCGCTCAATCAGGTAGCGCATAAACTTGCTCCGGCGATTGCTGCTGGGGTGCCGGTCGTACTGAAGCCTTCGAATAAAACGCCGCTGACAGCAATTCGGTTTGTGGAACTGCTATACGAAGCAGGACTTCCCGGACCAATGCTTAGTGTACTGCTCGGGTCTGTCGATGATCTCATTGAGCCGATGGTGGCCGATGAGCGTGTTGATCTGGTGACCTTTACGGGCAGCACGCATGTTGGCAAGCAATTGCCGAAGGTCGCGGGCTATAAAAAACTTTGCCTGGAATTAGGCGGTAACGCACCGCTAATTATTTTGGACGACGCGAAGCTTGATCTAGCGGTAACGCTTGCGGCTGAGGGTTGCTTCCGTAACTCCGGTCAACGTTGCACGGCGGTGAAACGGCTTTTAGTTCACGAAAATATTCTTGCTGATTTCACTGGGCGTTTCCTCGAAAAAGTGAAAGAATATCCGGCAGGCGACCCGGCGGATGAGGCAACGCGGGTTGGTACGGTGATCGATGAGCCGGCTGCGGTAGAACTGGAAGATCGCGTGAAAGCCGCGGTTGCTCAAGGTGCTAAAGTCTTGGCAGGTGGAAATCGTGAAGGTGCGCTTCTGGAGCCGACCGTCATTGCCGACGTGCCACGGGATGCCAAGATGGTGGTCGAGGAATCGTTCGGTCCGCTTGCCCCGATTCTCTCAGTAAAAGACCTTGATGATGCCCTTGCTGTGGCCAATAGTTCGCAGTTTGGCCTCTCCAGTGGTATCGTCACAGAAAGTATGGATTCAGCGCTGACGGCGGTGAAGGGGATCCGCAGCGGTACGGTGAACGTTAACCAGGTTCCCGGTTACCGCATCGAGTGCTCTCCATTTGGTGGAGTGAAAGATTCAGGACTGGGGATCAAAGAGGGTGTCATTGAGGCGATCAAGTTCATGACAACAGTCAAAACCTTTTCATTGCCCTGGTAGGCGATCTGACTTATGTTATCTGCTTCCCCTGACCAGGTGCGACCGGTGTTGCTGCGGACCGACGCTGAATTGGAAATGGGCGGCCACGTGCTCTCGGAACTCCAGTCGCTCTACCGGATCAAAACAGCCTCGAGCGACGCCGAAGAAACACTGATTCGGGAGGTCGCTAATGCAGATCTGATCTACACCTGCTACGCGCCGATCACGGCTAATGTGATTGAATCTGCTCCTGCGCTGCGAGGCATTGTCAAATATGGCGTGGGTGTCGACAACATCGATTTGAAGGCAGCGGCCACGCGGGGCATTCCGGTGGTGCATGCCCCTGACTACGGCACCGAGACGGTGGCCGATCAGGCTTTTGCCCTGCTGATCGCCGTGGCTCGTCAGACATCGCGGATTGATCGCGATTTGAAGTCAAGCGGTTGGCTCTGGCCGGAAAAAAAGTACCAGGGAGTCGATCTGGCGGGCAAAACAATCGGCATTGTCGGTTACGGCCGCATCGGGCGAGCGATGGCCCGACGCGCAGGTGGATTCGGGATGCGACGGCTCATTTACGATCCGCATGTCCCCGCTCCTGCGCATCTAGAGGAACTTGAGTTTGTCTCGCTTGGGCGGCTCATTGAGCAGTCGGATTTTCTTTCGTTGCACTGTGTGCTGACCGACGAGACGCGGGAGATCATCGGCGCTGCGGAGCTCGACAAGATGAAACCCTCGGCGATTCTGGTTAATGTTTCGCGAGGACCGCTGATCGAGGAACATGCGCTCGTCGCAGCGCTTGAGCAGGGCAGGATTGCCGGTGCAGGACTCGATGTTTTCGCGCGCGAGCCGCTCGCTGCCGACCACCCGCTTCTAAAAATGGATCAGGTAATTCTTTCACCGCACTTTGCCTTTTACACACGCGAGGCTTATGAGCGTTTAGAGGCAGACTGTCTGGAGAAAATTCGGCTGCTTACCGAAGGCAAGCTTCCCCGCGACGTCAAGAATGCTGATCTCTTGGCAAACGCTGCAGGGCAACTGCACCATGCAGCCGATGGGGCTAAATTGCCGAGTTATCAGCCCGACTTGAGCGAGGGCGATGTGAATACCTCACCACACCGCGAAGCCTGGCAACAGCAGACCGGCGAGGCGAACCGGCAGCTATTGGCCCGAGACGCGCAAGCGTTTGTGCACCAAGCCCTCTCAACCCCATGCCTGAGTGGTCTGGTGGCAACAGACGGGGTGTTTCTGGAGGATCTAGATGGTCGCCGATATTTTGACTTCCACGGCAACAGCGCACACCAAATCGGCTACGGACATCCGCACATTAAAGCTGCCGTCCAACAACAACTCGATCAGCTTCCCTTCTGTCCGCGTCGATACACCAACGAAACGGCGGTTCGTCTGGCGGAGAAATTAATCGAGATTGCACCGATCGGTTTAAATCGAGTACTCTTTGCACCCGGCGGTGCAGAGGCGGTGGGGATGGCGATGAAACTTGCCCGCTATGCGACTGGCCGGCACAAAACGGTTTCAATGTGGGATTCCTTCCATGGAGCCACGCTCGAGACGATTTCCATTGGTGGTGAATCCCACTTTCGCGAGGGTCTCGGACCACTTTTGCCGGGCACGCTGCATGTGCCTTGGCCTCACGCAATAGAGGATGCCGGCGTGCTGGAGCGGTTGCTTTGCGAACAGGGTGACATCGGAGCGGTGATCGCCGAGCCGATCCGTTGCACGACACTTGAAATGCCACCGGCCGCCTACTGGCAAGCGATACGAAAGCTATGCGATCAATATGGAGCCCTGCTTATCTTTGATGAGATTCCGATCGCTCTGGGGCGAACGGGAAGCTGGTTTTATTGTGAACAGCTTGAGGTCGTTCCCGATATGATTGTGCTGGGCAAAGGTCTCGGAGGTAGCCTTTTTCCGCTCGCGGCGGTGCTGGTGCGCGAGGAACTTGCCGATGTATCTCAGCGATCGGTGGGGCACTACACGCACGAAAAAAGTCCGCTTGCCGCGGCGGCCGGTCTAGCTACGCTTGAGGTGATCGAGCAGGAAAATTTGCTCGCCAAGTCGAAATTGCTTGGTCGCCAAATGCGAGAGCAATTACAGCAACTCGCTTCAAACGAACCGATCATCAAGCAGGTACGTGGTGTTGGTCTCGCGGTTGCGGTGGAAATTGCGACTGATGGAGCCGGCGGTAGCGACGCGGCAGAGCGGATTATGTTCGAGTGTCTCCGTCGCGGACTAAGTTTTAAGGTGTCGGCGGGCTGTGTCCTCACGCTCACTCCGCCGTTGACGATAAGCGAGGAGCAACTCGGCGAGGCGCTGGCGATCTTGAAACAATCGATTGTGGCGGTGGCAAGGCAAGTCAAAAGCGTTTCGACCGGAGCCCCCCTGCGACAAACCGAGTCAATTGCCTAAAACCATAATGCGACGAAAAAAAGAAACACTGATAACGGAGATACCGCATGGATTCCTTGCCTAAAGACAAACCGCTGTTCACCCCTGGACCGCTGACAACAAGTCTGAGTGTCAAGCAAGCTATGCTTCGCGACATCGGTTCGCGTGACAACGAGTTTATCGGTGCCGTCCGCGAGTTGCGTGATGAACTACTTCGAGTCGGTGGCGTTTCTCAGCAAGACGGTTACGAGGCTATTCTTATGCAGGGGAGCGGTACTTTCAGTGTCGAGGCAGTTATCGTTTCTGCCATGCCACCTTCCGGCAAGCTTTTGGCAGTGGTGAACGGTGCCTATGGCGATCGGATTGTCAAAATCGCTCAAGTCCACGGAATCGAAACGGTGGTGCAGAGGTATCGAGAAAATGAGATGCCCTCGGTCGAGGCTGTTGACGAGGCATTGGCTGCCGATTCGGAAATCAAAATGGTGGTTGCCGTACACTGCGAAACGACCTCGGGTATCATCAATCCAATCGAAGCAATCGGTAAGCGGGTGGCGAAATATGAACGTTGCTACTTCGTCGATTCCATGAGCGCATTTGGCGCTGTGCCGCTCGACCTGGAGGCAGCGAAAATTGATTTTCTTGTCTCGTCGGCCAATAAGTGCATTGAAGGAGTTCCCGGATTCGGCTTTTGTATTTGTCGCCGAGAGGCGTTGCTTGCGACCCGTGGTTGGTCTCGAACACTCAGCCTGGATCTGCTGGCGCAATGGGAGGGGCTGGAGAAGAATGGCCAGTTCCGGTTTACACCACCTACCCATACGATTCTTGCATTCCGCCAGGCGTTGCGGGAACTTGAGGCGGAAGGGGGTGTGGCGGGTCGCGCGGCACGTTACGAGGAAAACTATCGCACGCTTTTAGCCGGCATGCGTTCGCTGGGGTTTGTCGAATATGTCGATCCTGACTTGCAAGGGTACATTATTACCTCGTTTCGGTATCCTGAAGATCCAAATTTTCAGTTCCAAAAATTTTATGATCTTCTCAACGAAGCGGGGTTTGTAATCTACCCCGGCAAGGTGAGCGATGCCGATTGTTTCCGCATCGGCAATATCGGGCGACTGAATAAGAGTGATGTCGAAGCGTTACTCTTAGCCATTCGGCAGGTCCTCGAGACGATGCGGGTCACGCCTGCCGTCGGGGCCGGCAACTAGCAGTAGGTCAAATGAAGGGCATGTGCGTGGATCTCATCGCAACCACGACGATGGGGCTCGAGGCGGTGGTCTCGCGCGAACTGAGTGCGCTAGGCTACGATAACCGAATCGTCGATACAGGGCAGGTCTCATTTGAGGGTGAGATCGGTTCGATCTGTCGTACGAATCTGTGGCTGCGGACGGCCGGCCGAGTGCTGCTACAAATCGGCACGTTTGAGGCGACCGATTTCGATCAACTCTTTGAGCGGACGCGATCGATCGATTGGGAGGAGTGGTTGCCAGCCGATGCGGCCTTTCCGGTCAGCGGTCGCAGTCGCAAATCGAAACTCACTAGCGTTCCGGCCTGTCAGCGGACGGTCAAGAAAGCGATTGTAGAAAAATTGTGTGCGGCGCACGCGGTCACCACCCTGTCAGAAACAGGCCCTACTTTCGAGGTGGAGGTGAGGTTACTGGAGGACAATGTGCAGCTGCTGATCAACACGAGTGGGCCGGGACTACACAAACGGGGATACCGTCCGCTTCGGGGTACGGCACCATTGCGGGAGACGCTTGCGGCCGGGCTGGTCCTATTAAGTTTTTGGAAAGCGGGTCGACCTTTTGTTGATCCCTTCTGTGGCAGCGGCACGATTCCGATCGAAGCTGCAATGATTGGTCGCAACCTTGCTCCCGGTCGTAACCGAAAGTTTGCGGCAGAATCGTGGCCGCAGTGTCACGGTTACTGGGAACAGGCCCGCAGCGAAGCGGCCGATCTGGCCGAAGCAACGCTCGAAGAAGGGGTGATCGGCCAGGATATCAGCGGCGAGGCGATTTCGCAGGCACGGCATCATGCGAGCCTTGCCCAGGTCGCGAGTGATGTCCACTTCCAACGGCGTGCATTTTCCGAACTGTCCAGCAAGCGGCAGTACGGATGTCTGATCACCAACCCGCCGTACGCCCGCCAGGTGGGAACCGATCGTGAGGTGACCGCCATCTATCGTTCATTGCCGGAGGTGCTTCGACGGATGCCCACCTGGTCACACTCTGTTTTGACCGCTTATCCAGACTTTGAAACATTAGTGGGACAGCCGGCAGATCGTCGGCGCAAACTTTACAATAGCCGTATCGAGTGCACCTACTACCAGTTTCACGGGCCGCGACAACCCAAACCGGGTGTCGAATTATCACCGTTGCCCGCGCAGGCGTTTGGTGGATTGTCGAAACAGGCAGAGGGGCAGGCTGAAATTTTCCGTAATCGACTAGCGAAACGTGCACGACATCTGCGGCGATGGCCAACTCGCAGAGGCATCGGTTGTTATCGGCTCTACGATCGAGATATCCCCGAGGTACCGCTGGTGGTTGATCGTTATGAGGACTACCTCCACATCACGGAGTATGAGCGGCCCCACACGCACACCATCGCTGAGCACGCGGACTGGCTTGATTTGATGAAACGAACTGCAGCCTCGGTATTAGAGGTTCCACTGCAGCACATTTACCTGAAAAAACGTTTGCGACAGCGTGGAGACAGACAGCATGAGGTGGTCGCCACCGAGAAAAAAATTGTGACCATCGAAGAGGGAAAACTGAAGTTTCAAGTGAATTTGTCAGATTACGTCGATACCGGTTTATTCCTTGACCATAGGATCACCCGCGATCTCGTGCGGTCGCAGGCAGCAGGCTGTCGATTTTTAAATTTGTTCGGATACACTGGTGCGTTCACGGTATACGCCATCGATGGAGGTGCGACCAAGACTACCACGGTCGATCTCTCACAGACCTATCTCGACTGGACGGCTCGAAACCTCGCACTCAACCACATGCAGGGACCGGCACATCGTATGATGCGCAGCGATGCAAAGACATTTTTAGATGGTTTGCCGCTCGATGCGTGTTTCGATCTTGCGGTTGTAGATCCGCCGACATTTTCCAATAGCAAGCGGACCGAAAACTTTTGGGAAGTCCAGCGAGACCATGTTGAACTTCTTAACGCGGTCATCGCGAGGATGGTCCCCGGAGGAACGATCTATTTTTCAACCAATTTTCGCCGTTTTAAATTTGACGAAAGCTCTCTGCAGCAGGTCTCGATTCGAGAGATCAGTCGACAAACAGTCCCCGAGGATTTCCGCAATAAGCGCGTCCATCGCTGCTGGCGAATAATTCGCTGTGAGATGACCTGACCCTAAAACAACGACAGTGTCTGTTGTTCACAGGGTGGTAAAGTAACCTAAAGGTCGTTTACGCGGCAGAGGGAAATTTCGTCGCGGGCATCGTAACTCAGGAACAAGGCGTCGGGACGCCCGCATCGTTTGATGATCGCGCGAAAGAAGTCGTGTTCGTCCGGCCAGGGAAACCCGTACACCAGATCAAAATCGGTCAGATCCATATCAATCGCATCGTAAGCCGGCGGCATATCGATGACCGTGCGGTTGATCGCATATTCTTCAGAAAAACTGATATCAAATTGCTCCGGGATGAAACTCCCGTGCGCAAATTGAGCGTCGCTTCCATGCCGCTCCGCTAAATCATTTGCATGATCAATTAGGACCGGTTCGGTCTCAATTCCATAGGATTCAAATCCCATGCGACTGGCCATGATCGTGAGCACACCCAAACCTGATCCCCACTCCAGAAAAGTCCAAACTTGGCCATGAAGTTTTTTCAGCACTTGATACAGCGCGGCGTAATCCCCACTAACATAGCCTTCAAACGGCGGCGTCAATCGGTGGCGTTCCCAGATTTGGTGGGCTTCCTGCCAGAGATCTTCAAAGTCCTCGAGTAGCGGACATTCACTGCGAACTGAACCATCCTGATGGTTGTTTAGATTCTTTGTCATATCAGGGCAGAGTAAATGTTTGATTTTTTGTATCGCGGGAAACGTACAGAATACATCGCAGTTTCCGTTTGTCCGCGATTAAATCGGTAGTGGTAAGAGTTACTGGCTGGCTTGCTTTAGACGTTGTCTAGCATTGCGACCTTTACGCTGTTTTCGTCTATTTTTCGGCTTTCCGTTGGCGGTGCTAGCTGGTGCAAAAGAGCGCGTCGAGGAACGACGAGAGGACGGTCGTTTCGATGTCGATCGGGACGTCGTGCTCCCCTTCGTGCGTGGCATCGAGGGGCGATGAAGCTGCTCGGAGGCGCCGTTTGAATGCTCGAAGACCAAGCGGACTTTATTTCCGAGTAATTTTTGAATTTCTCTTAATTCTCTTCGCTCACCATCCGTGCAAAACGAAATGGCAATGCCGCTTGCCCCGGCCCGACCGGTGCGTCCAATGCGATGCACATAGCTTTCCGGATCAACCGGAAGATCAAAGTTGACAACATGAGTGATGCCGTCGATGTCAATTCCTCTCGCTGCGACATCCGTAGCCACCAAGACTTGAACTTGGTATTTCCGAAACGCTTCGAGTGCACGTTGCCTGGCATTTTGCGATTTATTGCCGTGAATCGCCATAGTTCTGACTCCGCTTTGATCCAATTTGCGGGCAACCACATCAGCCCCACGCTTTGTTCTGGTGAATACCAGCACCTGGCCAGCGTCATCGGCAGTCACAATGCCACGCAATGATTCTTGCTTTTGGTTGCGCTGTAGCAAAAGTACCTTTTGCTCGATTTTGTCGACGCTCACGGAATTCGACTGAATCTGTACATTGACTGGTTGTGTGAGCATTCGCTTTGAGAGGTCGACAATACTAGGTGGCATCGTTGCCGAAAAAAAGAGTGTTTGACGATCGTCGGGTAGTTGATTCAGGATTCGTTTTACATCGGGCAAGAAACCCATATCTAGCATTCGATCGGCTTCGTCGAGAACAATCATCTCAACCTGTGCCAGATCGATACAGCCTTGATTCATTAAGTCCAGTAATCTTCCTGGTGTGGCAATAAGAATGTGTGCCCCGCGGTTCATCGCTCGGACCTGATTGCCTTGTCCGACTCCACCATAGACGAGCGCTCTTCGCAGCTTAAGGTGTTTGCCATAGGTGGAAAAACTATGTGAAATTTGAATTGCCAATTCGCGTGTGGGCGCTAAGACAAGTACAAATGGGCATTGAGATACGGCTTTTCGATTTCGTTGACCAAGATGATTAAGAACAGGCAATGCAAATGCCGCAGTTTTCCCAGTTCCAGTTTGGGCACACCCCAGCACGTCGCGACCAGAGACGGCGACCGGTATCGTCTGTTCTTGAATCGGTGTCGGGGCTTTGTATTTTTCGTCCCTCAGTGCCCGCTGTAACGGTGCGATCAGATCCATTTCTTCAAACTTTTTCAACTGCATCTCCTCAGTAGATGTATTTAATACTTAGGGGTGTCACTCGAATTTTAAAATTTTTTGACAAAGTCATTTCGATACAGTGATGAGACATCGCACTCTGATTGTAGCGAGCGACCCCTCATCACCAAAAACATGCTCCCATAGAAGTGCTGCACGGTAGCGCGCAAAATCCCGATAAACCATCACCGACATTTTCCGAACACAACGGTAGAGCCACGACCAAGGCTCGGCGCGTGTGATTCCCGTAAAATGCCAATTTACGAGGAACTCTGGACAAGCAAGAAATTCACAGAATTCAGTGCGTTTTTTAAAACGCCTGCAGCTTTCCAGAGCGGTTGATAAAACCGAATAGTTGGCAGCAAAGTGCATGCAGGGTTTGTTCAAACACCAGCACGACAAGAAAAACGCTTATTGCTCTTCGCGAAAGCGTTTCTCGCTTACCTCTTGCCACAAAGACTGAAAATACCTTCGTTGCTTTATCACCGTATGCGATTAATTCAGGCTTGTCAAGATAACGGGAATGATAGAGTGCGATGGTCACGCGAGAGAGAAAGGGAAAAAATTTGGTGTCTGTTCGCGTTTCGCATTGGATTAATCGCTCGATTTCTGTGACAGATCGACGCAGACCAGCTCTTTATCATTGCGAACAAACATACACCGCTCCGCAAACGCAGGATGGTTCCAGACCACTTCGCGGCCGAAGCATTCCCCTGTTGGTTCCAGGACGTGGAATCGGCCCAACTCATCATAACCACTCGGAGTCAAGCGCGCGAGAATTAAATCGCCTGTCTCGCTGAAGAGAAAAAAGCGATCCTTGTGCTTGACCAAAAATGCTGTCGCCTGCCTTTCGCGGCGCTCGGTTCCTGAGGTAGGACGATTGGTTGACCAGAGTCGCTTGCCATCCGCAAGCTGCGCTCCGATAAGAGCGCCCGACTGGCAATCGACACCATAGATCATTTCACCCTCTACAAACGGAGTTGCATTGACCGAGTATAGTGCATTCTTGGCTTTGCCACGCCAGAGCACTTTCGCCGTCTCCTCTTCTGGATCAAGCTCGAGTAATACGCCCACTTGGCCAATGCCACTGGCAAAGAGTTTGTTGTCGACTAGCCGCGGTGCAGCAATCGACATATCGTAATCCGGCTCCAGTGGAACCGTCCACTTTACCCGCCCGGTAGCTGGGTCGAGTCCATTGATGGATTCCGGATGCCAGATCACAAGTTGTTTCTTTCCGCCGAGAGAAATCATCGTCGGGGGACAATATCCTTGCGAGCGCGCTGAGAGGGATCGCCAGACTTCTTTGCCAGTTTTCTTGTCGAGTGCCACGACTAAACTTCCGTCACCACCGGCCAGAGTGTAGAGCAGATTGCCGTCGATCAGCGGATGGGCCGCATAGCCCCAGATGGGGCTGGTTGTGCCATAGTCGTCTGTCAGTTCACGCTGCCAAAAGAGTTTGCCCGTTTCTGTGCTTAGGCAACTGAGTGTCCCCTCAGCGCCGAGTGCATACACACGTCCGTTTTCGATCGTGGTCGTACATCGTGGGCCACTCGGGTAGGACAAAATATAGGGACGGTCGTACGCATATTTCCACAAAAGTTTTCCATCTGTGGCATCATAGCAGAGTACCCGCTCTTCACCCTCAAGTCGCGCTCTGCCGCCCGGGTTATTGGTCACCGTGCCTGAGCGAGGCACGTAATCCATCAAAAAAACCTTGCCATCGACTACCGCCGGACCACTGTAGCCAAGTCCCACTGGTTTGCGCCATTTGATACGCAAGCCTTCTTCTGGAAATGTTTCAAGTATTCCGTCTTCGCGCCATTCACTCGCGCGTTGCGGACCCATCCATTCAGGCCAGTCATCTCCTGGTGCGACCGATTCGAAGAGGAACAAATGAAGGCAAAAATAAACAAGATTAAATAAGATAAACCGCATCCTCAAACCTCCTCTGCAATCATTAAATCTTATGGGTCGGTATTTTTTTTGACCGTGTTCGGTGTTCCGACCGTACCGGCATAAAAGACGATGATCTCCGCTGTTTCTTCGCCAACATTCATTCCGCCGTGCCAGTGATCAACCACTTCGATGATCGGGTCACCCGCCTGGAGTACCAAGTTTTTACCTTCCGCTGTTTTGACTGCAAGAGTGCCCCTCAGAAGCACCCCTGCGTTGATGACCGGATGTTTGTGGATCGGCAAAATCGCGCCCGAAGGAATCGTAATCCGCTTGATTGTAATTTCGGGTTGTCCACTGCCATATGCTGGAAGGCAGCTGCCATCCCAACTTACCGTACTGCAGCAGAGCGTCTGGCTGGTGACAGTTTTGTCGGAGACTGCCGAGCCGATTATGAGGGCAGCTAGCGATGAAATAAAAATTGCTTTCATGAGTCGTTACGTCTCTGAGCCATCGTAGGCGTGTTGACTTAAATATAGCGAAAGTCGTTATGGACAACGGATAAAAAGAAATAAACAAGCGACACTGCCGAGCGACCGCGTTTAACTTGCCGGCCAATTCGCGTTGCCCAGTTGTGCATTTTACGTTAGATACAGTCTCGGATCTATTGAGGTTGTTCAGCGCGCATCTTGGAACGAAGGCATGGCCCGATCAAAAGCTGAAAGTGAGCTACGAGGTCCCCGACCCTACTCCCACACTGCAACCACCGAAAAGGTTCTCTCGCTATTACGAAGACATCCACTCGGCGCTGGACGCTTTTTAGATCTGGGGGCGGGAGAGGGTTATCTGACTCAAAGGCTTTGCGAACTGCTGCGCGACCAATCGCAACACCCCGAGGAATGCGTGACAGCTTGCGACCTTTATCCGGAGAACTTCCGATTGCCCGAAATCCAATGCAAAGTGGCCGATTTTAACGGCCACATTCCTTTTGAGGACAAGACTTTCGACTTTATTGTTTGTCAGGAGGTAATCGAACACGTTCCCAATCAGCAGCACCTGATGGAGGAAATTTTTCGCATGTTACGACCCGGTGGATCAGCTTGGATTACCACTCCTAATACTCTGAGCAGCAACGCTCGGATCCGCTCACTTTTTACCGGCACGATGCCGCTATTTGATATTCTTCCCATCGGTGCGAGTGATGTGGCCCGCTCGACAGGGCACATCAATCCGATCTCGGTTTACTATCTTTATTATTTCGCCAAGCGGGCAGGTTTTTCCAGAGTCGACTTTTCGATCGATCGAATTAAGCGTTCAGCCGTCTGCTTGAGTCTCCCACTTTATCCGCTTGCGCGGTTATGCAAATGGTTTCATGATGCACGTCGTCGGCCACTGCCTTACTGGGAAGAAAATCGATTCGCCGCCGATGCACTTTATGCCTGGCGGACATTTGTCGGGCGCACCATAGTCTTAGAGGTGACACGACCGATACAGGCCACATCAGGTGGGTCGGAAATACAGGCGGCGTGAGTTCGGTTAGAAACTATAAACCGTAAAGTGCGGTCCAATACCCACCTACACGTCCCACTCCCGTGCGTTTCATATCAGGGTGTAAAAGATTGACGCGATGGCCTGGGCTATCGAGCCACCCTTGAACCACCTCGGCAGGAGTCACATTCCCTGCAGCAAGATTTTCCGCATTGGCAGTCGTGCCGAACAGGGCCGCACGATCAAACGGCGTTGCTTTACCCTCGACGGGTGACTCATGGGCAAAAAAATTGTGTGTTTGCATATCATTGCAATGGTCACGGGCGGTCGCAACCAACAGTTTGTCGAGTTGCAGTTTTCCTAGCCCATTTTTTTTGCGAACCAGATTGGTCAGCTTCAGAATTTCTCGCTCTTCTTTGGTAAGTCGGACAGAAATTTTTTTGCGACGTGCAGTGCCCTGGATTACCTTCTTTTCTCGGGCGAGAAAGGACTCGTTGAGCGACGCCCCTGCCTCTCCACCCGCTACTTGTAGTCGATCACACGTGTTGGCCACTCGGAGCAATGATTCCCGGTCGGATCGTAATTCTGCATCTTTTGCGAGTAGGTCATCGAGACGCGTTTCTTTTGTTTTAATCACCACCTTACGCAAGCGCGTCCAGTAGGCATCTGCTTGCCGAGCATAGCTGCCATATACAGTAGTTCGCAATCCTAAGGAGACGCGACCGCCGGTAACAATAGCCTGCTCGATAATTTCCTGCTGGGCAGCCGAGTCTTTCTTCAGTGCCTTGTAACGCTCCGCGAGTTTGCGGATTTGTTGATTCGCTGCTTTTTTGTCCTCTGTCGAGGTAGGCGCTGCCGTCACGCGGAGGGCGAGAATCAAAAAACAGGAGAGGCAAAGAAGGAGGCGAGGCATTATTTTAAAGAGAATATTTATTGTTTGACTGGCGATCCGCTCGCGCGGACGGATTCGAGTTGGGCTTCCAGTTTACGTTGGACCTGGGCGTATGCAACTTGGCCGGCGAGATTCTGATTTTCACCCGGGTCAGCCTGTAGGTCAAACAGAGCCTTGCCGGTTAGTTTGCCACGCCCGCCATCGGACCGCATTTCCATGTAACGATAGCGGTCGTTGCGGACCGCATCCCCTCCGCCCCAGCGAGTGAAAACCAATCCTTTGTGCATGGCGTCGGTATTCAGTAGGAGGGGAACGAGGCTCATGCCTTGCATGTGGGCAGGTGGAGGTATGTGTGCCAACTGGCAAAGTGTGGGGTAGACATCGATCGTTTCGACGAGACGCTTGCAGGCCTTATTGTGTAACATATGAGGTGCGGAGATGATCAGCGGTACGCG
>DLCF01000131.1:74849-75715 GCA_002480485.1 Planctomycetaceae bacterium UBA7805
GTGGCGACTTCAAAGTTGGTGTGTTTGCACCAGAACCCGTGTTCACCGAGTTGCCAACCGTGATCGCCCCAGAGCACGATGATTGTATCTTCTTGCAAATCAAGTCTCGCGAGGGCGTCGAGCAGGCGACCGATCTGCGCGTCGATAAAACTCACGCTCGCCCGGTAACCGCGGACGAGTTGTCGCGCCGCTTCTTCCGAGACCGGTCCCTTTCCGGGGATGCCGCGATAGCTGCGGAGTTCCCCCCAGGTATAGCGAAAAACGTGGTCAAGGTCGCGTGGGAAATAATCATTCGTTGCCAGCGGAATGCTACGCCCGGGATATAGGTCCCAATATTTCTGAGGTGCGACAAAGGGCAAATGCGGACGGTAGAAACCGCAGGCAAGAAAAAAGGGCGTATCTTGTTTGGCCAGCCCATCGAGATCGGCAATCGTTTTGCTGCAGATTTGATAATCGGGATATTCCGCATCGGGCACATCGGCCGCCTCGACGGGAGGCCCGTTTTTCCAGCGGCCCTCTTCTTCGGTCGCATGATTTTCCGCCTTCATCCAGGAGATACTGCGTTTCTCCGGTCGCCATGGTGGCTTGCTCCAGCCCCGCAAGTCGTCGTTTTGGTGGTGATATATTTTACCATTACTGAGCGTGGTGTATCCATGTTGTTTGAAGAACGCGGGCAGCGAGATTACATCAGGCGTGTCGTGATCGACGCGGGTCAGATAGTTCCGGAATCGATCGGGCGTGGGCCGCAGACTGGTCATTAAACTGGCCCGCGACGCGCCGCACGTGGCAATGCTGCAATACGCCCTTGTGAAACGAACGCCGCTACGCGCTAGACGGTCAACGTTTGGAGTGACCATGGCCTGCGC
>DLCF01000140.1 GCA_002480485.1 Planctomycetaceae bacterium UBA7805
GGACCGCCCACCTGCCTCCTGATGGGGGGGGACACTGGGGGAACCGGAATGCCCACCTCTAAGGGGTGGGAAGTTGAGGTGGTTCCCCTATAGAATGAATGGTCCGGAGGTCGATCATCATTAAGGCTGCGAGACGTGTCCCGTGGTTGACCAAAGAGCAGAGCACATTCGGCGAGTCGCAGACGGAAAATCAAAAAAACAACAAACAGATACGCAATAAACATTAATCATGTCGCAATCTGATCCCCAAAATCATTCCGGAGTCAATCCGACCGAAGCACACTTTTCCACGGCCGGTGACTCACCCGAGTTACCCGCATGGACCGAAGTCGACGAGGGACGTTTTATGCCTCGCCGAGTCCGCGGCAGTTGCCAGGGTCGGGCCCTTGGCTGAACGTTTACCGTCGGGTCGTCCGGTTCGGACGACGAACAACCCCAAGACGCTTTGCAGTAATAGCTGCGACCGCTTTCCCTCCCTGGCAGGCTACTCCCTATGAGTCCCACCGCTTCAAAGTCTGACACTCCACTGCAGGTCATTGATAATGCAACCTGCACATTCTGTGGCTGTGTATGCGATGACATTCAACTGCATCATGACGAGATGCGTATCCACAAGGCGAAAAAAGCCTGTGTGCTGGGATCGGCCTGGTTCTTGAACCACACTGCCGAAAAAAAATATCCCTCCGCTCTAATCGACGGTAAAGAAGCCACTGTGGATGAGGCAATCGAAGAGGCAGCTCGACTGCTGCACGAAGCGGATATGCCGCTCGTCTATGGAATGAGCAACACCACATGCGAAGCGCAGAAGGAGTGTGCGGCATTGGCAGACAGCTTAGGCGGTCTGCTCGACAGCCACACCTCTTTGTGACATGGTCCCACAGAGATCGCCGCTCAGTTGGGTGGCAAGGTAACGTGCACGCTCGGTGAAGTGAAACAACGAGCCGACTTTATTATCTATTGGGGTGGCAACCCTGCCGAGTGTCACCCGCGGCACTTCAGCAAATACACGCTCATGCAGAAGAGCAAGTTTTTACCCAAGGGACGTAAAGACAGGACGATGGTTCTGGTCGATATCCGAGAAACGAAGAGTGTGAAAGCCTCTGATATTTTCTTGCAGGTCCGACCGGGCAAAGATTTTGAACTGATTACCATCCTGCGGGCGCTGGTCAAAGAGCAGCAGGTCACTGACGAGCAAATTGAGGAAACGGGCCTGAGCCGTGAGGCACTCAATGATCTAGTTTCTCGTATGAAAGCGGCTAAGTTCGGTTGCATGTTCTTTGGCATGGGCCTTTCGATGACGCGCGGCAAACATATGAACAGCGCAGCGCTGCTCACACTTGCGGCCGAGATGAACGCTTTCACCAAGTTTGTTGCCATGCCGATGCGGGGCCACGGTAACGTGACCGGGGCCGATGTAATCATGCGGTGGCAGACCGGCTTTCCGTTCGGGATCAGCTTCAATCGCGGCTATCCCCGCTATAACCCCGGAGAGTTTTCGACCATTGACGTGCTGGTGCGTGGCGATTGCGATGCCGCTTTCATTATCGGCGCTGATCCTGGAGGAACGATGCCTCAACCAGCGATCAATCACCTGAAGCGGATTCCGACCATCGTGCTCGACCCCCACATTACGCACACTAGCAAGCTTGCCCGCGTCCACATCACTACAGCCGCTCAGGGAATAGCCGCACCTGGAACTGCTTATCGGATGGATGAGATTCCCATGCCGCTTAAACCCGCGCTCAAGTCACCCTATCCGAGCGATGAGGAAGTGGTACGAAGAATCAACGAAGCCATCGCCAAAAAGCCTTTCTGGCTCCCGGAGGGCAGCATGCCGCAAATGGTAACCGAGCAGGTCTGATGCGGCGAAAGGCTGTATCGCCAAAGATGGCGAGCAGCTAAAATATTGCCTTAGTCTTCCAAGCGATTTCCGCCCTCCACCCGACCAAAAATATCGCCGATGCTACGAATCACAGGTGGCAAAGTTTATGACCCGGCCAACAAGATCGATGGTCAGATCAAAGATCTGAATATCGATGCCGATGGCAAATTTTCTGACGGGCAATGCGATAGCCGCACGATCGACGCCACCGGGATGATCGTGATGCCCGGTGGAGTCGATGTTCACACGCATGTGGCAGGCGGCGCCATTAATTTTGCCCGGGCGATGACGCCCGAAGACCACCGCCGCACACAGGCCTTTATCCGTACCAAAACCCGTCGTAGCGGTCTCGGTGGCATGGCCCCGACCACTTTTGCCACCGGTTACCTCTATGCGGGAATGGGCTGGACCACCGTGAATGAGGCCGCAGTGCCGGTGCTTTCAGCACGCCATACTCACGAAGAATTGGCCGATATTCCGATTGTAGACAAGTCGACTCTCACCCTGATGGCCAACAATGAGATCATGCTTGATCAAATGGAGGCCGGTGAATATGAGCGGGCGCGCGATGTTGTGGCCTGGTACATCTGGGCAGCGAAGAGCTATGGGGTGAAGGCGGTGAACCCTGGTGGTGTTGCCGCCTGGAAGTGGGGCGGAGATGCCCGAAATCTCTCCTCTCCCATCGAGGGCTATAACAAACTAACGCCCGGTACGATTGTCACGCAACTCGCCCGCATCTGTGATGATCTGGGCCTGCCGCATCCAATGCACCTGCACTGCAATGACCTGGGAGCTCCGGGGAATATCAAAACAACCCTCGATACGCTCAAACACCTGGAGGGTAGTCGGGCGCATATCGCCCACTCTCAGTACCATGCTTACGGAGGCGACGGTTGGGAGACGATCTGCTCAGCCACTGCAGAGCTTGCCGAGTACTTTAACTCGCATCCTAATATAACGACTGACGCTGGGGCAGTGATTTTTGGCGACACGGTAACGATCACCGCCGACGGCCCCTGGCAGCACCTGCTTTACAAACTCACAGGACGCAAGTGGGGCAATCTGGACGTAGAGAACGAGACGGGTTGCGGGATCGTTCCCTATACGTATCGGCCAAGCAATTTGGTCAACGCCGTGCAATGGGCATGTGGTCTGGAGCTGCTGCTGTTGATTCAAAGTCCGTGGCAGGTTTTCCTCTCGACCGATCATCCCAACGGCGGATGCTTCTGGCGATATCCCGAGATTATCAAATTGCTCATGTCCCGCGACTTTCGCGATGAGTGCATCAAAAAATTGCCGAGCAACATCAAGAATAAGATCGTGCTTCCTGAAATTGCGCGCGAATACACGCTGATGGATGTCGCTACGTCGATGTCAGCCGGCCCGGCTCGGGCCCTGGGACTGAAGCAAAAGGGAAACCTAGGCACCGGTTGCGATGGGGACGTGGTGATCTACGACCAGGAAGATGATCCCGGCGAAATGTTTGCCCACCCAAGATATGTAATAAAGGCCGGTGAGGTGATCATCGACGACGGTGAAATTCGTGAGGCACCCGATGGTCGAGAATATATCGCAAAGCCCTTTTACGATCCGGCCACCAACGATTTTATGCGACCACTCTTTGAAGACTGCTACACGATGCAGTTTGAAAATTATCCGGTGGAGATCGAGCGGGTCCACGGAGCGAGCATTCACGATTGCAAAAATGATCAGGATTCTTGATTCGCAATGGGCATCAAACTCACACTCATCCGGCAGCCTACCGTACCGCTTGAAGCAGAGGTTCTCTGCCCCGATACGCTCGCAGATTGTTCGGCTGATGAGATTGCGCAACTCACGATCTATCATGGCAAGCGGCAATTACCGCTGAGCGATTTTTTTGAAATCGAAGGCGAGAAGAGTGATGAGATAGAAATTCATGGCGACTTAAAAAAAGTCCGCTGGATCGGGCGAGGAATGTCGCGAGGGCGTTTAAAAATTCAAGGTGATGTGGGCATGCACCTGGGCGCTTACATGCGAGACGGACTCATAGAAGTTAAAGGCGACGCCGGAGATTGGATCGGTGCGGAAATGAAGAAAGGCACGATCCGCATCGACGGCAATGCGGGCGGTCAGATTGGTGCTGCCTATCGCGGTTCGCGAAGGGGAATGAGGGGCGGCCTAATCCACGTAACGGGCTCTGCTGGGCTCGAAGTCGGCATGCGAATGCGTCGCGGCATCATTGTCATCGGTGGTTCTACACGCGATTTCACCGGGTTGCAGATGAAGGGCGGCACGATCTTGCTAGGAGAGGGTGCAGAAATTCGCACCGGTGCCTGGATGAACCGGGGGACAATCATTTCACTGAAAGCTCTCGAAGTGATGCCGACTTTTGGTATCGCAATCAGGCAATTCACTCCCCCATTCATGCCATTGCTTGCCAAAGCACTCGTCTCTGAGGGGATCACGCTGCCGGAAAATAAATCCTTCGACCTCTACAACGGGGATCTTGCTGTGCCGGGACGCGGTGAGCTGCTGGTTCTATCCTCGTGAACCACGGGCGGCAGACCATTTTCGGGCTGGCAGCGACGAGAGGTAGGGTTTTGGCTGATCGAAAATTACAGCGTTTTTCGAAAAATTCCTTGCCCGTTCCGCTGAATTTTTTATACTGAAAAGCCAACAACGAAACAATTGTAAGCAAAAATATTCTGCGGATAGTATTCTGCGATAGTGAACTGAATTAGGAGTCGAGCTAATGACTAGGCATGCGATCTTTGGTTTCTTTCTGCTAAGTGTGCTAATCTCGTTTTCTGAGGCAGGGATTGTCGTTCGCAATCCCGGAGACAGTATTTTCATTGGCCATGAGGGCTCTAACAGTTTTCTGCTCGGGAGCGAATCAGAGTTCTCACCCGATCCAACCTTGATCTTAACGGCAGGTGGAACATACACCTTCACGCACACCGGCAGCATGCATCCCTTTGTTTTTGTTGATAACGCTGCACCGATCCAGGCAACCGGCACCGGAGTAGACGGTAGTGAATTCCTGCGTACAGTCACCGATACCAGCTTTATGAGCCATGTACTTGGCGGCGGATCGATGGTCGTATATCCGACTGGTATGCCAACAGGCTACAGTAGCACGTTGGACTGGACGCCAACGGCCGGTGAGTACTATTACACTTGCGGTGTGCAATGGCACACGAATATGGCCGGTCGCATTGTGGTCCAGGAGGCCACCAGTGCTGTGCCGGAACCGGCGACCTTGGCGATGTCTGCGTTCACTCTCCTCGGATTGTTAGCCCTACGTCGCCGCCGACGTTAATCAGCTGTTCGCGGTCGCGCGGCGCGATATGCGGTTTCAGCGTTTTGTTTTGCGTCATCAACGCAATGTTTCCTAGCAACAGCTTCCGCCAAATTCTCGCCTTTCGTCTGGCATCTACCGAAAACCATAATTCTTTTAGACCAGCTGTATCGTGTTTTGTGGATTTATGGTCAGCGTATGAATATTTAACGGTTTTTTTAAAAAAATTGGTTGCCGACAAGATTGTCGTTTTTATATTGAACTGGTGAGCGCCAGCGTGTGCCAGCCTAAACAGAAAACATTTCCAGCAGCAAACAATTCAGGGGAAGACTAATGATTCGTACAAGCATTGTTTACGGGCTCATAGTGATGGCAACACTACTTGCGTTGCCCACGCTCACTTCCGCAGCCCAAATCATTGGAGCCGATGGCGACGAGTTTGAAATTTGGTTCGAAGGGGCCAGCGATTTTCGTTTGAGAACTGATCCGGCCGACGATTTTCTTTCGGACCCTACGCTGATTCTGACCGAAGGCCACACCTACACATTCACACACTCCGGAGCGATGCACCCCTTTGCATTCCTTGACGATTCGGCGCCAATTGCTGCAACCGGTTCATCCGTAGAAGGAAACGAGTTTATCAGAACAGTCAATGACCAGAGCTTCATGGCTAATGTGCTCGACGGCGGCTCAATGATTGTCTACCCGACCGGAGGTGCTTTTTCCTCGACTTTGGATTGGACGCCGACACAGGGTGACTACTATTACACCTGTGCTGTTCAGTGGCATACAAACATGGCCGGTCGCATCACAGTGCAGGCTGCCGCGAGTGGCGTGCCGGAGCCGACCGCGTTCGGCCTGTCAGCAGTCGCCATTGTTGGTTTAGCGTGTCTCCGACGTCGTCGGCGCTAGTCGGTAGGCGGATAGATCCAAAGAAGACTTTGACCGGTGTTACAGTGGACTGCGCGTGCTAATGGATTAGCGACGATCCACGACAGGTAGAGAATTTGACGAGCTAAGTTCCACGGAACGGCTCTCTCTGCTGTAAGTTCGCGATGTTGTCGTAGTGCGACACTGGGCACCGGATGGAAAATGAGTTCGACACCGCGCGGTCGGTGAGGCTCATCGTCCTGCACTCGATCTATCTTTTCCAGTGCGCTTTGCAGCAATTCCTTGGGGACGTGCCCAACGGTCATGCCGTCGAGACGTCGTGCCGCGGCTCGGCTAAAAGTGGGCAGGATCAGCAAACCCAGAAAGCTGCACAACGTCGTTCCTGCAATCGTTCGCATCAGGTCTAGAGCCGTTTGAGGGCCTGTATTGGTCGTTCCGGCGATCCAACACCCTCCGACATACGCAACGATTAACCAAGCTCCTGCCAGCAGCAACCCTCTTCGATATGAACCGGTCGACACTGTGAGTGATCTTCTCGCCGACAAAGCTGCGAGCTCTGACGGGGTGAGTATTGTTCGCCAATGGTCTGGAAAAACAATTTGGGGCTTCAGCAGTCCCACGATGCCACCCGTGAATCCGGTGGTGGGAGCGATCCGGAATTCGATAGGTGTGCTGGCGATGCCCCATCCGGCAACTAGGTTAGACACGGTGGAATGATCGAATGATGCCCCCGATGTGGTTGGGCGTGAGAAAATATTCAACAAAAAGGGCCGCAACGCGAGCAGCAGCACGCCACAAAAAAGTAATGCCACAACACCACCGCCAAATCCGAAGAGTCGCGAAGCCCAGAGGATGCTCGCACTGCATGCAATAAATACGATCGATTGCAATAAAGCGCCCCATGCCCAATCAATCAAGAAGGCCCGCAAAGACTGCTTTGATCGTCCATACCGCGTCGGCAGCCACCAACCACCGAGGAAATCGAAGGGCATCATCCAAATCACGTAGGCGGCAAGAATTACCCAGGCTTGCGAGACGGGGATGTCGAAAGCCACCACACTAGAGGCAATGAGCACATTCAAACCCACTGCCGAGATCCCGATCCAGAGTCGCGCTCGCGCGTATGACATTTAAGAACGTCCTCGGGTTCCATTTCTATACATCGGGCGCTATAGAGCATAGTGTGTGGTCAGGGAAAAAGAAGGCAACCCAATGAATATTGATGCCGAACCGTGGTGGAAGCTGTTCGATCGCCAGCAAGCGGTCGGATTTAAGAAGAAAGCAGGACGATTTTCCTTTTTTTCGTCCGACGGGTATGGTTGGACTGGCACACCAAAGCAGTCCGATTTTGCCGTCCGAGAGCTTCCAATCCGCGATCATCAAAACCACCGTCTTTTTGAGGGAGACGTGGTCTCCGCGACGTGGATGGGACGGCAGGACGCCTATCTCATGCTGCAAGACCGTAAGGGCAATTGCCACCTTGGCTCACCTGCTGGGGTTCTTGTAGAGGTCTCCGCCGAGGAGATGCGTCGCGACCTGCATGTTCACCGAAATCTCGGCAACATTTTTGTGAGTCAGAATTTGCAAGCCGACTTTGATAAGAGCATCCGGAAGTTTCAGACACTGGGCCAGAGTTTTTTTGGCGACAAGTTATTGATGAGCGCTACAGTCACGGGCTCAGTGCTCGGAGGGTGCTTTGTGCAGTTGCAGTGGCGAGGATCCATCGGCCCGATGGTGACCATTATCTGTTTGCTCAGCGGCATTTTTCTCTATCTAATAGCGCGAAAACAACTGGCCGATCATTGGATGACGCGGGGCGCCATCTTTGCCATAACGCCCACCGTGAGTGCTGCTGCTGCACTAGCAGTCAGTGGTTTCTACACATTTCTCTCCCGAACGATTCCAACTGCTTCCGACACCCCTGCTTGGATGGTCGGAATCACGCTTTGGACGACACTCTTTTTACTTTGCTTCGGGGGAATTCCGATCATTGCTCAAGTTCTCGGTTTTCGGTCACTGAAGCCGGTGCACCGTGATTCGCTATAGGTGTGTTGTCGGCGATTCCAGGGTACACTTTAAGTGGAACATGTCGGTCCGATAGTGCGAGATGATCAAGATGCGCTCTCTAACAATGGCTGCCTTTTGTGTTGTTACGTTGCTCAGTGCTCAGCAGTCTCCTGCACAACCCGCCCCAAATGTTGTTCTGATTATCAGCGACGATCATGCCTGGTCTGATTATTCTTTCATGGGCCACACCAGAGCCCGAACGCCGAACATCGATCAACTTTCGCGTCAGGGACTCACTTACACACGCGGTTATGTCGCAACGGCTATCTGCAGTCCATCGCTAGCGAGCATACTCACCGGACGTCATGCGCATCAACATGGCATCACCGGAAATGATCCGGTTGTGAAAACGGGCGATGACCCGGTCGTAGCCCGCGACCGTTTCATTGATCCTTTTCTGGCATTGCCACAACTGCCTCGCTTACTGAAAGAGGCTGGATATCGCACGCTGCACACCGGAAAGTTCTGGATGCGAAATCCTGAATTGGTCGGCTTTACAGATGACATGGGTCTGACCGGACGGCACGGCGGCAAAGCCCTGGCGATCGGTCGCGAGACAATGACCCCGATTGAAAATTTTCTAGACAGCGCCATCGCCGAGCAATCACCATTCTTTGTGTGGTATGCACCGTTTCTTCCCCACACGCCGCACAATCCGCCCGAGCGATTGCTCGAGCAATATGGCGATGTGAAAGATCCGGCCAAACGCAAATACCTTGCAATGGTCGAGTGGATGGACGAGACGACCGGAGAACTCCTCGACATGCTGGAAAAAAGAAAAGTGGCTGACAACACGCTCGTTATCTACCTGGCCGATAACGGCTGGAACGCTTTCGGCAAAGCCTTTCCTTACGAGAATGGCGTGCGGACGCCAATTATGCTGCGGTGGCCCAAACGTGTCGCGCCAGCAATGGATAAAAGCGACGTGGCGACAAATCTGGATCTGATGCCGACGATCCTCACGGCCTGCCGAGCCAAAGTGCCCGATGGACTTCCCGGCATAAATCTTCTCGATCGATCACAGGTGCAACGACGAAAAGAGATTTTTCTCGCAAACTTCGCTCACGATATGGTGTCGGTGGACGCGCCGGAGCAAAGTCTCTGGACGCGTACATGTATCGATGGCAATTGGAAACTGATCGCATGGCAGGATCCCACCCCCACCGTCTTGCCGTACAACGGAGGGCATCGTCGAAAGACATTACCTTTGGTAGGGGAAAACAAAAATATTGAACTGTTTGATTTAGCCGCCGATCCGCATGAAACGAAAAATATTGCTGCCGAGCATCCTGAACGCGTTAGCTCGATGCTTGCGGCACTCAATCACTGGTGGGATCCATCGTTCGGGGCAAAGATAAAGCCAAGGAGAGAAAAATGAAAGTCGACCTTTATACGAAATGCGTGCTAACCGTAATTGCTGTCTGCCTGAGCCTAATCGTGCTTCGCGACGTGCCAATGCTTGAGCAGGCTGAAGCCGATGAAATGAAATCCAACGTCCAGGATGTACGGATCGTAGGCATTCATCGGCATCCGCAGCAGCGGTGGGATGCGATGCCCACGCTGCAGCAAAGTGAGTTTCGGTTCCCGGGGCCTTGGATGAAATAGTTGCGACCGAACACACGGTGGGCAAATGATCTCGTGGCACTAAAGTTACGAGAGGTTCCCATGCATAATGTCGTTTGGTTCCGCCGAGATTTACGGACTGAGGATCATCAACCGCTCAGCCTGGCGGCAAAGGGCGGGCACTGCTTGCCTTTATTCATCGCGGATGATGCCATTTGGCGGGCCCCTGATGCTTCCCCGAACCAGTGGGGATTTGTCGCTGAATCTCTTGCGGAACTTCGGCACGCACTCGCCGGAGTCGGATTGCCATTGATCATCCGCTACGGAAACAGTCTTGAAATTTTTAAGCAACTGCACCGAACAGTGGGGGTCAGTGCCGTTTACTCGCACCGTGAAACGGGCAATCAAATCTCAAGAAGTCGTGATAACAACATTAGGATGTGGTTGGAGTCACAGGGTATACCATGGAATCAATCCGTGGTGGGTGGCGTGATTCCGGACATGCGATCTCGTGATGGCTGGTCCACTCGCTGGGAACAGACGATGCGTCGCCCGATTCTGAAATCCCCCCCGCCGAACACGCTCGCCAATCCGCGAATCGAGACCGGCGAAATACCGGCCGCGAAGCAGATTACAGGCCAAGATTCGTTGATGCAATTTCGGCAACCGGGCGGACGGCAAGCGGGGCTAGGATTGCTTGAAAGCTTTCTGGAGCGACGCGGAATGCGCTACCATCGGGAAATGTCATCTCCATTGAGTGCTGAGCAATCGTGCTCTCGACTTTCGGCACACCTGACTTACGGCACCCTTTCCATGCGGGAGGTTGCACAGCGATTGCGGCAACAACAGCGATACTTTCGCGGTCTATCCAAAATCGATCGGGGCACGTGGCTTTCAGCCCTGCGTGCATTCGACGCGCGATTGCACTGGCATTGTCACTTCATTCAGAAACTCGAGGACGACCCACAGTTCGAATTTGATAGCGTTCACTCCGGTGCTGATGCATTAGAGCGCACGCGTGATGTGAACCTGCTGACTCAGTGGACTAATGGCGAGACCGGATTCCCTTTCATCGATGCGTGCATGCGTTTTCTGCGGGCCCACGGATGGATCAATTTCCGCATGCGAGCCATGTTAGCGTCGTTCGCCGCATATCACCTTTGGTTGGATTGGCGATCCAGCGGTCTGGTGCTCGCTTGTCTATTCACTGACTACGAACCGGGTATCCATTGGAATCAGATGCAGATGCAATCGGGCACTACCGGCATCAATGCACCGCGGATCTACAATCCGGTGAAGCAATCCTACGACCAGGATCCTACCGGTGATTTCATAAAAAAATGGGTTCCGGAGATGAATCCTGTACCGCTGGAGCATGTTCATGAACCATGGAAAATGGATGATGCTCTCCAGCATCAATGCGGTTGTGTTATTGGAAAAAATTACCCGCGTCGCATCGTCGACCACGTCAAGGCAGCCAGGCGAGCTCGTGAAGCTATCGCAAAAATGCGGAACGGCGACGGATTCCAGCAAGAAGCGAACCAAATACTAGAACGACACGGAAGCCGCAAACGGAGATCCCGCCAAAAATCTGCGAATCAAAAGCAAAACAAGAAAAACCACAGTCAAATGAAATTAGATCTTTGATTGCTAACTTTCCAAAATTAGCTTGAGACCATAATGCGACTATCACAACGACCCGACAAAATCTGCGATGGCTGTGGCAGACCATTTACGTGGCGCAAAAAGTGGTCGCGTTGCTGGAACGAAGTGCGATTCTGCTCGAAAAAATGTAAAAAGCACAAACGCATGCGACCAGATGCATCGGCACAATCTCGCCTGGGATAGACACGTTTCGATTCTCTCATAGAATCGAAGCAGTTTCGACTTTACTTACGACATTTGGGGAACCTCACCATGCCACAAAATCTTGTCACAACTTCCGTAGCATTCATCTCGCTATGTTGTATGACTATGACAATTCGAGCCGAGGATCACCACGCCGGCGATAAGCCGTTGAGAACGATCACTGTCTCAGGGGAAGGCAAGGTGAAAGCAAAACCGGATACCGCCTCGATTTCAGCCGGCGTAGTGACCGAAGCGGCAACGGCTCGCGAGGCACTCGATAAGAACAACGACCGAATGCAAGAGGTCTTGAACGGTATGCGAGATGCGGGAATAGCGGAAGCGGATCTACAAACATCGCAGTTCTCGGTGAGTCCGATGTACTCGCGTCCGCCACGACGACCAAACATGCCGAATCAAGATCCAAAAATTATAGGCTATCGGGTATCCAACACCGCAACTGGAGTAATTCGCAACTTAAAAAACGTGGGGCCAATTCTCGACAAAGTAATCACGCTCGGCGCAAATTCAGTGAGCGGCCCCTCGTTTTTCATCAACAAACCGGGGCCCTTGCTCGATGAGGCTCGTAAGTATGCGGTCGCCGATGCACTGCGGAAAGCCGATCTGCTAACGCAGGCCGCCGAGGTTCAACTTGGTGAAATTCAAACGATCCGAGAGGGAGGTGGCTACGCACCGCAACCGCGTATGATGCCCCGCGCGATGGCCATGGATATGGAAGCGAAGTCCGTACCGATCGCGGCCGGATCTCAGGAGATCCGAGCCAGCATCAACATCGTGATTGCGATTCAATAGGTTCGGCTCATTGCTCGGCTGCTTCCAGTATTCCGAGATCGATGTATTGTCCGCCGTCGGTCTGTCGGCAATGGACCGCAATCTCATTGCGACCCTGCTTCAATGCTGCGATCGTTTCTTCCGATAGTGGCACGAGCGTAGCACTCTGGGTATAGCCCGGAAAGGTCTGCACCAGTTTACCATTGACATAAACCTCAGCATCTTCATCGTGATGGATCCGCCAATACCCTGCTCGTGGAGGATCGCCCTGAATCATGAGCGATCGTCGCAACCAGATATCTGGTTCGGTCCATTCAGTTCCCACGATGGCCGCCGGTGAGCTGGCCGAACCAAACCCACCCGGCCCGGAATTCCAGGACGAATCATCGAAATCGACTGCAAACCATTCGTCGTCGGGACGCGTTTTGGTGTACCGCCATTGCTGCTGGTTGCCCTTGATGGATGTGGGCATCACAGTCACCAGCCGACTCGGGGGCGCGTAAAGTCGGGCGTGCGCGGCGGCGGCACGCGGTACATCAAATTTGTTGATTGCTCGATCATAGGTCATCAGGCCGTTGACTTCAGTCTCCACATCCGTGGTCTGAGTGTAAACCGCTGCAGCCAGCCCGCTATCGATCAGTGGGCGCAGTTTTTCGAGCAACGCGTGATAGGCCGAATTGAGCTCTTTTTGGGTTTTATAACCTCGATAACCCCAGTTGTTTTTGTCAGTCCAGGTATGTCCCTCCACTGGCAATCCAAGTCCTCCGTACTCACCGAGTACGACCGCACGATCTTTCTCAAGCGGAGGCATGGCCGGGCCGGGATACGCATGGATGTCAAGCACATCACCACAGTCCCGATCACTCCACCCACTAGCATTATCGACCAGTCGGGTCGGATCCAGTTCGCGAGTCCACTCTACGATTCGTCGCGTATCGAATTGGCCCCAACCTTCATTGAAGGGCACCCACATCACGATGCTCGGTGCATTGTAAAATGCATTGATGATACGGTTCCACTCCGCTTCGTACTGGTGTCGCGATTGCGCTGACCGCTCGATGTCCTGCTCCTCCGGACGGATGTGCAGATCGCCATTCGGCATATCCTGCCAGACGAGCAACCCGAGTCGATCGCAGTGTGCGTACCAGGTGGCAGGTTCCACCTTCACATGCTTGCGGACCATATTGAACCCCATCTCTTTGGTCACCAGCAGGTCGTAGAGCAGTGCTTCATCGGTGGGCGCTGTA
>DLCF01000021.1 GCA_002480485.1 Planctomycetaceae bacterium UBA7805
CCCCCCGGAAAAAAAGGCGTGAAGTTGACGCCCGAGGAAAAGGCCGCCAAAAAGCACGCAGCGCTCGTGCGTCGGATGGGCATTGATCCCGATAACGACTGGGAAGCCAACTACAGCGTCTTACCGGGAAAAGAGAAGGTTCTGGAGGAATTACAGAAGATCGCGGAAACTGCCTCTGACATCTACCTAGCGACCGACCTGGACCGGGAGGGAGAGGCCATTGCTTGGCACTTGCAAGAGGAAATCGGGGGCGACCCGAGTCGTTACAAGCGTGTCACATTCGCAGAAATTACAAAACAGGCGATCCAAGACGCGTTTGCGAATCCAAGCCAACTCGACATGAACCGCGTTAATGCACAGCAGGCTCGCCGCTTTCTGGACCGAGTTGTTGGCTTCATGGTCTCGCCTCTGCTGTGGCAAAAGGTCGCAAGAGGCTTGAGCGCCGGTCGTGTCCAGTCGGTGGCAACACGGCTTGTGGTCGAGCGTGAGCAGGACATTCGAGCTTTCATACCGGACGAATTCTGGGAAATCCAAGCCGATTTCAAGGCTGCGACAAAACTGGTCGCCGATCTGGTCAAGGTCGATGGAAAACGATTGTTGACCGGTGCTGATGTAGCCGGAGGTGCAGGCAAAGATCAAACCATTTTAAGCAGCGACGCTGAAGCGACCCGGGTTGCTGATGCGATTGAGGCTGCATCCTGCACGGTGCAAGACATTCAGACCAAAAGTCGCAGCCAGCGCCCGAATCCGCCGTTTATCACGTCGACCCTGCAGCAGGCAGCAGCCAACGCGCTTGGTTTTGCGGTCAAAAAAACGATGACGCTTGCACAACGGCTCTACGAGGCGGGCTACATCACCTACATGCGAACCGATTCTACTAACCTCAGTAACGATGCCATCAGTGCGGTGCGCACGCTCATCGAAAAAGATTTCGGCGCGGACTACATCCCGGAAAAGCCTAATTTTTACGGCAAGCATGACGACAACGCGCAAGAAGCCCACGAGGCGATCCGACCGTCGGATGTTCGACTGCAACCGAAAAGCCTGAAAAGCGTCGAGCCAGATCAGATAAAGCTTTACAATTTAATCCGCAATCGATTTATTGCCTGCCAGATGCCGCCGGCTAAATTCGATAACACCACAGTTACGATTTCCGCTGGCGACCACCAATTACGGGCCCGAGGCCGGATACTGATTTTTGACGGCTACCAAAAGGTACTCGGATTCGACTCGGAAGATCGGATTTTGCCAACCGTTGAAGTCGGTCAAGTGTTACCGCTCGAATCCCTGCACAAAGAGAGAAATTTCACCAAGCCACCAGCTCGATACAACGAGGCGAGCCTAGTACGCGAGTTGGAAAAGAAGGGAATTGGCAGACCGTCTACCTACGCAAGTGTAATTAGCACAATCCAAGAACGCGGCTATGTGCGTGTGGATCGCCGGCGGATGTTTGCCCAGAAAATTGGCGACATCGTCACCGAACGCCTTGTTGAATGCTTTCCTCATTTACTCAATTACGATTTCACCAAAGGCCTCGAGGAAAGCTTGGATGCGATCGCGCAGGGCAATTCATTTTGGATCGATGAGCTGAACAAATTTTATGATGATTTCACCGATGCATTGAAGCGGGCAGAAGATAGCGACACCACATCGGGAGGCATGCGGCCGAATGATCCCACGCCGACACCGATTTCTTGCCCTGAGTGCGACCGGGAAATGCAGATCCGAACCGGTCAGACTGGGGTTTTTCTAGGCTGTTCAGGCTATGGTTTACCGAAGAAAGAAAAATGCACAAAAACGCTTCCATTGACCCCCGGTGAAGAGGTCGTGGAAATCGGTGGCGACGAGGCCCAGGCAGAATTACAGGAATTGCAAAACAAGCGCCGGTGCAAAAAATGCAATCGCACCATGGATGCCTATCTGGTGGATGAAGGGCGGAAGCTGCATGTTTGTGGTGACAATCCGGATTGCGATATCTGTGAAATCGAGACGGGAACCTTCAAGATCAAGGGGTATGATGGACCGATACTCGAATGCGACAAATGTGAAGCAGAGATGCAGTTGAAGAACGGGCGATTCGGCAAATACTTCGGTTGCACAAGCGACACCTGCAAAAACACACGAAAACTGTTGCGGAACGGTGAACCGGCGCCGCCCAAGGCCGATCCGATTCCGATGCCAGAGTTACCGTGCGAGAAATCAGATGGCCATTTTGTGCTTCGCGATGGCGCTGCTGGGATCTTTCTGGCTTCGAGCAATTATCCGCGTTCACGCGAGACGCGCAACCCGAAAATCAAAGAAATCCTACCGCATGCCGATGAACTGGATCCGAAATATGCACATCTTGCGAAAGCGCCCGCAGAGGACAAAAAGGGACGACCGGCCATTGTACGGTTTCGGCGTAAAGAAAAAGTTCACTACGTGATGAGTGAGGATGATGGCAAGCCGAGTGGCTGGGAAGCAAATTGGACCGATGGCGAGTGGGTTGTCACCGAGAAAAAGAAGGCGGCAAAGAAAAAGAAAAAGTCTGCCAAGAAAGGCACGGCTAAAAAAGTGAAGAGAAAATCGTAAAATCGCCTCATTTAACCTGAAGTTGGTTCACCCAGAGCCAAGACCAGGGCAGTAGCGTGCGAGCGGCAATGCGCGAGGCTGATTTTCAATTCGATAATCTTTCGCCGCTGTTGTAATTCTGCAAGCGGGCCATGAAGTAAAACCTGCCGGTCGGTGGAACTATCGCTGCGGATTTCGATCTCCTGATAACGGAAACCTTGCGGTGGCTTACTGCCCAGTGCGGCGAGCACCGCTTCCTTTCCCGCCCAATGAGCTGAAAAATGCTGGCTTGCCTGGTGCCGTCGCTGACAGTACGCAATCTCGGCGGCAGTGAACACGCGACAGAGAAAACGCTCTCCATGCCGCTCGATCATGCGGGCTACGCGTAGGCATTCAATAATCTCATTGCCCATCCCCAAAATCTGCACGTCATTGGCCCCCACGCCGTGCAGTCCCACACGCTGTGCTCGCCCGTCGCAGCACTTCTCCTGCCGCTTTCCGAGCAACGGCTGCTCCGTCGCCGAGCACCTGATCAACCCGATCTGGCTTGGCAGCCCATTCATCGCGGGCAGCACGCGCGGGAGCGAAATAATCTTCCGCTGCCTCCGCGAGTGCTTTTTTCACTTCGCCGTACCCGAACCCTCCTCGACGATAAAGGGCTGCCATTTCTTCCCTTGCTGCCGCGGGTGCCACCAGCGAGAACAGCTGATACAGGGGATCGGTTTCCGGGTCCTTGGGTGATTCCATCGGACGCGAATCGGTAGTGATCCGCATGATCTTCTTCCGTTGCGATTTCGGGTCCTCGAAAAGTTCAAGCGTGTTATTGTAACTCTTGGACATTTTTTCCCCATCCACTCCAGGAACCTTGGCTGACGCATCCAGCACATTCGCTTTGGGCATTCGGAAAACATCCCCGTAATGATGATTGAAGCTGGCCGCAAGATCACGACATACCTCGATATGTTGCAGCTGATCGGCACCGACAGGTACCGTGTCGGAATCGTAAGCCAGAATATCGGCGGCCATCAAAACCGGATAGTTGAACAGGCCGGCATCGGCCGAAAGCCCTCTCGCTTTTTTATCTTTGTAAGCATGGCACCGTTCGAGCAAGCCCATCGGTGTGCCGGTCAAAAGCAGCCAAGTCAACTCGGAGACTTCCGGAATATCAGATTGTACAAACAGGACAGCATGCTCGGGATCGAGGCCGAGAGCAAGCAAATCAATAGCGGCATCGCGTGTGTATTGCTGCAGCTCCTCCGAGTCCCGCACTGTAGTTAAAGCATGTAGATTAGCGATAAAGTAAAAGGCCGCATCCTCGTGCTGCAATTCGATGTACTGTTGGATGGCTCCAAAGTAATTGCCCCAATGAAAACGGCCGGTGGGCTGAATTCCGGAAAGTACTCGCATCGATCAACTCCTCGGCACAGGTTCAAAAGGGTTCGGCATCCGATTTGCCGCTCACCCCAGCATTGCTCCGCTCTCCATTATGGCGTCCGCCGCATCAATCATCATTCGGCCCCCTCAAGTTAGGCAGTCCGATGGCACACTCCACACGCCGCCAGCGGTGGCACGCTTGACGGGCTGCAGGCGACTACCGCCTCGAGAACGATGCTGCCCAGCCGGAACAATACTTGCTGCTTCCAGAGCGCATCCGAAGCGACCGGGATCAGATTCGGAATTATGAAGTGGCCATGTTGAATGGCTAGATCACATCACAGTCGGAATTGGAAAATCGGTCATTGGATAGCAAGCTGCCGGTCGCAAAGGCCTCTGCCCGCACGACCGCTGCGCAGCGATACAATCGCCTCTTAGAGGCCAATGTACCCTTCGATAGAACCGTGCACCAGACGCACGCAGATCGCAAGTCGATCTGACAACCCTCGGCAGCACCGCTATATGATGCCGCCGTGGGTGTTGTAAGGCGTCAGATGGCCCGGTTGATCAATAAACCAAAAACGCTCCCACTCTTCCAAGAAATTACGTAGATCCTCAGAAGTGTAGATCAGCTGTTTGGTGCGGCGTGCCGGATCACCCGAGTAGATGGGTAAAAAACAGCCACTTCCCATCGCCAGACTGATCAGGAGCACCATGCTTATGAGCAAACGGCGCATGCAAGTCATCCTCCATGATGAAAAACAATTCAACGTATTGAAATCTCAGTAAACCAACGACCTAAAATCATCTAAGGCCGGGTAGATATCACAGTGTTCCTTCCGTAGTTCGCTGGATCTTCACACAGTAGTTGCGTGTGTCTTTTTTCCGTTGCTGGATAATCGGGAATCAATTCTCAAGACCGCCGTGGGGCTGCTGAGAAAAACCCGGTGGATCCGGAGCAGGGTGGGGTGGTCCGGCCGGTGGCTCCGGAGCACTTTCTAAATTCCGAACCCGTTCTTCCATTTCCTTCCCTGGCTTAAAAGTGACCACGAACTTCTCACCCACAAAGACCTTTTCACCAGTTCGCGGGTTCCGCGCCTTTCGGGCCGCCCTTCGTTTGACCTCAAAAACACCGAAGTTGCGTAGCTCGATCCGGCCCAAAGCGTCAGCGCCACCTTTACTCAGGTTGGATCGAGTGTCCTCGACCAGCGTGTCGACAATGGCGTCAAACGTCTTTTGGACGATTTCCTTTGTCTTCAGCTGAGTCAGCCCGATCTCGTCAGAAATTGTCTTGACAATCTCTTTCTTGGTCACGATACAGTTCTCCAATCCGCCGACCTGTGGCGGGTACCCCCGGTGAACCCTTTTCCAGGTGCCAAGTCTAGACGCAGTAAGCATTAGTGTCAAGATCATTCGTCCTGATTGCTGTGATGAACCACGAATCATATCATTACCGAATTGCGTTATAAGTCTTTGCACAAATTATACTTACAGTAATTAAATGGCGGCACATCAATCTTTTACGCCCTAAACTCCGCTGACGAAATGAGTAAAGACCAAATCAGGTATCCCGACCGGCAGCCTCATAACCGTTATCGTTTCCGCAGGCGATAGACTTTAGCTATATTCCTCTGAATACAGTCGGTCTACAAGAACTGTGTTTATGGCCGAAACTCAGATCGAAATTACTTTTCGTCGCTTCTCGATCTCTTCGAGCGGCACCAGAGGACCATTTCCTGCCCCAGGGCAAGCCTGGCAGGCCGCTTCCCAACTGGCGGGGCTCCGCAGATTTGAGTCCCAGAAGGGCCATGTGCGGCACTGGCCGGGACGTGCTGGATAGACTCGGCAACGCCGAGAGTCGGGATCAAAGAAAACGCAGTCGCCGCTAGCGTACTCGGTGAGGCTTTTACGGAGGCCGACCTTACGGACATATCGCCGGACGAACACTTCGCGATCTAACGTGAGCCAATCGGCGAGTTGCTCGATCTCCTCGTCACTAACCCACACAAAACCTGGTGCACCCGTGCAGCAGTTTCCGCACCCGCTGCACTCGAACGCAAGGCCCGCTGCGTACCAGGGCTTCGCCGGTCGTTGCGTCGTACTATGATCTGAATTCGCACCTGCAGCCATTGCAAAAATTCCCCGGTTAACGCCCGATCATGTTGCAATGCATCGTCACCGGATAAGCCTCACCCACCGATTTGATACATGGCCCTCTCGGGCCGTAAAAATGCCGGTGTGTCGATCACGTGTCCTGCTTTCTTTTCCGTTACTGCCGCGGCAAATTGGGCGGCCAATTCAGCATCGTCGATTTCACCCTCACGGAGCAACGACCGCAGATCCCACTCACGGGTGGAAAAAAGGCAATTGCGGATCTGCCCCTCCGCCGTGAGTCGTAACCTGTCGCAGTCGCCACAAAAGGGAGCTGTGACCGGGTTAATAAATCCGATCCGACCAGGCCGATCGGCAAACTCAAAGTCGACCGCCGGTTGACTGGGATCTTGCCGCGTGACCGGAATCATCGGCCCGTACGTATCTTCAATCACTGCCCGAACCGCATCACCCGAGAGCACTCGCTCGGTCTTCCAGGATTCGTCGGCATCAAGCGGCATAAATTCAATAAATCGCAACTCCAACCCTCGCTCAAACGCATAAGCAGCAAGAGGCACGATATCCTCCTCGGTAAGGCCGCGGATCGACAGTGCATTGAGACGAATCTTTGTAAAGCCAGCATCTTGCGCAGCGGCTATACCATCTAGCACCCGATAGAGCCCCCGGTGCCGGGCAATCCTCTCGAAAATCTCCTCGCGGAGCGTGTCGAGGCTGATGTTGATCCGATCAAGACCCGCCCGAGCCAGTTGTGTCGCCTGCTCGGCCAGTAACAACCCGTTGGTCGTCAACGCCACCTCTTCCACTCCATCGATACAAACTAATCGATCCACCAACCGCCAGACCTCGGACCGAACGAGTGGCTCTCCACCAGTGATTCGGAATTTCTGGATACCCAGGCTGGTTGCCACGCGGGCGACGCGGGCAATCTCCTCATACGTCAAAACTTCCTGGCGTGGCAGGAACGCCAGGGGACCGGCGGGCATGCAATAAAAGCAACGGATATTGCAACGATCGGTCACACTGACCCGCAAACTGCGGTGCATGCGACCAAAACGATCCACAAGCGAGTCGGATAAGAAGCTAGAATCAGACATACATTTGTATTCTGGGGCGATAAACAAACTACCTCATTCTACACGCTGTTGGTCTGTCCGGGGCAGGTCAGTCAGTCCCGGATGCACCCACTCAGACTGCCCATCCGCCCAATTCTCCCGTTTCCAGATCGGTACTCGCTCTTTGAGGGTGTCAATCAACCACTGCCCGGCGGAAAAACCTTCGGCCCGATGCGGAGCACTCAGTGCAATGGCCACACTCACCTCTCCTACCTCTAGGTGGCCGATTCGGTGGGTGATGGCCACATGTTCTATCGGCCATCGGGCCATCGCCTCTGCCGCAAGTTTTTCCATTTGCGCTCGAGCCATCGGTTCGTACGCCGTGTAATCCAGCGATGCGGTTTCGCGGCCCGCGGTCACTTTACGCGTCGTGCCCAGAAACAGCAGGACTGCACCTGCCCGCTCTGTCGCCACTGCCTCCAGTGCGCGGGTAGTGTCGATGGTCGTTTTGGTAAGCTCAATCTCAACGTTGTGTGACATGCTGCGTTCCGTATCTGACGCGATTGGAATCACCCTCCGCTGACCGGAGGAATAATTGCTATCTCCTGACCGGGCACCAGCGGCGTGCTGTCGTTTGCATATTCCTGATCGACTGCAAACTGCAGACTGCCCGCGACAGCAGCTAGTGCCGGGAAGCGGGCAAACAACTGCTCTCGGAGCAGCGCTACATTCGCCCCGTCGGGCACCGCCATGGTCAGCGAATCACAACCAGTTAGATCCCGGGCCACCGCGAACATTTGCACGGAAACATCCATCGCTATACAACCTTAAGAAATTTTTAAAACTTAGCGACAATCCTCAAGAAACTGTTAGTTCACCACTCTCCTGATGCAGTGGATTTCGGGCGCCGGACATGAGCCCATAACTCCAGGCTAGTAACTTCATCGGATGCACAGTCGGTTTCGTTGTTCCTTGCTCCATCTGAATTTTACAACAACTGCACTCCGTTGTCCCGGCGTGAAATTGCGGGTCTCTGAGCGTCGATATTAAATCAAATCCTGCTCGCAAGCTGCTGCGATAATTTTTGCGGACCAGTCCATAGGTTCCTGCCATCCCGGAACAACCGTTTTCGGATCGCTTGACCGAAATGCCTGGGATCAGCTTGAGCAAATTTTCACCCGGCGAACCGACCTCTAGGCTACGAAGATGACACGGTTGATGATAAATCAATTGAGTCGCAAGCGGGGACAGATCGAGTCGCATTTGACCGGCCTGGTGCATTTTCCAGAGGTAGTCGCAACTCTCTTGAGTATGTTCGGCAACCAGTGTCGCCTCCTCGCCGCCGAGAAGACTTGGATACTCATGAATCAGGCAACTCGCGGCAGATGGCTCACTTGTAATGATTGTGTATCCCTGGTGAATCCGTTCGGCGAGAACCTCCACATTGTATCTCGCAATTCTTTTCGCAAGATCGACGGCACCAAGTGACACCGCAGCCATTCCCGATTGCATCTGGCGCGGATCGACAAGCACCGAAACCCCGTTATGCATCAGCACGTTGGCCGTGGCCTCGGCCAGGCCAGTATCGTGGTAATTGGCAAACAGATCCACGAAATACAAGACTTTGGGCCCCTCTACGCGGTGGGATCGCGTCCATTTCTTTCGAGCCGCGAGTTTCATAAAACTTTGGCGGGCAAATTTTGGCAACTTCCGCCCCTGTGCAAGCGAAAATGATTTCTCCAAAAAAAATCGCGTGACACGGTTAGAAAGCGCCCAGTTCGCCAACCGCGGTATCCGCGTTCCCAACGCCCCGAACCGATCCAGCCGCGCGAGAGCCCAGTCACTCGGACGCATTCCGGTAACCGCAAGGTGCGCAGCCTTAGCCTCAACCATTAACTTGGGTATATCCACCGATGCAGGGCAATCAAGGCGGCACTGATGGCAGTTAACGCAAAGATCGACCACCTCCTTAAAATCCTCAGAGGCAATTGCTTCCTCAGTCAATCGGCCGGTAAGCACCCCGCGAATCAAATTTGCCTTCGCCCGCGGCGAAGACTCCTCCCGAGGCGAAAGTCGGAAGATTGGGCACATCCGTACATCTTCCGAACCGCTGCGACACGCTCCGCAACCATTACAGTTCCGTGCAGCATGCGCAATTCCCTCTGCATCCCAATGCAACTGTAATTGCACGGTCGCTCCCGTCCCTTTCAGGACTTCCTGAGTCGGTGCAAGTGGAAAATCACTGGCCGTATCGATCGGAACCGTGCCCACGGGCCGCAGATTGCGGGTCAGTGTTTCACCCTTGGAAATAATTTTTCCCGGATTGAGAATTCCCTGCGGGTCAAAAATCTGTTTGATTTCCCGGAATGTTTCGTACAAAGGACCGGCCTGCTGTGACACGAACTGACTGCGACTCAGTCCGTCGCCGTGCTCTCCGCTAATCGTTCCTCCCCGACGGAGCACCTCGTCATAAACTTCACGAGCAATGCGTTCCATATCTTCAACATCAGCCCGTGATGCCAAATCAAGAAGAGGACGTATATGCAACTGTCCGTGCGCGGCATGGGCGAAGATCGATGCGGTCACCCCGTGCCGTCGGAGAATTTCAAACAAATGATTGAAAAAATCAGGCAATTGGCCTGGATCGATTGCCACATCTTCGATGAAAGGAAGCGGGCGACTGGTCCCCTTCAGCCGATAGAGCGTCGGCACCACTTTTCGGGCCAGATCCCAGTAAATCTCCACATCCTCCGCGTCGGTGGTCATTCGAGCACCGATGGGCGGATATTTGCTCGCTTTAACGCGATTAATGATCGCCTCGAGCCGATTGTTGACGGTGCTTGCAGATTCAGCCTGCACTTCGACCAACAGTACTGTCTCGGTCTCTGGGGGAATCAAGAGATCAAAGCGGACATCGTTTTCGCGCGCCAGACTCAAATGTCGGCGATCAATCAAATCGCAGGCGGAAATCGGCTCTTTCCGCACGTCCATCACCGCATGGGCGGCATCCACCAGGCGGTCATACAGCAGTAACACAACCCCGCGGGCAGCGGGCAGCGGTTCGGTCGCCAACGTGGCTTCAGTAATCAAACCTAGTGTGCCCTCCGAGCCAACAAAAAGTCGGGCCATATCGATCGTGTCGCGCGAAAGCAAATCGTGCAACTGATAGCCAGAGCGATCGAGCTGACTGGTTCGGGATGCTTGCCTGATCTTCTCTGCGTCCCGCTGCAAAATGCCGGTCACCCGCTCGACAAGCTCCCGCCGCCGCGGCTGAGGATCAGCTACCCGCGTGAGCGGTTCCTTTGAAAAATCGACCACATCGCCATCGGCTAGCACGACGCGGATCGAGCGGACATACCGCCTTGCCGAGCCGTACTGGAGAAAATGGCTGCCTGAGGCGTCTATTGCCAACACGCTTCCCATCGTCGTTACGGCGCTCATTGCGGGATCGGGTCCGAACAACCGTCCCTGGCGAGCCAACTGATCGTTCAGCGTGGCATGGACAACGCCGGGCTGCACGGTTGCCGTATGCTTGGTGACCGTACCGATGCGATTCATATATCGTGAAAAATCTATCACGATCCCCGGACCGAGTGATTCGCCGGCTAAGCCGGTTCCTGCACCGCGTGGATGAAGGGGAATGCTATGTTCCGCCGCGTACTGCACACATGCAGTCACATCGCGAATGTGACGTGGCCTGACCACCGCCGCCGGACGAATTTCGTAGACGCTCGCATCACTGGCGTAGAGCTGCAAGAATAGGTCGTCGCAAAGAACATCTCCCGCCAACAGACCGCTGAGGTCTTCCTTGATGCGTGCTTGTTCCTGATCCATAGCTAGACCCGTGGAGACAGATTTTGATCTGGGTCGACAGCTTTGTTTACACCTTTTAACTCTTGCCTTGCGGCCTCTTGTCGGTAACGTTCATGAATCTCCAGATTGAACGGGGTATGCGAATCATCATCGTCGTACCCACGATAGTGAGCACCGCATCGATAGCACACGATCGCATCACGCACTAGCAGATAGAGCAGCACATCGATAGCAGCCGTGATGAATAAGATACCGAACGTGAGAAAAAGGGCGTGCCGGTACCAGGCATAGCAACTGGCAAGCGAACCGACAACCACAATGATCACGCCCAGTCGCTGCGGAAAATCTTTTCTGATAAACAGATCATGACTACGACAGATGACGCAACGAGAGATACCCTGAGATCCAATCGCTTCCGGAGGCACCCCACAGACCTGACCGCAGGACGCACAGGGAATCTCTGTGGTCTCCTCGTTTAGCGGACTGCGGCCCGTTTGTTCACAGCTGGGACACCGGAATACGACTTCCATTACTTTATTATAAACCCTCCGTGCACCCGGCACAGGGTCAAACTTGCAACGCTTACAGCGGATATGGCGTCGTGACAGAAAGTAATTGAGACATTAGTTCGCCGGTAAACACCGTCACGGCGGCCACATATAAAATTCCGGTTGCACTCTGTGTGTTCGGAATCCGGAGTGTCCGCTCCACCATCCAGGTCATTACCATCGGCGCTGCCAGTCCTGTCGTCCAGCGAAGCACGACAAACCAAGGCGCAGGCAACTCCGACTCGACGCAGGTGGCTCCCAACCCGATGCCACAGACGAGCATACGTAACAACAGTGCGACGACCATACATCCAAGTAGTCGCCGCAACGGGGCCATCTGCATCGTGGGGGTATTGAGATACCAATGGCCCAGCAGCATCGCCCCGAGTGTCACTCCAAGCAATATCCCGCTACTCGGTCCATCGCATATCCACAGCAAACAGGCCAAGGGCGAAAATGGCAGAGCTTGCCACGCTTGCGAATCGACAAGCGAATTGAGCACCTCAACCACCTGCGGCGTGCCCAGTAGCACACCCACCAGCGTTACGAACACAATGAACATCAGTACCAAGCGCCCGCTGCGGATTGCCTGGTATAGATAGCAGACCGCTGCTCCATAGCTCAGAATTGCGGCCACCAGTGCGACGTAACCCGTAGAGGATCCCACTACAACGAGAGATGCCAGAAACGCAAGACCGAGCACCACATACAAATGGTTTCGAAAAAAACCACTCGTCACCTGCACGGGCGATGTCACAAGCATGGCCAGCGAGAGACCGAACGCAAGCCGCATCAAGAACTCATACAGGATCGTCACGGATTACTGCCGATTGGTGTAAATCAGCGACATTATTTCAGCGCGACTGGACGCGTTCTGCCGGAAAAGACCCTTCATCGCTGACGTCACACACAAACTGCCGGGTTTCCGCACGCCACGGATCGTCATACAAGTGTGTGTAGCCTCGATCACCACGGCTACACCTTTGGCCCCGAGTTCATCCTCCAGAAGGTTCGCCACCGTCTCGGTCATTCGCTCCTGAACTTGCGGACGCCGTGCCACGATCTCGACGACCCGAGCAAGTTTACTGAGGCCCACAACCCTACCACTCGGTACATAACCGATGTGCGCTTTGCCACCAAAGGGACATAGATGATGCTCGCAGAAACTGTTGAAACTAATGTCTCGGACCAGCACCACATCACTGTAGGACTCTGTGAAGAATTTCCTCAAGTGGGGCCTGGGATCCTCGAATATGCCTGAAAATACCTCGGCATACATCCGCGCGACACGCGAGGGGGTTTCAACGAGTCCCTCCCGATCCGGGTTCTCACCCACCGCAAAGAGAATTTCGCGAACAGCGCGTTCAATGCGTGCATGGTCAACTCCGCCGACTGCGGGTCCCGCCTCCGCTTCGTCCAATTCTCCCGCAAGGCTCCCTTCCATGGGCTGCTCGACCTCTTTGCTGACCGACATCCACTCAGACTCCCGGTATTTCTAATCATTATGTGGTTTGGCACAGTGCCTACCAGAATCCGATCCTAGATTCCTGCGCCAACTCGGTCAAGTCGCGCTCGGGCTGTTGACAGGGAAAAGCGTAAGTAGTGTTTGCGTCTTGTCTGTCTTTTTACCTCAGCTTCACCGCTTCGACCGTCTTCTAATCTAAAGCGATTCAGTTCGCGCTGAAGTCGGGGGGAAAAACACCGGCCGCTGTGAGTGATCTTGTGGGACGCAGCAGAGGTTCACACAACCGTTGGTGCAGGATGGCAGCGCGGTGTTCGATTTCGGTCTCGGCGAGAAGCTGGACTTTCAGCTCCAGATCGAGCGGAAGCGTGTGCGCGATAAGATCTGTGAGAACACCAAGCGAAAGATCGCGATCAAGCAGGCCATCCAGGCAGCTCAAGTCCTGCATTTCCGACGCAAGATGCTTCTTGAACGCGGTGAGTAATAGGTCACTCATCTGGTGTCGTCGCATATCGTCCGTGGGCTGTTGTTCATGCAGAGCAGTTATCTCGGCCCGCCGATACGGTTCCCATGCAGGAAGTTCAGTGATTAAACGGATACGGGCCACACCGATCACCAAGAGATTCGAACAGCCATCGGCAAGCTTTTGGTGAGAAACAATCTTAGTTAGGCAGGCGACCGGTTCGAGCGGAGGAAGACTGGTCGCTTCTCTGTCACAGTTAGAGAGGACCGGAAGGGCAATCAGCTGATCGTCGTCAAGCGCGTCGGAAAGCAGCGCCCGATAACGATGCTCAAACACGTGCAACGGTTGCATGACATGTGGGAACATGACCAACCCCGGAATCGGAAACAATCGCACAGAATTTGGTTCGTTTATGGAGCTTGAAGACCAATCGTCCATCACTTATCTCCCGATCACTAGCCTGAGGCGTCACTGCAGTCTGCCAAATGGCATAAGCGACACCGTTAGGAAATTTATTCCACCACTTCGCTACTGTGCTCCGCTATTGCTTTGGTAAGTGCCTCTTCATCAAGATGAATTTCCGGAATTAATTCGGGATTGATCTCGACAGGAGCAGCACCTTCCTCTTGTGCCAGCATTTCCCCAAAGCATTCCTCCATTTCTAGAAAAAGATGTTCAAGGTCACATCCAAGATGCATCGGTCGGTATGGATCAAGGTAAGCACGCGAACTGGAGTAAAGTTTTTTCGCACCGCGCACATTCCCATTGCAAAAGTGGTGAAGTGCTACGGCAACTTGAATCAATCCCTGGTAGAACGTACGACTCGGACCCCGATACTCTGACCAGAGTTCTTCCCAGACATCATGAGCTTCGAAAAACTCGCAATTATTAAAAAGTTCTATGCCCGCACGGTAGTGCGGCATCACGTCGTTCGAGTCGGCCATGCTTGCCCTTTAAAAAAACACGTGCACTGTTCCGATTATAAACGCCCCGGTTTGAGTGGGCCAGTCAATTCCTCTCGGACATCGAATCGGTGGTTGGCGAGGAAGACGAAATCGTTTGAAAATCCTTGACAACCGGCGGAGCGGTAGGCCAGAATGGCCCGTGCGGCGTGAATCGCCAAGTTGGAACTTTTTTGATCGTTGAGCGGACATTGAAACTGGCGGTAGAATCTGACGCACTTTGACGCATAGCGCCTATTTTGACGCGGTGGTAACGCCAGGCCGCATAAAATATCGTGCTCGCTTTATGCTTACCGGTCGCTTTATGCTTACCGGTTTTGGGGAGCTTTAAGCTGCCGTGGTCACTAGCACAAAAAATCAATCGGCGCTCTCCGCGGAGGAGAAACGCCTGGCAGGCCGCGTAATTCGGTCTTTGACGGCAGCTTATCCCGATGCCGATTGTTCGCTACGCTTTGATTCCCCGTTGCAGCTGCTCGTGGCAACCATACTTTCAGCACAATGTACCGATGAACGCGTCAATCGCGTGACCATCGACCTCTTCGCAAACTACCCGACCGCAGTCGAGCTAGCGGACGTGCCGCTCAAAAAACTTGAACAGGCGATACGCAGCACCGGGTTCTTTCGCAACAAGGCAAAGAATATCAAGGCTTGTTGTCAGAAATTGATGGAAGAGTATGATGGTCGAGTCCCGCGGACGATGGAGGAGTTGGTACCGTTACCGGGCGTCGGACGGAAAACCGCTAACGTGGTGCTCGGAAATGCCTATGGCATTGCCAGCGGGGTGGTTGTCGACACGCATGTGACGCGGATTTGTGGGCGCCTCGGCTTGGTGTCGTCAAAAAATGCGGTGAAAATCGAGCGAAAACTGAACGAGCTTTTACCGCGTAAGGAATGGATCGACTTCTCGCACCGCTGCATCCAGCATGGTCGCCGGATCTGCGTGGCACGAACACATCCGCATTGCGACGAGTGCAGAATGAGAAAATTTTGTCCGCGAGTTGCAGTAGACTGACTGACAATCGAACGCATTGCCACTGGCAACATTTGGTAGCGAGGAAACGATATGATTCTTTCCGGCCAACAGATCGAGAGTCGCCTCGACGACGACATCATCATTGATCCGTATGATCCGAAACAGCTCAATCCCAATAGTGTCAACCTGACACTGCACGATGAGTTGATGACCTATGAAGAGGTTGTCCTCGACATGCGGAAAGCAAATCGCGTGCGACGGATTCCGATTCCGCAGGACGGATATGTATTGAAGCCCAATCAATTGTATCTGGCTCGGACTGTGGAAAGGACCGAGACACATAATTTGGTTCCGATGCTTGAGGGTCGCAGCAGCGTAGCGCGTTTGGGACTATTCATCAATGCAACAGGTGGTTTCGGCGACGTTGGTTTCTGTGGCTACTGGACGCTGCAGATGTTTGCAGTGCAGCCTGTGCGAATTTACCCCGGTGTCCCGATTTGCCAAATCTTTTATCACGAAATCATCGGAGACTTTCTTGAATATTCCAGTGACAAATATCAGCACAATCGTGATGTGCAACCCTCGCTCTTTTTCAAGGAACTCAATCCCGAGATCGAGGACGACGCTCAGATGGAATTGCAATTCGGTTTAGAGCGATCTCATAGCTAAGACGATAGGCGGCTGCATTCGAGTTGCAATTTGCCTGTAGTAATACATCAGTTTTTCCGATAAAATCTTCGCTGCGGGCGATTCGCTAGGCAGTTTTCATGCTTCAGGCCACCGATGCAAAAATCGCTGAATCCAATCAGATCACACCGGTGCCCACAAACGCAGGATGGGAGCACCGAACTGGCCGGATGGCCGGCAATTCATAGATCTGACTTGTACCCGCTTAATACCGGATGCGATTCAAGCACGGACCAGTGTGTTCTTGGTGCGCGTTCCGTGCTGAATTGGAACTCCATCGCCAAAAACCAAGATCAAGCAATGCTACAATTAACAAGTGGCACAGCAGAGGCTTGTTCGCGCGTAGATAAAAAACAACAAACGGGCAGGCTGGTGGCAATCTTTTGATCGCCGTCTCGGCACAAAAATAAAAATCACCAGCTCATGAAAAAAATATTTGCAAAATTTCATCTGCACAGCAGAGCGTGAGGATAATTTGAATTTCCCATCATCGCGATGACGCCCGACAAACATATCCAAATTTCTCAGCGGTGAGTTTTGGCACAAACGATCGAACCATGATGGATTAATAGCGGAAAAACGTCGAAGTTATAATTAAATCATCCAATTTCCACAGATATTTTTGTATTTGCTGATAGCTAGATTGCATGAATACATACGCCGACTATCTTGCAGAAATTGAAGAGCGAAAAAATGAGGGTCTCCACCCCAAGCCGATTGATTCGGGGGAGCTTCTTCGGGAGATTATTTCGCAAATCGTAGATCCGACGAACCTCCATCGCAAAGAATCGTTAGATTTCCTGATTTACAACACGTTGCCCGGAACCACTAGCGCGGCTGCTGTAAAATCGGAATTTTTAAAGGAGATCATACTGGGCAAAGTAAGCGTGCCCGAAATTTCACCCCAATTTGCGCTTGAACAGTTATCGCAAATGAAGGGTGGCCCCTCGGTGAAAGTACTGCTTGATATCGCTCTTGGCAGCAATGACAAAACAGCAATCTCGGCGGCAGAGGTCCTCAAAACGCAGGTGTTTCTTTACGAGGCAGATACCGGCAGGCTTTTGGATGCCTTCAATAAGGGGAATACATTAGCAAGGGAAATCATTGCGAGTTATGCGGAGGCTGAGTTTTTCACCAAACTACCACTCGTGCCTGAGAAAATTGAGGTCGTTACCTACGTCGCAGGAGTCGGTGACATTTCCACCGATCTGCTCTCGCCGGGCAGTGAAGCACACTCTCGTTCGGACCGTGAGCTTCACGGCAAATGCTTGATCGATGAAAACGCGCAGAGGGTCATAGAGGATCTCAAGGAAAAACATCCCGGAAAGAGCGTCATGCTCGTTGCGGAAAAGGGCACCATGGGCGTTGGCTCGTCTCGAATGTCGGGGGTGAACAATGTGGCCCTGTGGATTGGGAAACAAGCCAGCCCCTACGTTCCGTTTATAAATATCGCGCCGATTGTTGCAGGCACAAACGGCATCTCGCCAATTTTCCTAACTACGGTAGACGTGACCGGTGGCATCGGCATTGACCTAAAGAACTGGGTCAAGAAAACTGATGCCTCAGGAAATGTGGTGCTCGATGGTGATGGCGAGCCTGTTTTGGATCAAGCGTACTCAGTCGACACGGGGACTGTGCTCACCATTGACACCAGGCAGAAAAAACTTTTCTGCGGCGACAAGGCGGTCCTAGATATTTCTGCCTCGCTTACCCCGCAGAAAATGGAATTCATCAGGGCTGGCGGGTCATATGCAATTGTGTTCGGGAAAAAGCTTCAGACCATCGCGGCCGAAATTCTGGGAATCGAGGCTCCGCCTGTCTACGCACCCGCCAAAGAAATATCCCACCCCGGGCAAGGCCTCACGGCTGTAGAGAAAATTTTCAATCGAAATGCGGTTGGAAAGAAATCTTCGAACCCGCTGCACGCCGGCTCAGATGTTCGAACTGAAGTAAATATTGTTGGCTCACAAGACACGACGGGGCTTATGACGTCGCAAGAACTGGAAATGATGGCAGCCACTATCATTTCCCCGACTGTGGACGGAGCCTATCAGTCCGGCTGCCACACCGCCTCTGTATGGGACAGCAAGGCTCAGGCAAATATCCCGAGACTTATGAAATTCATGCATGACTTCGGCCTGATTACAGCGCGGGATCCAAAAGATGTTTACCCACCACTTACCGATGTGATCCACAAAGTGCTCAACGATCTAACGGTCAGCGATTGGGCAATCATTATCGGTGGCGATTCGCATACAAGGATGTCAAAAGGCGTGGCATTCGGTGCGGACTCCGGAACTGTGGCTCTTGCTCTTGCGACCGGCGAGGCAACCATGCCGATCCCTGAATCCGTGAAAGTCACCTTCAAGGGGCGGATGGAGGAGTATCTTGATTTTCGCGACGTGGTACATGCCACCCAAGCCCAGATGCTAAGCAAGTTCAGTGGCGACAATGTTTTTCAAGGCAGAATTATCGAAGTCCATATCGGAACACTTCCTGCAGATCAGGCTTTCACATTTACTGACTGGACGGCTGAGATGAAAGCAAAGGCCTCAATCTGCATCTCTCAAAACGAGACCTTAATTAAATCGCTTGAGACATCGAAGAGCAGAATTCAATCCATGATCGATCAAGGCATGGACAATGAGCAGCAAGTTCTACATGGCCTTATCAACATTGCGGACACGAGAATTTCAGAAATTCGCTCCGGCAACAGGCCCGCCCTAGCACCAGATGACAATGCCAAATATTCTGCGGAGTTCGAGGTCGATTTGTCAGCCATCAGTGAACCCATGATTGCCGATCCCGATGTTAATAATGAGGACGTGTCAAAAAGATACACTCACGATACAATCCGCGACCTCACTTATTACGGTGGTCAGAAAAAGGTCGACCTCGGATTCGTTGGGTCTTGCATGGTTCACAAAGGCGACCTGAAGATTTTGTCCCACATGCTTAAAAATCTGGAGCATAACCACGGAACAGTACAATTCAAAGCTCCGCTGGTTGTTGCTGCTCCGACCTATAACATCATCAATGAATTGAAAAGCGAGGGCGACTGGGATTTGCTCCAGAAATATTCGGGCTTTGAATTCAATGATTTATTTCCAAAAAAGACCGCTCGCACACATTACGAAAATATGATGTACCTTGAGCGTCCGGGATGCAATCTTTGCATGGGTAATCAGGAGAAAGCAGAAAAGGGTGACACCGTGCTGGCAACCTCTACACGTTTATTCCAGGGGCGTGTGGTAGCGGACTCCGACCGCAAAAAGGGGGAATCCTTACTGGCATCAACCCCGGTTGTAGTGCTCTCTGCAATTTTGGGGAGAATCCCATCAATCGAGGAATATAAACAAGCGGTGGCAGGCATCAAACTGACAAACTTTTTGCCACCCGACGAAGCAATGAGCACCATCGGTCCCTTGCATCAAATTCAACCATAGGGCGTGACGTGTCATCGAGTTGTGTTAATCAACTTGAGTGGATCAGGTTGCGGTGCCCGTTTGGTTTTCGAATAGCCAGAACCGCTGACTTGACTGATGTTGTTGCTTGCGCGGCCACCTTCGTTTGAATCCGCTACAGCGGTGCCAATATGCTTCAATGCGGCTACAAGGCCAGTGGAAATCTGTTTCTATTAATCTGGCACGGGATTTCGGAAGTTGGGATTCAGGGTCACATCGTGAGATTTGCGATGCATGAGCTTGTCAAAGTTGTGAATTATTCAAGGCTTATGCTTGCGACCTCTGATGCGGCTTCCGGCTGCATGCGAAATTGCGACACATCTACAGGCAATATGAAGTCCTGAGGATGGGCGCATGCACTCAAAGACCCTTAAAAATGGCACGCGTGTTTTAAGCGTGCATGCAGATCTTCCAAATGGTGCGCTTCGAGGAATCACACATCTTTTGATCAGCAATCGATAGTTTGGATCGAGGCTCAACGGCAGGGGTCGGAGGGATGCCCGGGCAGAGCATCCTCGCAGTGTGCAAATACTGGTCGGCCGTCCGCATTTTCGCAGGTTTGCGCTTTTTCTATGCCGGCGTCGTCGGCGTCACTTAAGCCAGTTAGTCAGCAACCCGATCCATCACCCCATCAAGCCGCGACAGGGCTTCGATCGGCTCGAGGTTGAAGAGCACCCGTCCGTTCGTGCTCCACCACTTGCCTTCCAAATGAAAAATGGCTGTTGCTGCACGCAAGTTGCCGACCGCTTGCACCTCTTCCATGCCGCCGCCCTCAATGGCCTCGAACCCGATTGTTACGCCAACCAGGGCAAGCAATTGATTTTTTTCACGATCGACAGCAAAACAAACGGCATCTTCAAAATCGACATCAACCCAGCGAAGGCCTCGCGGTTTGCCGGTTGCCGATGCCAAATCAAAGAAGCGGGCTTCAAGGCGCTCACGCTGATGGCGAAATCGTTTACGACCACGGCGACGGTTCCGTGTCGTCCAGAAGTGCTGCAGTCCCCGAGTGGCTATAAAGAGGGAAATGAGTGTTATCACACCCACCCCGATCCACTGACCAATGTAGAGATCCCACATCCGCTGATTCTCCTGTCATGGGTGTTTTTTTGCGATCGGAGTACATACGATAACGCTTTTCACCACCGCATTGTACCGCTCTTAATAAATCCGGCAAGGATTTTCCGGCAATCGGCAAAAAACATCCAGCTAGCACCATCAAAATAAACAAGGCTTGATAAGACCATGCCGATACTCGGAGCCCATCAAAGCATTTCAGGAGGATATTACCGCGCTGTACAAATCGCCGCCGATGAGGGTTGCGACTGCGTGCAGATTTTCACCAAAAATAACAATCAATGGCGAGCCAAGCCACTTACCGACGAAGACGTCCGACTTTTTACCGAAGCGATGGGGCGTCTCGGTATCAAGCATCCGATCTCACACGATTCTTATCTCATCAATCTCGGCAGCCCCGATAAAACACTCTGGAAGAAATCGGTCGATGCGCTGGTGATCGAAATCGAGCGTGCCTCGCGACTCGAGATTCCGTATGTCGTGGCACATCCCGGTGCATTCACCAGCAGTAGCGAAGCGGCGGGAATCAAACAGATTGCCCGCGGCATCAATGAGATGCACCGACAAACAAAAAAGCAATCCGCCCAGCTACTGCTGGAGACCACCGCCGGGCAAGGCTCAAATCTTGGCTGGCAATTCGAGCAGCTTGGTGCCATCCTTGAAAAAGTCAAAAATCCAGACATTGTCGGCGTTTGCTTTGACACCTGCCATGTGCATGCGGCAGGCTACGCGATGGCGACCGAAAAAGAATATCGCGCAACGATGCGCAAGCTAAACAGTGCGGTAGGCATTAAAAAGGTGAAGGCGTTTCATCTTAATGACAGTAAAACGCCACTCGGCTCACGGGTTGACCGACACGAGGCGATCGGCAAGGGCCATTTAGGCCTTGAGCCATTTCGGCACCTGCTCAATGATCGGCGATTCAAAAAGGTGCCGATGTATCTCGAGACACCCAAGGGGCCGAAGGGCAAGTCAAGTTGGGATCGCGCGAATCTACGCCAGCTTCGCAAGCTGATCGAAGATTAGATGCCGAGTCGACGGAAGAGGAAATCCGCTAGATACTCAGGCTCGCCGTGAGCTCTTCGCGTTTGGGTTTAATATAGTTCTGCGTTCCCTTGCGGATCACCTCATCGCCATCTTGTAGATCGAACGGCAGATACTCTTCCGCCTGTTCGTGGTCCCCGAGTCCCTTGAAGCTGGAGTAGAGCGGGCTGAAATCGGTATGCACCGCCTGTTCGAAAAGGCTCTCGAAGCTGTCGATCACAAAGTACACCGGTTGCATGTCGTTGATGTAGACCCGAGTCCGCATGCACCGGTCTAGATCAAACTGCACGTGATGGGCTGAAGCGTCGCGGAGACAATACTTTGCTTCACCAAACGAGGAGCAAAGCCCAGCGCCGTAGATTTTGAGGCCCTCAGGTTTTTTGATCAGGCCGAACTCGATCGTCCACCAGTTAAGTCGGGCCAGATTTTTAGTGGTTTTGTATTCCAGCGCCCGCGTGCCACCCTTGCCATATTCGTGCATATAGTTGGCATACGCTTCATTGCTGAGTAGTGGAATGTGGCCAAACAAGTCGTGAAATATGTCGGGCTCCTCCAGATAATCAAGCTGCTCACGTCGTCGGATGAAATTCCCCGACGGAAACTTCCGATCCGTGAGCATGTCAAAAAAGGCTTTGCTTTTGACTAACCCCTCGGTAGCAACAATCTGCCATCCGGTAATCGCCTTGAGCCGCTCATTGACTTCATGGAAGTTGGGTATTTTTTTGGACGTGAAGCCAAGCACATCGAGCGCCTCGAGATATTCACTGCAGACTTGCGGCGCGAGCACCTCCATCTGCCGCTCGTAGAGCAACTGCCATGTTTCATGCTCCTCGGCGGTGTATTTCTCCCAACCTTGGTCGATCAACAAATGGGCGTAACTAGTATCTGGTCCGACAGCCATGACTCTTCCTCGCCCCTCAAAAATCGCTTTAGAGGTTCAATGCAGCCCACTCAGGCAGCAAAACGCCCGGATTATAGCGATGAAAAAAGCAAAAGGCGAGTCATAACGATGCGATTTGCCTTATTTTTGCCACGCAAACGGGATTTAAACAGGGGCGAATACAACCGGATCGTCTATTCCATGGGCGGCAAATGCTTCTCGCCGCTCCTGGCATGCACCGCACTTACCACAGTGCACTTCTCCGCCATTGTAGCAGGTCCAGGTGAGATCAAAGGGCACGCCGAGCGCTGCACCACGTTTTGCAATCTCACCTTTATCCATCTTTACAAACGGCCGCATCAGTCGCATGCCATGCCAATCGCATAGCGACACCGCTCGGTCGAGCGCCTGGGCAAACTCCTCGCGACAATCGGGATAGATGGCGTGGTCGCCGCTGTGAGCACCGTAGGCAACCGCATCAAACTTCAGCGCCAACGCCCAACCGACCGCCACGCTAAGCATAATCATGTTGCGGTTGGGGACGACGGTCAGCTTCATGCTTTCCTCTTCATAATGGCCCTCCGGAATTTCGGTCTGATCACTTGAAAGGCTATTGTTTCCCAACAGCGGATTGATTGTACTCAGATCAACGATGCGATGTTCGACACCGACCCGCCCGCTGAGTGCGGCGGCCGAGTCGAGTTCGCGAACGTGCCGCTGCCCGTAATTGATTGAGAGCGTCTTCACGATGTGGCCCGCATCGAGAAGGTGATAGAGTAGCACGGCACTGTCCATACCGCCGGAGAGAACCAGGACAATCTTTTCCATCATGCTGCTCCCGCATTCCCGCTAGGCGATACCGACAACCTTCTGCCGCTGCAGGCTCAGCTGCCACCGGGGATGATGCCGGCAATATTCTCGCGCAGCTTCAAAGTGCCGATAGGTATCCTCACCGTACATAGGCTGCAGATACATGTGAGTAAATTGTAGCTCATCATAGTTTTCAGGCTCCGCACCCTTTTGCGGAAAAACCAGTTTCAATTCATCACCGCTAGTCGCCACCAAAGGGGCACCCGCTTTAGGGCTGACGCAGAGCCAATCGATTTGCTCGATCGGCTCACGCGTGCCATTCGTTTCTACGGCCACTTCAAAACCCGCCTCATGCAATGCCAGCAGCAACGCATCATTAAGTTGTAGGAGGGGTTCGCCCCCGGTGCACACCACAAACCGGGTTGCGTCATAAGTTTCGGCAGCATTCCAGATATCGGCCACCCGGCCGGCCAGCGCTGCGGCCGTGGGAAATGTGCCACCACTCACACCATCGGTGCCAACAAAATCGGTATCGCAAAACCGGCAGATGGCAAAAGGTCGATCACGCTCCAGCCCACTCCATAGATTGCACCCGGTGAACCGCAGAAAAATAGCGGGCCGCCCGTGATGAAATCCCTCGAGCTGAATGGAACTGTAAATTTCTTTGACCGAATAGCTCATAAAATCTCTACGCTTTTATTTTTAGCGATCCTGGCCACCAATCAATTTGAATTCAGCGTCATCCGCATCTTCGTCAGTGCTGGCAGTTTCGTTTGCCTTGCTCACCTCTGCCGCCTTGACCGGGGGTGGCAGCTGATGCTGCGTGTCTTCGACCGGTTCTAGCCGCGCAAGCTCCCCGTCGCCCGCGACATCAAGATCTTCAAATTTGCGGGCCGTGACCATCACACGGGTCTCGATCGATCGAACCGAGCTGTTGTAGGCTTTCGTGGCACTTGAGAGCCCCTTGCCGATTTTTTCAATGTGCTCATTGAGCGTGTTGATCCGTTTATATAACTCTTTACCGAGGTCACTGATGGAGCGGGCATTTTCGGCCAACCTTTCCTGTCGCCAGCCATAGGCCACAGCCCGAAGCAGGGCAATCAGTGTGGTGGGAGTGGCGATAATCACATTGTTCTCTGCACCGACTTCGATCAACGACGGATCATGTTCGAGGGCCGCATTAAAGAACGTTTCGCCTGGCAGGAACAGCACGACAAACTCGGGAGCATGCTCGAACTGTTCGTGATATGACTTGCGACTCAGTGCGGTGACATGCTCGCGAACGTGACGGGCATGCGCCAGATAACGTTCTTGCCGCTTCGTTTCATCGTTGCTTTCAAGCGCGTCAATAAAGGCTTCAAGCGGGGTTTTGGCATCAATGATAATCGTCTTGCCACCCGGCAGACAAACCTGAAGATCGGGGCGCAACCGGCCATCTTCGGTGTCGACGCTCACTTGCTCGAAAAAGTCGCAGTGATCAACCATTCCCGCCAATTCCACGACGCGCTTTAATTGAATTTCACCCCAGCGTCCACGCACATTCGGTTTCCGCAGCGCCTGCACCAGGTTGGCAGTCTCGTCGCGAAGTTGCTGATGGGTTTTGCCGAGCGACTCAACTTGCGTCTTGAGTTCGGCATAACTTTCGACCCGCGATTTCTCCACCGCGCCGAGTTTTTCATCGACTGCCTTCAACGACTTTTCCATCGGCTTGAGCAGATTATCGATTGCTGTCTGGCGTTTGTCTAATTCGCCCGTGGCTTGCCGCTGCTGCGATTCGAGTTTCTGCTGCGCGAGCTTTAGAAACGATTCGTTGTTGTCTTTGAGCGATTCGGCAGCCAGCGCCTTGAACGCGTCGCTGAGTTTTTTCTGGGCATCATCAATCGCTGCCAGTTTTTCCGCGGCCTGTTTTTGCTCATCGGCCAGACGCGTCTTCAGCACTCCCTCATTGGCGGTGAGTGCCGTGATGCGCTCACGAGCGGTGGCAAGTTCGGTCACTTGCGATTCAATGGTTTGCTGCTGCTCCTTACCATGCGATTCGCGAGCACTGAGCCGCTCTTGCAGAACGGCCTGATCGCTCTGGCCGCGTGATCGCATCACCAACGCGGTGCCGATCACACCGAGGGCAAGGCCAACAAAAAGTCCGATGAAAATTTCCAATCCATCACTCCGAATCGATGTGTTTGTTTTCGTGTTGCACCGGCACCGCTGCAGCGTTTAAATGCCATCTGTGAGTTTACGCCGCGCGGTGCCCGTTGGGCAATCGGCAGCGAAAAAAAACAAAAAACAGCATTGATTGCAGCAAACCATGAAAAAGCATCCGCTCTATGCACCACTCGCGGGCTTTTGCATGATCGGGATCGGTTTGTGCCTCTGCCGCTATGCCTACACGCCGCTTATTCCCTCCTTGATCGACGAGGATTGGGTCGACAAAGCAGGGGCAGGGTACCTCAGTGGCTTTAACTGCCTCGGTTACCTGCTCGGTTGTGTGGCGGCGCTCTTTCTTCCGGGACGCCTTGGCGTGCGGATACTGCTGCGGGCATCGCTCGCGCTGGCGGTTACCGGTCAGGTGATGTCGGCCTGGGATTTTGGCTTTGCTTATTTAGCCATTGCCCGCGGAGTGACCGGGATGGCGGGCGCTTCCTTGGTGATTCTGGCACCATCGGTGGTGCTGCCGCACGTGCCCGATTCTTGGAAGAAGGTGGCCAGCGGCATCTGTTTTACGGGAGCAGGGGGGGCCATCGTGCTGGTCTGCTTGGTACTGCCTTATTTTCTCTCGCTGAGCGTGACCGCAGGCTGGCTTTTCGAGGCCGGGCTGACCTTTTGGTTCGCAATGTTCGCCTGGCCGCTCACAGCATCAGCGCCGATCGGTCAGTCACACACGGCTGCGAATAAACTTCCCGAGCTCGAGTCCGGCAAGCGATTTTCGTTGACGCTTACCGGCTGCGCCTATTTCTTGACGTCTATCGGCATCACGCCCCACATGCTGTTTTTAACTGATTACATGAACCACACGTTAGGCGTGCCGGTGGCCACAACCAGCCGCCTATTCAGTCTGGTCGGCATTGGCAGCTTGCTTGGAGCTTTTTGCAGCGGGTTCATTGCCCGCTCTTTCGGAACCCCGCGCAGTTTGACGGCCAACTATGCGATGGGGGCGACGGCCATTGCGATTGTGCTTGCCACGCGGCACGAGACGCTGATCACGGTCTCGG
>DLCF01000133.1:0-2347 GCA_002480485.1 Planctomycetaceae bacterium UBA7805
GTGGCCGTATCCAACTGCCGCTCGATCAGAAGTGAGAGCGTCTGTGAAGAAACGTAGATCACCACTGCCTCTTCTCGAGGAAGCCCCACATAAAGTGCATTGTCGCCTCCGGCAATCGTCCACTGACCACCCCCAACACCCGAAACCGAAAGCCCGAACCCGTCATCCGGGGCAGTCCATCGAGAGCCACCTAACACTCGCTCGAGGAAGCACCGAGGCGATTTATCTGAGTTACGCTCCCGTTTAGGCGCCCATGTGAAATTGTGTTCCAAAGCAAATCCGCAGAGTCGCCTCAACGCCGACTCGTCGAGAACTGGAGGCGGCAGATCGGGCACTGCACGTGCGCGATGGGCTCCATCAAAGGTCGGATCATCTTTCCAGTATGCACTGTACGTACGCATCTGATCGGAAAACGTCTTCTTCAGAACATCGGAAGAGAAAAGACTCGCGGCAGACTCACCGCCGAGTTGTCGACCACGATCCTGATCGCGTCGCTCAAGCAACAGATCAGAAAATACTTCGCGCAGCTGATCGACACTGGTTGGGGCATCGGAAGTGAGGTGATAGGTTGCACCGTGCAGGGCCGGGTCGAGAATAATCCGGGCCATCACCGCACTGACCCAGTCGGCTGGAACGAGATTTTTTTTCTCGCTACCGTCCATCCCCAACTCATCGAGCAGCGCCACGTCGGAGACAGCGTTTTCGACCAATGCCGCAAGTACCGGCTGTAAGATACGTAGCGGACGATAAAAACCGTGGAACGTATTTGTGAATCCAGTCACCAGGTCGCCCACAATCACGCTCGGACGATGGACGGTCAGTGTTTCGAGGAAACTTGCCGCTCGCACGCTCTGCTCAGACTGAATTTTACTCTTTTCATAATCGTTGCCCGACTGCTGACCCACATCGAGTTCATCTTCCAAAATTCTCCCGTCTCGCAACCCGCAAACATATGCCGTGGAGACATGATGCAGTTGCTTGATTCCTGCTCGCTCGCAGAGCGACAGCACGTGCGAGGTCCCCTCAACATTACTTCGATAAGGCTCGCCATCCGCCTCACGGTAATCAAACGACAGACTGGCAGCCGAGTGGACCACCTCGCCCACATTCCGCCGCAACCAATCGAGCGACTCAGCTGAAAGGCCGCAGTTGGCCGAAGAAATATCGCCCTCTAGTACAACTGGCGCGGCAATCTGCTCGCCTGCAATCTCTAGCCAGTCCGAAAGCAAATCATCGACCCGCTCAGCTGCCGTTGCGGCGCGATTGGGGCGGACCAGCACCGCAAGGCGTCGCCCCGCCCAGGAGAGATCCCGCAAGAGCGAGCGACCTAGTAGTCCGGTTGCCCCCGTGAGAAGAAGATATGGTTTAGTCGTTACCGCCATCCGCTGCGTCCTAAATTGTGACCCCTGATTCTGTGGAGGATTACGACGCGATAGAATGCCGGTCTCCCATGCCGTTCAAACCGCGAAGCGAACCACTGTACCATCATAGTTCAAATGATCATACATGAATTGCCGCACCGCCATCGACGATCAAAGTCTGCCCCTGAACCAGATCGGAGAGGGGACTTGAGAGAAAGAGGACCGCATCGGCGACATCGCTTGCTTCGAGCATCCGCGAACCGGTCATAGTTTTCAATTCCCGACCGGCGAACATCTGGTCCGCACCCGGTAGCCGCTTCGTGCTGTCGGTTTCCACTAAACCCGCCTCCACGACATTTACATTCACGCCCCGATCACCTAGCTCCAGGGCCCAGTGGCGGGCCAGCGAAACGAGGGCAGCCTTAGATCCTCCGATCAATCCATACATCGGCAATGCCATATGCGTCCCGTGAGACGAAAGCACGACCACTTTGCCACGCGCCCCGTTTTCAGATTCCAGCATTGATGCGGACTGCTTTAATAAGTGCACTAGCGACAGCACATTAGTGTGCATAGCCGCATCGAAGTGCCGGGTGGTGGTCGACTCAAGCGGACGGAATCCTCCGGTGGCTGCATTGTGTACCAGAACGTCAAGTCGGCCGAATTGATCACGGACAAAACCGAGCATCTCTTCGACATCCTCTTCCTGGCTGACATCTGCCCGCACACAGGCGGCCCTCCGCCCGAGCGAAGTGATCTGCTCGGCGACCTTTTCCGCCTCATTACCGGAGGTGACAAAATTGATGACGACATCCGCGCCCGCCTCCGCTAACCGCAGGGCACAAGCTTTCCCGATACCACGGCTAGAGCCGGTCACCAGCGCGACTTTGTCATTGAGATTAATCATATCAATATTGTGATTCAAATTTATTGATTGTCAATAAATTGAAACACGCTTCAAATTTTTTTTAATGACACAAACAAAT
>DLCF01000133.1:2753-8103 GCA_002480485.1 Planctomycetaceae bacterium UBA7805
TTCACCCATTTTTCGAAGCACCCATTTCTGGAAGTGAGCAATTCGCTCCTCGCGTCGTGAGATCAAGCCTTTGGAGGAATGGACCGGGGAATCAAGTCCCTGCTGAACCATTGGCAGCACTGAAAAATCCTCTTCCGTGACACGCAGCCAGAAGCGGGATTCAATCTTGGACATTTGGCGCACGATGGCATTCTTAAATCGATTACTTCGATCATTTTGGGGCGCAAACCAAAAAAGTCGAGTCCTTGTCTGTCGCGGTCCCTCCGGCAGAAAACTTAAAAAAATTGCAAATGAATCGGTCTCTGCTACGGTAAACATTGGATGCAAGTGAACATGCCGATAGCTCTCCAGCAGCGGCAGTCCCGCGCTGCGTAGCGCGCGGGTCTGCAGCTTACGGAACAGCCAAGGAGTCGAATTTGATGACATGAATGTCGATCCATCCTCAAACATTTGGTGGCGACAATCGTCTTCTGAGGGGGCAACCCTGAACGTTTTTGGGTGAACCTCAGCGACATGGTAACTCTCAAGTGTGTTTTCTACAGCGGCCTTCCAATTCACCGGGCATACGACCTCACGAATGCCAATATTTCCGATTGCAAGATTCCTTTCGCCGATTGAGGAAAATTCTCTTTCGAACAAACCCCCAAATGGAGGCGACTGCGATTCCAGGGATACGAAAACCAACCCGCCGTAAACAGCCACGCTCACCCGGGCGAGCCCTAGATGCCCCTTCTTTTTTAGGGGCCTGAACGACGGAGCATCTGGTATCTTTTGTGTCGCACCAGTAATGCCATGAAATTCCCAACCGTGATAACCGCACTTGATCCTGTCGCTGCAGCCATGACTCTCCATGGTCAGTTTTGAATTACGATGCGTGCATATATTCAAAAACCCGTGAATATCATTGCCCTCGCGCCGCAGAAGAATCGGCCGACCGAACATGTTAAACGTGCGAAATGATCCATTAACAGGAAATTCGGCAGCAGTCGCGACCAGGTGCCAAGATGGCAAGAAGATAGCTTGTTCTTCGCGTTCATACCACTCTTGGTCATGATACGCTTTAATTGGAAAATATTGTGGAAGGTGGGTGTCACTTATGAACATGGTGCTGCCTCTTGATCAATTCCTCGCGAGTAAATCCATTTTACTTCGACTGCCACCGCCAGAAGAAAATGGTCCACTCGAAAAAAACGACCTACGCCAGATACCTTGCCACTTGGTGAGCCGGTACGCCAACCGAATCGATCATCATCGATCAGCTCCACGGAAATCTTTGCGGGCGAGAAGGGAACATCGACCATGGCTGCCTTGTAAGCAGCCTCCCGCGCTGCCCAGAGTAGGGCCCGCTCTGTATTGGTCTTGGATACCGAAGCTGTATCTTCGCTCCACCAATCGAGACCGCGACCCGCCGATGCCGGATCGACAAGGTCGACGCCAATTCCCTGACCATTTCGGCAAGACGGGCGACATGCGGCGACAATCAGGCCCCCGGCGTGACTTGCCGAAACCTGCACAGCAGTCGGCCCGCCATCCTGCATCACTATCGGACGACCACTCGGAGCGAGTGTTGCAACCCGAATGGGCGGCTCAGCATAATTCGAAACAAGCTGCTCCATAGCCCGTCGGGCATCACCGCTTAGAGAGCCTCTGGTATTTTCGTTGTCGATGACTAGCAGATCGATTCGGAAATTGTCCTGGCCGCTCTGACCGTTGACTCCAACGGTTGGCAACTCGACTCCGCGATATGCCACGCCCACATCAAGTTCAATCGGTGTAGAGGACATCGAAGCCCCTTTGAATTTTAGATGCGGCCTTGCACGAGCACTGATAATCGAAGCCCATCGAGCGCGAGTAAAATTCTTTCATCTGCTCCGTACAGGGCAAAATCGTAAGACGTTTCCGATTCACTGTGCGATCGATACATAAAGCGTACGATACACTCTTCCTGAGGGTCGGGCATTGCGTGGAGACGAAGTCGATCAAATCCCATCGGCACCTCTACCCTCATGCCCAGCATGATGTAGGAGTAGACGGCCGCACCGACGATGCATCCGTCAAGCAATGCAGCAGGAATGGTCCAGCCTCTTGCACCACGCGGCGCTGCCAAAGTATTCATATCCGGGGCAATGAGCTTACCCCAGCCGCCACTTCGTTCCATAAAGAGTCCATGCAGCGTGCGGAACGCCGGACCGTGCCACATGGGCACCTCTTCTTGGTAGACCATTGGATTGAAGGGGAACAACCGATCGCCGAGTGGCACCGGATCACCTGTCGAATACTCGGATGCCAGCTCACATCGCATGTGCTCGCGTTCCTTATCTGCAACGCGACCATCGGGCCGCATATGCTTTGCCATCAACTCCGCAGCCAATGCATTATCTGCCGATTGCATCGCCACGCGGAATGTCCGCCGGTTATCACTACTGAAGCTGGCGGGACGCGAAACGGCAAAATTGCGAATCTCACGCACTGCATCCATTTGACCGGCCGCAATCGCTGCCTGCGACATAAGCTCTAATCCCATCACCGCCGGCAATAACGGTCGACCGAGTTGTTTGTGCTCTAGCAGAAAACAATCCTGAGTCGGATCCAACTCGAAAGTCACGCTGTGCTGATTTTCAATCGCAGCCACCAGACTGCCCGTTGCCGTGGCTTCCCTCTGGGCGGCGGCGAGGTGATTTTCTGTCGCTGCCTGACGGTCGGCCTCAGGCCAGTCGATAGCGCCCTCACACATTTTCGGCTCAGTAATCACCACCTCTGCGTGAGGAAGATGTGCCTCTAATTCGGCAAGCAATCGTGTAGCACCCTCGGCCAGGGGCATGAACTGCAATCCAAACTGCTCAAGTACAAAGCGGCTTTCGGGACGATTGGCCATGCCGGCCCCTCCCCAAGCATGCCAGTGAATTACCGTGGCTGCGAGACCCTCACGCTGTCGTGCCGCAGCTACCTGCTTGGCCAGTAGATCATTGGCTGCCGAATAGTCAGCTTGCCCATGTCCACCGAAACGTCCACTGGTGCTGCCGAACGCGACCAGCTGAGTAAGCGGTGCACCTTGTAAGGCATCTAGTAGATACGCCAAGCCATCGCACTTCGGCCCGAGCGTGGCAGCGAGCCCCTCTGGTGTTTTTTTGGTAAAGCGGCATGAAGCCTCATAGCCTGCCCCGTGAATTAGGCCCCGGACCGGACCCTCTTGCTGTGTCACGCGATTCACCATCGCTTGCACCTGGTCCTTATTGGCAAGATCACACACTTCATATCGGGCATGGGCTCCGCTGTCAGCAAGAGCCACGAGTGCGCGATTAATTTCCATCGATTTTTCGATCGCTGCCCATGCTTGCCGAGGATCCTCGCCCCTATTTTTGGCACCGACCATCGTCTCACCTTTGAGCTTTTTCAATCCCGCCTCATCCAGCGCGAGCCATTCCTTATCTATGGCAACCGGTTGAGTCGAGCCAACGAGTACCAGATGCACGCCATACCGGGCAGCCAATTGGCGGGCACATTCGGCCGTTACACCTCGAGCCCCTCCGGTCACAATCCAAACGCTTTCGCTTTTTAACGATTCGGGAAACGAATCCTGTTGACCGGCATGCTCGGAGGGGGTAACGGAAGCCACCTGACGGCCTTGGGCCAAGAGACCAATCTCAACCGGCCCGGCCGCATCACACATCTCGGCCAAGAATCGCTCGCACAGCGCGTCGCCAGTGACCTCCGGGGCTGCATCTACAACTCTTACGAACGTCTCAGGATATTCTCGATTAAGATTTTTCAGCAAGCCACACAGGGCTCCACCCTCCACCTGGGGAATGCGGCCTGCGCGACCGAAGTCGCCTCCGAGGTTCACCAGCGCAGTCAGACTCGAATCCGCCAAGTCGCCGGCCGATTCTCGGAGCCGGAGCCAGTGCTGGACGGCAAAAAATACTGACTCAACCTGCGATTCTTTTTTTGCTGGCCATGCGTCATGGCTTCCAATAGGATCGCGATCAACAAGCACGAGGTGCTGCACGGCACCCTGACTCTCTACCGCCGCTACGGCCTCTATCGCCTGTGCCCGCGATGTGCAGGGGACCATTTCAACCTGGGCTCCCGCGATCTGCAACGCGCGGCCGAGTGGCGAGGCAAGGCTGCTATTGCCGAGCAACAATACACGCTGTCCCTCCAGCGATCGCGCTTTTCGAGTGGGACCGATAGGTTGCATATCCAGCACATAGCGACTGGTAATCGGGTCAATCAGCTCATCGAGCGGAACGTGGGATGTTTTTTCACCGGCGACCCGGATTGCCAGGGGCAAATCAAATACGAGTCCGCTTGGCACAGAGCCTACCGGACCACCGGTAGCCACCGAGGCTCGCTGACCGCTAACGGTAATTGCCAACCAACTGCACGCCGCGGAAAGCGCTGAGGTACTTTGATTACATGCCACTTCTGCCAGCGCCATATGCGGATGCTGCACGCTACCGGATAGAATACGGGTAAGCGGGGAAATACGATTGCGACAAATCAATTGGTTGCCGCGATCCTGAATTTCACCGCGGGGGGTAATTTCTCGGACGCCACCCCGAGCAAGATCGGCGACCAGCACACTCACTCCAGCAGGGGGTCGTTCGAGATCACCACGGTCAATGCTTTGTTGTAACGCGTCAAAAGAATGACATCTGCGCGCGATGTATTCCACGACCTGCCCCGCAGGGGTGCCGCTGCTCAGGGGCTGATCTTCGCTTGCATCGGGACCAAGCATGGCCACAATCCCTGCGTCATTCCAACCCACCACGGCACCGGGCATTCCGGTTGCCCTTACCAGGCAGCCACTACCAACGTTGTGGTCGTTTGCATCAAAGGGCACGTGCTCCATTGGAATGTGCCGAGTAAATGACATGGCAAATCCGCGTACGCGACTTTCTTCGTGGGCTTGCGGGTCAGGGACATCTAGCAGCAGATCACAGGTGCCGACCACACGCGTCGGATCTGAAACTGCAGCCCGCACGAGTGCCGTTTCAACCTGAGCGCCTTGGGCGATTCCCTCAATCTGTTGCTCGAGCTGATCATCCAGCACACACTGCACAGACCTTTCTGCCGCCGACTGAGCGATGCTGCGAGTCCATTGTCGAATCGCATTGGCGTGCATCTGTCCGATCTCAAAACCTAACTGATAGGCAGCCGATGTCACCGGTTCTGCGACGACTGGCCCATGTCCATTGCTCTGATGATTGCCGTTGTTTTCGGGCTTACCAGCGGCAGCGACCGGGTCCGTCGCAGGTCTACTGGGCTCGGAATCGACAGATGCATCATTCATGGCCGCATCCGCATGGGCATCACCCGAGAGCTTTGGCACGATGTAATCGAGCAGGTG
>DLCF01000015.1 GCA_002480485.1 Planctomycetaceae bacterium UBA7805
CATATCGAGGATTTAAATGAACCCGTCCACGGGGATTCGGGTGCAGATGCGGGAAGTTTTGCACATCGCAGTTTCTTCGTTCCCCCCTACGTTCGCATCAAAGCGCGTCGTCAGGACATCACGGCTTAACCAATCGATCATCCTTAGTCTGTATGTGTCCTTATCGGTCCGTAGTTGCCCGTTTTCCAAGCCACGATATACTGAAACGGCCGTGACTTGGTCGGCCATCGTGACACCCTAAAAATTCTGCCGAATCGTTGTCCAGTCCGCTTCAAGAGATCATGTGCTGTTTGGGGCCTTCGCTGGCCGGTAACCCGACTCAGTACGTGATGGAAAAGTGCTTCGATCAGGCTGGCTGGGACAGTCGTTTTCTCAGTCTCAAAGTAGCGGCAGAAGATTTGTCCAGTGCCATTGATGGGATGCAGGCGCTCAATTTCTGTGGAGCTGTGATTGCCGGCCCGTATCAAGCCGAGGTGGTTCCCTACATCGAGGATATGAGTCCCGACGCCAAGAAAATCGGTGCTGTAAATTGCCTGTACCGCACAACAGCGGGAGACTGGTCCGGCGCAAACACGGTGGGCAGTAGTTTTCTCAACGTTCTCAATACCGTTTTTGATCCGAGCGGCTGTAACGTTCTTTTAATGCACACCGGCTCCACGGCACGCGCGATCGCCCTGGCACTCGGGCACGCTTCGGCCAATAAGATTACGATCGCTGGTCACGAGCAGAAATCCGGAAGCAGATTAGTGGACTCTCTTCAGGAAGCTTGTGAATCGAACATCGAGTTTGTGGAGTGGGAAGGAGCATTGGCCGTAGAGCAAGACGTTCACTTAGTAATCCACGCAAGCGAACCGGGTGCGGTTGATCCCTCCGAAGAGGTCGCTTTAATGACCGAGACGTTGGGCCCCGATATGCTGCTGGCTGATACCTGCCTCGGGTCCCCTACCACCGCCTTCCTGCGTTCGGGGCTAACCCGCGGATGTCGCGTGCTACCAGGTCAACAGTTACTCGTATCTCAATGGGTTGAATGTGTACGTCTATGGAAAGGAAGCGAACCCGACGGTGAAGTGATGCGCGAGGCATTGGAGGAATATCTGGGGCTCTGAGCGTTCGAGGGGTCGATACGAAGTGGGGGATTTCAGCGAAAGGACTTGAACATTGTTATCCACGCCGTCGGGAAAACGTCCACCGCGTGGCCTCTTTGTCTGTGGAACTGGTACGGATGTCGGGAAAACGTATGTCAGCTGTTTAATTGCCAGAAATTTAACCGCAAACAATCTCAAGGTAGGAGCGTACAAGCCCGTCGCCAGTGGTGCGGTTGCCGAAGAGAACGGACTCATATCAAGCGATGCTGTTGCGTTGCAACGCGCTGCCGGCTGCGACGATTTGTTGGCGGTCTGCCCTCAGATATTTGAGGCCCCGCTTGCTCCGCCAGTCGCTGCCGCATTGGAATCGCGAGAGGTCGATCAGCGATTGTTGCGCACCGGCCTCACTGCTTGGACATCTAAGTGCGACTTTGTAGTGGTCGAGGGCATCGGTGGTTTGCTGTCACCAGTCAGTGATGATGCCTCCACGATTACGCTCGTGCGAGAATTTGGTTACCCTGTCATTCTCGTCGCTGCCGACAGATTAGGCGTGGTCAACGACGTTCGTAGTGCACTTTGTGTCTGCGATGCTTATGCTCCTGACATCCCAGTGGCTGGTATCGTGCTCAATCAAGTGAGCCCAAGTCCGGACGCAAGCTGTGCATCAAATGCTAAGCAGATACGGCAGCACACGCAGGTACCGCTTCTGGCACAACTGAAGTGGCAGTCACCTGCCCCACTGCAATCGATCGATTGGCAGGCGATTGCTGCGATTGGTTGAAATGGTTCTCTAAATTGCGATTAGACTTGTATGAAAAATTACTGCAACGCTTCGGCTGCAGACTCAGATTTTTCTTCGATCCGATCCTTCAGACTTTTTAGCGAGAGCCGCATGGTAACACCCCATTGGCCCTGCGCGTCGGCTCCAATAAGCCAGTGTGGCATCACGACTACCGATTGGTGCACAGCCTCAAAACCGCCCTCTGATTGACTAACCGTAGCAATCGGAAACGCCCAGAAATTGGCGGGACGATTGCAAGAGAGACCAACATCCAATCCGAGCCAGCGATCCACCAAACCGACCCCAGTGGTTTCCCTTAAATCCAACTGGCTCCCTAATTCGCCAAGGGGTTGTTGCGAGACATCATAAAAATATCGGTCCTCCGCGCCGGCAGGCATTCCGGAAAAGTTCCATTCCACGGCGAAATGAAACGTTTGTTCGGGGGGCAGATTTTCGAGAAGGTACTCGACAAGCAGTGCACTTTCTCCAGCGACAACCGTTACTTTTTTTGTCACCTTGAGCGGAACATTGTCAACATTCCCCTCGCGGCTAAGCAATGCCTCGAGGTGATTGGCGTCGATGGAGTTTACCGTAGATTGGTAGTGTCCTTGCACAAAATCACCGCGCTCTTGAGCGGTCCCAGATCGCACTTCGTCAACTCCATCCTCGACTGAATAAAAGTGATCAATCAGACTTTTGCGACCATACGCATCATATTGCAGTAATTGATCCAAGCCCTCTTGCTTGAACACGACACGGTCGTGAATGCTGGCAAGGTGATCGTCGTCACGACTTGGGCCGGAGAGTACTTTTTGATGATAGGCCTCAGGGCGTCGTGCAAGGGTCGCCAGAAGATTGTGGGCGATACTCCGCACATCAAGCTCGTACAGCCGACCACCGAGCGACGGCTCCAGGAAGAGGATCAACTGATCGTTACTCAACTGGATTTCATCGCGTCCGTCAAAATTAAAATCAGCCTGATTAGCTCGACACCAGGATCCGTTGCCCTGCCCCATTAATTCCTGGATCCGGTTGTCGGCGCGAATCAGATGCTCGAAGACGGCGTTGCGGAGGTGTGGAAGATAAATGCCACCGAATGCACCATGCCAGTAGCTACAATTGCATTGCGCTTTATAAAGTTCATCTCGTGCTTCTTCCAGAATTCGACCAGTGCTTTCGTCCAGCGGAGAATCATCGATCGCTGCAAGTTGATCGCTCAGCTGCATCATACGGGCATACATCTCATTTGATTCAGGATAACGCGTTTTAAAATTGCGCCAGAAACCACCCCGCACAAATGCGGCAACCCGGTTCCACAGAGAAGATTCCTCCAGCAAATGTTGGACTTCATGACTTTCGACCTGCCTATCGACCGGCATAGCCCATTCGGTCATTTCCCTGTAGCTGCCTTCCGGCAGATAAACCTTGCCAATCGGACTGACTTGCGCCATTGCAGCAGCGGGGGTCGTCGTGTTGATCCAGTCTTTATTGGCACTTAACAGATCGAAAAAATGTCGTAGCCATCCATTTTGGTAAACGTGTTCTTTCGTTTCGGGCCAGGTGCCGAATTTTTCACCATCATCACCAAACGCCACGAAAGCTCCGGGGCATTTCTCCGAAATCCGTCCCAGGTAGGCAATCGTCTCTTCTGGAGACTGGAAGGGAATCATATACCGCAGTGGCTCGCTGCCTGGAATCACACTCAATGTCCGACCATCATCTTCCGTAAGATAATATCCGGTCAGTTCATCCTCCGTGAGTCCTGCGTTCTTGAAATGGTAGTCGTCGAGCAATGTATACCGTACGCCGGCGTCCGCAAGATCACGAGCCATCGACTGTTCCCATACGCGTTCTGGCATCCACATGCCCCGAATTTCAGCACCGAGTCGTCTCGTAAGCCAGTCACGAAAACGCGTGATTTGACCAATTCGGTCCCGAGATGGAATCATCGCAAGAATCGGCTCATAGAATGCACCTCCGACAATTTCCAGGCGGCCATACTGCACAAGCTGGCGGAGACGATCCAGGTAATCTGGATGATGTTGATCAAGCCATTGGCAAAGCGGACCACTTGTATGCAACGCTATCCGCAGATGTTCATACGGTTCAAAGACCTCTAGGAACGGAAGATAGCTGTCCTGATATGCCTGTTCGAAGACATGGTCAAAATTGCCAATCGGCTGATGATTGTGCAGGATCAGTGAAAAGTGAACGCGAGGGGCCATAAGTAAATTGCTCTTTTTGTATTGGCTCTGGTTGTTGTGTTCTTGTGCGGTTATTTAATTAGTTGTCAGCTGCACGCTTAACTTGCTCGCGAGGTCATTTGAATGTTTGCTCTAATCGCCTCTGTGACACCGTGCCGCATGGCATTCGCGATGCGTTCGGGAGCGATCGGAGTAATAAAGCAACCGGATCCCCACTCGAATCCCGCTTGCGTTGTAATACGCGGAAGTATCACCATGCGCCAATGATAATGATCGGCGAAGTCACCCTCCAAGGGGGCCGAGTGGATCATCGAGTTGTATGCCGGCACGGTGAGGGCAACGTCCAGCTGACGCAAAACCTGGTCCAGAATTTCTGCCAGCAGTCGACAGTCATCAAACGGCGTTGCACTGAAGTCTGGTTGGTGGGTTTTTGGCACAATCCATGTCTCCCCTGGCTGGCGGCCTGCGAATGCACAAAAAGCAGTAAAGGCGACGTTTTCTGCGACAATCCGTTTCCCGACACGAATCTCGTTTTCTTGCATTTCACAAAGCAGGCAGTGCTGCGTCTGTTCGCGATGTAGGGCCATGGCAGTTAGTTCCCTGGACAGTGACGGCGTAATCATCGGCAACGCTATCAGCTGACTATGGGTATGCGCGATGGTTGCGCCAGCGACCGGCCCATCGTTCTTGAATATCTGGACAGACTGGAATTCGGAGAGGCCACGGATCTGCTCTAAGCGGTTTGCAGTCGTATGCAGAACCGTCGTCAACTGCGTTACACCGAGCTCTGTTGTTCTGATATGATGCTCCGGGCTCTCGATAATGACCTCGTGCAGTCCTTCTCCCCGCACCGTTGGATTCGCATTGGAGCCAGACGCATCGGACAGCCGATCAAGGGCTAAATCTTCTTTTCTATGTCTCGGTGCAGAGGGTAGTGATAGTGCAGGGAATTTGTTGCGGACGATTCGCACTGCCCACCCATCAGCAGTATCCGGCGTGTTGGCACGTAAGACCTCATCCGGCGTTTGGTTTTCGTTACCGGCACAGAACGGGCAGTCTAGGTTGGAGTCTACCGAATGACTGATATCGAAGTCACGCGGTCGATCTGCACGCCCCTCGGCAATCAGGACGCGATGACCGGATAAAGGGTCATAGCGGATCTCATTCATGGCCTGTTCCCGTTTTCCAGGACTGTTGTAAAAAACATCGCCACCGATACACTAAGGCACGTAGCTACAAGTCAATTTTCCCGCCAATTTTTTGCAATCCGGCGAGCCATCCATGCCGCAAATATTGTCGCAGCACCAAGGCGTGATTTTGAAATACGCGTCGGCGTGCAGGCGGCCGGCCCCATTTCTATTCTTATTACTCAACCTAACACTCCGGGCATAGAGATACCATGCCGATTCACGAATACCGATATCCAAACGGCCTCGTGCTGGTCGCTGAATCGATGCAATCGGTCGAATCGGTAGCGTTTACCTTTCTCCTGCCGATCGGGGCTGCGTATGATCCGGCTGATCGCGGCGGCCTGACGAGCATGACCTGTGAAATGGCACTGCGTGGCTGCGGTAACCTGGATAGCCGGCAGTATGTCGAGCAACTTGAATCGTTGGGAATCGAAACGGGCGAATCAGTTTCTGTTTCTCATACGTGCTATCGTGCAGCGATGCTTGCCGAGCACCTTGGGGAGTCAATTCAGCTCTTTGGAGATTTGTTGCGGAGGCCCCGCCTTCCGCTCGATGAACTCGAGTCGAGTCGCCAAGTGGCCTTGCAGGAATTTCGCGCTCTCGATGATGAACTGGTGCAGAAAATTATGGTCGCGCTGCGTCGAGGGCACTACCCGACGCCATGGGGCCAATCCCACCATGGAAATCTCTCGAGCTTGAATCAAATTAGTCTGGAGGAAATCCGCAACCAATTTGCGTGCGGGTATCGTCCGAACGGTACGATCCTCGGGGTGGCGGGAAAATTCTGCTGGGATGAGTTGCAGGAAACGGTCGGGGAGGTATTTGGAGACTGGAAGCCGGGCGATTGGTCAGAGCCGGAAGAGGGTGATTTGAAAATCTATCGCGACCACCTTGATCATGATTCCAGTCAAACCCAGATAGCACTCGCATATCCAAGCCTGCCTTACAAACATGAAGACTATTTTCAGGCCTGGGGCGCGGTGGGTGTCTTAAGCGAAGGTTCAAGCTCCCGCCTCTTCACCGAAGTGCGTGAAAAAAGAGGGCTTTGTTACTCGGTGGGTGCTTCCATGCGGTCACTAAGAGCCCACGGCAGCGTATTTTGCCACGCTGGAACAACCGCAGAACGTGCCCAAGAAACACTGGAGGTGATGATTGCCGAACTAGTTAAGCTTTCCCAGGGAATCGAATCAGAGGAGTTGGATCGATTAAAAGCGAAAATGAAAAGCTCTCTCATAATGTCGCAGGAATCGAGCATGGCTCGGGCCGGTGCCCTAGCACGGGACTGGTATCACCTGGAGCGAGTGCGGTCGCTCGACGAGATTGCGGAGCGAGTCGATGCGCTCTCACCGACATCGATCAATCGCTATCTTGCACAACATCCACCTACGGATTTCACAGTGGTCACGCTCGGTCCACAGCCCTTGGAGATGCCTGATGCAGTTTCATAAACAATCACTCGAAAACGGATTGCAACTTGTTGCCGAATGCAATCCCGACGCGCACAGTATTGCCATTGCGTTCTGCGTCAATACGGGATCGCGGGATGAGGCAGGTGCTGTCTCCGGCGTCAGCCACTTTCTTGAGCATATGGTCTTCAAAGGTACCGAGCATCTTTCGGTTGATGATGTGAATCAGCAATTCGATCAGATGGGCGCGGAATATAACGCCTGGACAGGTAAAGAGCACACCTCATATTATGCCGTTGCGCTGCCAGAGTATCAGGAGCAGGTGGTCAAACTCTGGTGTGAACTAATGCGACCAGCACTGCGTGAAGATGATTTTCAGACAGAAAAACAGGTCATTCTGGAAGAGATCCGGATGTATGATGACCAGCCACCCTTTGGCGCGGACGAGGCGTGCGAAGAAGATTATTACGGTGGCCATCCCCTGGCCAACCGTGTGCTCGGAACCGAGCAAAGTGTCCGCGATATGCAGGTTGAAGCAATGCGGGCGTATTTTCAATCACGTTACAACCCCCAGAATATGGTTCTAGCGGCAGCTGGAAAAATCGATTTTGCGTCGCTCGTGAAGTCGGCTGAGCAGCATTGCGGAACGTGGTCCCGCGGGCCCGTTGAGCGAAAGATGACGCCGGTGCACGCCGGTCTTCATCGCAGAGTGATCCAGCGATCCGCCTCAGCGCAACAATATGTAATCCAGCTCTCGCCCGGCCCATCGGGCGATGACGATCGTCGCTACGCAGCGCACCTCCTGGTAAGCTTGCTGGGAGATAGTAGCGGAAGTCGTCTCTATTGGGAGTTGATGCATCCGGGACACGCGGAGCAGATCAGTACCCATTATTACGAATACGACGACACCGGTCTGATGATGACGTGGATGTGTTGCGATCCGGATTCAGTGGAACACAACTTGCAGAAAATCCGCTCGGTTTATGAAGTCGCTCAGGCCAATGGCTTTGACGATGCGGAGCTGCGGCGAGCGAAAACAAAATTTAACTCGCGGCTCGTCCTCTCTGGTGAGCGACCGCAGAACCGAATGCTTAATGTGGGGATTGGGTGGATTCGAGATCGCCGCTATCGCTCGATTCGTGAGGAAATGGAATCCTTCAATGCGGTCTCACTTGATGACATTCATGATTTGTTACAGCAATTTCCCCCGACGCAATGTAGCTGCACGACCGTCGGACCTCGTGAGAAAGTCGAGTGGGATCAAGTGGGGTAGTGGCGAGGAATGCTGCAAGGGTCCTTTTCGCCGAGAAACCCGCAGATCCACGGGGTGAAATTGTGGCTTGTTGCCCAGAGGGGGCAATCGTACTATGTAGCCCATAACCATTAGATTCGGTGTATATGAAACTGGTGGACATATGGACATTGATCGAAAAACAGCAGCGGTCGCACCGCGGTAGGAATCAGTATGACAGGACTGTCGGGATTTGAAAAATTTGTGCAACAGGACATCCCGCTCCACGAGCGTACCTGGTTTAAGCTCGGTGGGTCAGCAGAGTACTTAGCCCGCCCCGAAAATCCTGAAATGTTGATCGCGTTAGTGAAACGCTGTCGCGAAGAAGAGTTACCGATTCGTCTGATTGGTGGGGGTTCGAATATACTGATCCCCGATGACGGTGTGCCGGGAGTGGTGGTCTCCCTTGAAGATGAGGCGTTCTCGCAAATTGAAATCAAGGGGACGTGTATCCGCGCTGCCGGAGGCGCGCCGCTAGCGCACGTAATCTCTGCTGCGGTTGGAGCGGGACTTTCTGGCCTGGAGTCACTCGTCGGGATCCCGGGAACAATCGGGGGTGCCTTGCATACGAACGCTGCAGGACATGCCGGTGATATCGGTCAGTGGACGTCAAGGGCCGTGGTTATGACCCGCAGCGGCGAAGTAATTGAGCGAGATCGATCAGCGCTCGATTTCAGTTACCGGGAAAGCAGTCTTGATGAACTGGTGATCTTGGAGGCCGATTTTCAATTAGAGGAAACCGAAGCAGAGACCCTGACTAAAAAGATGCAGCAGCAGTGGATTGTTAAGCAAGGTAGCCAGCCCCCGGCACATCAGGCAACGGGCTGTGTGTTTAAGAATGTGCAAGGCACCAGTGCCTCGCTTTTGATTGAGCAGGCCGGGATGAAAAGCGTAACGGTGGGTAGCGCCGCTACCAGTGAGCGCGACCCGAATTTTATTGTGGTGCGCGAGGAGGGGGCTACTAAGGACGTATTGGAACTGATTAAAAAAATTCGCTCCGGTGTTCGTGATCGTCTGGGGGTTGAATTAGAATTGCAGATTGAGATCTGGTAATTGGCATTGCGACATTGTTTCAGCAATTATTGCCTGCGAGCGAGGATGGATTGGACAGGGAGAGTCACATCAATCGTAACGCAATATGCAAAGCGAAAGTGCGACCCGTTAAAAAAGGCGATCGGTTTCCGTGGCGCGAAGGTGCGGCACGACAAATTTTGCTGCTGCTCATTTTGCCATTACTTCTCACGGCCATTGCAGCGTTGCTCTACTGGGGCTGGCAGGTGGTCTGGCAGATGGCGCCCGCGAGTCCGCAATTCAGCTTGCATCCAGCGAATATTGAAATCAAGACACCAAGTCCGTGGGTTGATCGTTCGGCAATTTTGCAGCAGGTTGTCCATGAGGCGAGTTTAGACGACCAGCTTTCCCTGCTGGACCCGGGGCTGAATGAACGGCTTAGCCTGGCCATTGCGGATCATCCCTGGGTAGAGGCGGTAGAACGTGTTGAAAAATTTCAACCACCTCGCGTAGAAGTGACGTTGCGCTATCGGGAGCCGGTCGCCTTCATTAGGGATAATTCGACGGCTGGTGAGTATCCTATCGCCGAAATCTCTTTGATGGATCGAGAGGGGATTCATCTGCCGCTGGAGCACACCCGGACCGATGCACCATCGGCAAACGGTTTGGCTGAAGTCCGAGGGGTTCCTTTTCGTCCACCAGCAGCCGGAGACGTTTGGAGCGACCCCCGCATACGGGCGGCAGCACAAATCGCTGCATCGCTGTTGGATGAATGGGAAAGATTATCGCTGATCGCTATCGAGCCGACCGCCCAACCGATAATCGGCACCAACGAAACGTATGCCTTTTTTCTGATTACCCGCGGAGGTCGAAAAATTCCCTGGGGCCCCCAATATCTGAATTTACCGGGGGATAAACGAGGCAAGGATGAGCCGACTGCGAAAGAAAAAGCTGGTCGATTAAAACGCTATGTCAGGGAAAATGGAATCGACCTGGACGGCCATCCGCATGCCATTTCTCAGCGACCGCCAGAGTAACCTGCGGGAAGCCTCTCATTTCGGCGCCCGAAGCCTTGAACTTCGCAATCGACGGTTGCCATCTTCGACATTACCTGCTTTGAGTTCTTCGCGGACAACTTCCATATCCTCGGGCGCCTCGACCCCGATTCGGACTCCCCCCTGCCCGACACGGACGACGGTCACCGAAATGCGGTCCCCGATCAGAATTTTTTGTCCGACTTTCCGTGAAAGCACCAACATGTGTGGCCACCCTTCGCCTCAATGCGTTTTCCCCCCGAGGGTAATATTTCGGCAGGGTTCAACTCTTCCTTGACTTCACTTCGCTTTTGCACTGCTGGCCAGCTGTTTGCCTTGCAGTGAATTCGCACAATATAAGGCCACCTGACAACTCCGCAAGCAATCATCCTGGAAATGCACTAAAAAGATCCGCAGATTTTAGAATATGGTGAATTTGGGTGGTCTGGGCGCCATTTGGGTTATTTTAGCTACGCCTTGTCTGCGTCATTCCCGTCGGGCGTCTGCTCGAGTATCAGGGGACGGATTTGCTTAAATGCCTGCCCTTTAGCAACTTGGCACCATTCAAAGAGGATGGACTCGGTGGTGGTGACAACTCCGCCAGCGGCTGCAACTCGATCCAGCGCAAGCTGATGATCGAGCGTATACCGGGAATGCATCGCGTCGGCTGCAAGAAACACGTCGTAGCCTCGTGCGAGCATATCGAGCGCAGTCTGCTGGACACAAATGTGGGTTTCTAGGCCCGCAAGCAGCACCTTGGGAATATCGCGGGCTTCCAGGTCAGCAACTAGCGATTCCACCAGAGCGCAACTGAACGTTAGTTTGGGATGCGGCTGAGCTAGGTGCGGTGCCAGCTCAGGTACCGTTTTGCCTAACGCCTCCGGGTATTGCTCGGTCGCCGCCACATGGACTCCCAGGCTGGCGGCACCCCTTAGCAAACGCGAGATGTTCCACACTACGGAATCACCCTGTTCGATAAGAGGGAGCAATTTTGTTTGGACATCGATGACCCAAAGTGCCGTATCTCCCGGCGACATCAGAAAAGGGCTTCGTGATTGATTCATGGCCGATAGCATAACCGGTCCATCGTATCGAAGCCACCGGGGCGGCTCTTACCCCTGGCAACTCACGAGCGAATGGGGCAAGATAACGGTCGTTAATCTTAATTGGTATTGCAGTCTTTTTTCAGATTTTGTGATTGTAATCATGAAGCTCCGAGCGACCACAATTTTGACGGTGCGACATAAAGGCTACGTGGCCCTCGGTGGCGATGGTCAGGTATCGTTGGGTGAGACGATCATGAAGGCCGACGCAATGAAAATACGTCGGTTGCTCGACGGGCAGGTGATCACCGGATTTGCTGGCGGCAGCGCCGATGCCTTTGCTCTGCTGGAGCGACTCGAAGGTAAGCTGAAAGATCATCCCGGCAATGTGCCCCGAGCGGCGACGGAACTGGCCAAAGAGTGGCGGACCGACCGAGCGTTACGCCGACTTGAAGCCATGGTGTTGATGATCAATGCCGAACACACGCTGCTGGTAACCGGTAACGGGGATGTTATTCAGCCGACCGACGGTGTTTTGGGGATCGGATCCGGCGGCAATTACGCAGTCGCGGCGGCTCGTGCGCTGGTAGCGCATTCTGATCTGTCGGCGAGTGAGATTATTCGTAAATCGCTTCAAATCGCGAGTCAGATTGATGTTTATACCAACGACTCCATTGTAATCGAGGAGCTGGAGGCAACCGCTTGAGCGATACATCACACTGTCAGACTCCACGGCAGATTGTTGCGGAACTTGATCGATTCATCGTGGGGCAAAATGCGGCCAAGCGTGCGGTGGCGATCGCTGTGCGAAATCGTTGGCGGCGCCAGCAACTCGATGAGGAAATGCGACGTGAGGTCGCGCCCAAGAATATTTTAATGATCGGTCCCACAGGTGTCGGGAAAACAGAAATCGCTCGCCGACTTGCACGTCTTACATCTGCCCCATTTATTAAGGTCGAGGCCAGTAAATACACTGAGGTCGGATATTACGGACGCGACGTCGAGAGCATGGTTCGCGAATTGGTTGAGAGCGCAATGCTGATCGTACGCGACCAAGAACAAGCGGCCGTTGAGGATCAAGCAAAAGAACGGGCCGAGTCGCAGTTACTTGAAATTTTAGCACCCTTTCCGACGGTCAGTGAAGCCAACGATGATGCGGTCGAATTAAAAGAGCGGCACGCGCGTACGCGCGAAAAAATCCGCGCAATGCTCCTGGCTGGCGAAATGGAAGAGCGAACCGTCGAAATCACCGTCGAGCAGAAAACATCGCCCATGATGTTGACGAACATGGGTGGCGATCAAATGGATTTCGATCTGCAAGGATTATTTGAGAAAGTCATGCCCCGCAACACATCCCAACGTGAAATGACCGTCGCGGAGGCTCGCAAAATTCTGTTTGAGGAGGCCTGTGAAGCTCTAATCAGTTCAGAGAAAGTCAGTGCCCGGGCTATTGAACTGGCAGAAAATGTTGGGATCGTGTTTCTCGATGAAATCGATAAAGTAGTCGCGACGGATGGAGGGCGAGGCGCGGATGTTTCAAGGCAGGGTGTACAACGCGACTTGTTGCCGATCGTCGAAGGTACCACGGTGCAAACAAAGTACGGTTACGTGAAAACAGATCATATTCTTTTCGTTGCAGCCGGTGCCTTTCATAAAGTCAGCCCTAGCGACCTCATGCCGGAGTTACAGGGGAGGTTTCCAATTCGCGTAGAATTGACCGATTTGACAAAGCAAGATTTTGTCCGCATTCTCACTGAACCGCGGGGATCGCTCACTAAACAATATGCCGCGTTAATGGACGCCGAGGGGGTGAAGGTAACATTCACACCGGATGCTATTGATGCACTCGCAGGGTATGCCTTTGAGGTGAACCAAAAGTCACAAAACATTGGTGCCCGGCGATTATATACGATCATGGAACGCTTGCTTGAAGAGCTGTCGTTCGAATCGCCCGACATGAAAATGGGAGACGTGACAATTAATCCGGCTTACGTTGAGGAGAGGCTTGACACGTTGAGTCGTGACGAAGATTTAAGTCAGTTTATTCTCTGACCCGGGCCCGAGTGGAGGGAAGCTGGCTCGGGTCTTTTTTTGAGGAGCGTGCAGACGATGGAACAGCAACCCGTCGCAATCGTCACAGGTGCATCTCGGGGTATTGGGCGAGCGATTGCCTGCAAGCTTACCACATGCGGTTATAGTGTTGTGGTGAATTTTTTATCGCGTGCGGAGCGAGCCGCTGCCGTGGTTGCCGAGATTGAAGATGCGGGGGGGCAGGCGATCGCGGTGCAAGGTGACGTGGGCTCTGCGGAGGATCGGGATCAATTAATGGCTGCGTGTCAGCAGCGGTTTGGTCGCCTCGACTTACTGGTCAACAATGCGGGTATTGCGCCACCAGAGCGAGTAGATCTTCTCTCGGCTACTGAAGCAAGTTGGGAAAAGGTGTTCACCACCAACTTAAAGGGCCCCTTCTTTTTGTCCCAACTTGCAGCAAACGGCATGATCCGACAGATAAAAGAAGGCGTTATTCCAGCAGCAAAGATCATCAATATTTCCTCCATCTCGGCCTATGCCGGTTCCCGTGATCGGGCCGATTACTGCATGGCAAAAGCAGGACTGGCCATGATGACCCAGTTGCTTGCAGCCCGACTTGCGGAGGTTTCGGTTCAGGTATTTGAAATTTGTCCGGGCATCATTCGCACTGATATGACTGAGATAGTTACCGAAAAATACGATGCGTTGATCGCCAACGGACTGATGCCAATCCAGCGTTGGGGAGAGGCGTCTGACGTGGCCGAGGCGGTCAAGGCATTGGTGGAAGATCGATTTCCTTTCAGCACGGGACAGCGATTTCATGTCGACGGTGGCTATCATCTCAGGCGACTATGAATAATGGGAGGCTGCGAAAGCATGAACTTTGCATTGCTGGGGAGCTCTCCCCTGATCGGCAACTTCGAATCGCAACTTGCGAATTCAAAAATCCACCGCAGGGTCTACAGGTCCGACGATCTACAGCAGGTTGAGTTGGCAGATCTAGAGCGTTCCGGCGCGGAGATCGTCATTTTTGATGGACAGGATGCGGAGGCAGTTCTGCTTGCAGCACTGCAAACATTAAAAGGATTTCCTGGGATCGTTTTTGTCTCGCCGCTCTGTCCACGCACGGTTTTAACGGCCTACGAATTTGAAAGAATCTCGGGTGAAAGTATCGGTGAATTTATTCCACTGCTGCCATTGCTGCAGCATGCGGGTCTTGCGCAATTGCTAGGACACACGAAGGATAACGCTGCACCGACGCTTGCCAGTGCTGTAGGCGATCTTGAGAGCATTGACATGCAGCGGCCCTTGGCAACAACAGATAGTGAAGGGGTTCTCGATGCGTTTACCCGAGACATGCCGGTCCTTTTCAGATTCGCTGGATCAATCAAAGAAGTGGTAGCAATGCGCACCGGTAGTGAGCCGATTCCTTTGAATGTGCAGTGCACCAGTGACAGCGATCGGCTCGTGCGATGGTCCGCGATCCGTCCGAGCCGGGAGCAGTCGGCGGCACAGATTCTGATTGAGGGAACACGGGGACGGGTACGGATCCAATTGCGGGAGTCGGGCGACTGGGATATTGATACCAGCGGTCAGGAATTTTCGTTTTCGGCCATGGACTTGCTAGCTCTTTGCACTGCAGATCCGCAAGAACCAGATTATCTTTGGAAAATATTTTCGCACAGTCTCGAGGTTCGCGAGGCCGTCGCAAAAAGTCTGCAGCGAGGTCGTCTGGTCCGCATTAATCTAGATGGCCATGGCGAGCGAACAGCCTTCATGGGCACAATGGCATCATTGGGGTGTGCTCTGTTGCTCGGCAGTCTCGGTATGCTTGTCTTGTCGGCGGCTATTCTGAGCCTTGTGCCGGAAGATCGCTTCGGAAGGCTTTACGGGTGGGTTGAAAAAGTGCCCTGGATTCTTGCAATAGTAATGATTCTGTTTTTGCTCATTCAGTTTTTTGCCCTGGTGATTCCCCGTCGGAGCGGCGATTAAGTGGGGGGTTCCCCCGCTTGCATTTATCGATCTGTCGCTCTAGGCTTATTCCCACGAGGGGTGAAGAACTAAAAACTTGCGACACTGGACGTTCTGAATTCAATATGATTGAAAATTGAAATGGAGTAATCGACGATGGCTGATAAACCTGAAGCGGAGCCACAGTCCTCGGAGGCAGAAGAGACCGCACGACGGACCATTCATGTAGATGTCAGTAATGCCCTGACGAGCTACGCGAATTTTTGTCGTGTGACCGGCACTCCTGAAGAGCTGATTATCGACGTCGGACTTAATTCCCAACCTGTGGGTCCACAGCCAGACTCGATTGCGATTCAACAGCGCCTTGTAATGAATTACTTCACAGCAAAGCGTCTCTTGGGTGCGTTGAATATGTCGATTCAGCGGCATGAGTTGGCATTTGGCGTGCTGGAGACCGACGTGCAAAAGCGAGTGCAGCCCTCGGCGCGACCGCCAGCAGATTCATAGCTCGCTTAGCTTTGAGATAGGGTGCTTTGTCGATC
>DLCF01000166.1 GCA_002480485.1 Planctomycetaceae bacterium UBA7805
TTCGGCCATCCAGCGACGACTGTATCGGGTCGGTCGACCCTCATTCCGAGACTGCTCACGCTCGGCCTGAATCTCGTCGCCAGTGGCATAGTCTCGGTAAGCATGCCCAGATGCCAGCAGCTGTTCCACAGCCTGCTGATAGAACGCATCCCGCTGCGACTGATAATAGCTTCCGTTTTCAGACGCTTTTCCCGGACCTTCATCCCAATCGATGCCCAGCCATTCAAAGCCCTGCAGAATTGGGCCGAGCGCCTGATCAAGATTCCGAGACTGGTCGGTGTCGTCAATCCGCAGAATAAATTGGCCCCCGCGGCGACGGGCGAAAAGCCAATTATATAGCGCCGTACGCACGCCACCGATATGGAGGAAACCGGTAGGACTGGGAGCAAAACGAGTTCGAACCATGGAGAGCTAGGCCGGGGCAAAACGAAAATTTAAAGTCGAATGCCGTGCGAGTGGACACCGAATTTCTAAGTTATCGATCAATCGAGCTCGGCAGGGAAGGGGCGTTTGATCTCGGGTAATCAGGCAGCGTGCCGCTCTTTCGCTTTCAACTTGCGGCGCTTTTTCCGCTCGGCTTTGGAAATTTTTCGTTGTTGCTCCCGAGTGCGATGCTCGGGCAATTCCTCTTCCGCCCGATCATTTGGAACGTCCGCACGCCGTTTGCGAGAATCCTTACTCCGACGTCTGGTAGTAACATTTGCCTCAGAATCTTCCTCCATGTAGGACGATTCTTCGACCAGTTCCGCCGCACGGTGGCTGACATCTGGCTCTAGATCGCTGCGGCCTTTTGGCCGGACCGTTGTTGCCTGCGGTGAGGCTGATTCGCTCGAACCCGACAATGCAGGTGCCTGTTTTTGTGTTTTCTTTTTTGTCTCACGTGCCGGCAGGAGACCCTCGATGTCGAGCAGTACGTGCCGTGCATACCAGAGAAATACACAACCTAGTAACGCAACCATCGCCGGTGTCGATCCACCCCGCAGAACCAACTGCCAGGAACCGGGCATCCCCAATTGATAGCCAAAAAGTAGCATGCCTTTGACACAAATCACGAGCCATGCAGTCACAAGCCCAGACATTGCAAGTCGGCAATGACGAAACTCGAAACCGAGTCGAATGGCCAGACAGGTGTAAATACAACCGACAGGAATCAACCAGAAAAGTTGATGTTCCCCAGGTAGACTCCATGCTATGGTGGTCGCCAATGTGCGCGCGACGACCTGATGCACTCCGGTGGCGACAGCTAGACTCGATACAAGTGCGGTAACGCCAATCCAAATCCACCATCGGTAGCGAGTGTGATAGTCGCTCTTGCGAAATCTGCGAAGCGAAAAAATATTGATGGCCAACACCCCGATTCCTACAAGTCCGATCGCGGAGAGCCAGTTGGCTAGCGATGCGGGGTGCCCCAGCTGGAAAATTTCCCAAGGACCGTCGGTTCGTGCCGTCTGCCAGTTGTGTAGCAAGACGAGTCCCGCCACGATCAGCAGCGATGAGGCCCACAGTAGCGGATGCAACCACAAGCGACGGGGCAGAAAGTCAATGCACTGTGGCTGACGCTCCAGCGTATCCGGCGCGTAGGTAGCTCCCGCAGAACCGCTTTGGGGCGTCGCTCCCTTGCCGTGGGGTTCACACGAGGTCTCGTCGACTAGCATGCGCCTACGACGATCATCACTTTGTGCTCGGCGTCGCAACAGTCAAACACCCCGTGGTTTGGAAGGAAGATTGCTCTATGAAGCCAACAGAGCGGGCGAGACAGGTTCTACCGGATACGCAAAACGTGAGGTTTGCGGATGGTTTTCGGCCTGACCTCCATGATTCACGGCTCCACCAAAGTGCGATTCGGCATTTCGGCCCCCCCGTCTCCAGTCTCGCTGCAGGGGGATGTGTGAAATCACCCAGTTTCCGTAGAACAGTGATCGATTGGGAGTATTGCGCCTATTCGGAGGCCACCACTGAATTGGCCAACGTTCCGATTTGCTCGATTTCTACTTCCACCCGATCTCCGGGCTTCAGAAACCGTGGCGGTTGGCGAGCCACACCCACCCCAGAAGGCGTACCGGTGAATAGGAGGTCACCAACCTCCAGGGTACAGACAGACGAGATGTAACAGATTAATTGCTCCACTGGGAAGATGAGATCGCTTGTATTGGAATGTTGCATGGTTTTGCCATTCACGCGAGATTGGATATTCAAATTTCCTGGATCCGGAACCGCATCGGCCGGAATCATCCAAGGCCCAAGCGGCGCGAATGTGTCAAACGATTTCCCCAACAACCACTGTCTGCCCGGCTTTCGCTTCTGCCAATCGCGGGCGGATACATCGTTGCCACAACAATAACCCGCGACATGCTCGAGGGCCTGCCCGGCGAGAATGTTGCGGCCGCGTTTGCCGATGACCACCACAAGCTCGGCCTCAAAATCGACCTGATCGCTGACCGATGGCAGGACAATTTTTGCTTCATGACCAATCAGCGAGGAGCTCAGCTTGCTGAAGATTAAAGGTTCATCGGGAATCGATTGGCCAGTCTCTATGGCATGTGCACGGTAGTTGAGCCCCACACATATTATTTTTTGTGGCGCAGCAATAGGAGGCAGTATGTGAGTCGGTTGTGTGCCAAGTTGTGGTGCGCCTGATGCGAGATTCGCTAGTTTTCCCAACGAGTCATACTCTGCCACAAGCATGTCTTGCACATTGGTCGGCATGCTGGGATCGGCCGAAGAGAGGTTCACCCAACGCCCCTCAAAAAACAAAGCAACTGCAGGTCCATCCACATCAAGAAAATTCAATAACCGCATCTCAGGCCTCGGCTTAGACAGTGCACGCACGCAGGTGTGAAAAATCCGATGCGCAGCCTACATGGCAGATACCGGTCAAGGAAGGACTTCCAACAGATTTTCAATCTGGGTGACACCTGGCAGATCGCGTAAACTTTCCTGAGCCATCTGTTTATGAAAATAGGAATCAACCTTCCCTGAGAGCCGGATCCCACCGCCAGCTTCGCGAACATCGAGGCGATAGTTGGCCGGCAGATGTGGGTTTCCAAGCAGCACGCGCCGCGCTTCTTGCTCCAACAAACTCGTTGGGGGATTCACGGCGTCTGACATCGCCGCAGGAGAGTCGGTAGCAAGGAGTGACATGAGCGTCTCGCATGGATGGAAGCCGCATGAGGCGGTGAGTGGCAAAATTTATTTATCCACCCTCCACATAAACTGACGGCCTCCCTGCCTACTCCGGTATAGATCGGCCCGCTGCTTCAAAATTCGCCCGAAAACTAACGCAAAATTCGTGTTTTTTAGGGGAGCGGTAGTGGAATTTAGGGCCGTAGCGGGTATACCGGTTCTGATAGGGCACCTGGGCGGATCCTCACGTTGAGCGAGGACATCGAATCACATACTGCGGCGAAAATATCACAAAAAGGCGAACAAACTCATGCAAGGCGATTTACAAATTTTCTTGCTGCGCGGTGTGCCGGCGTTCTTGATACTCTTCGGACTATGCAGCGCAACCCGGGGCACGACAAATGATGCGACACATGGCGACTTTGAACTCTTGGCAAACGTTCCTTACATCACCCGCGGAGATCAAACGATTCGGATGAACATTTATGTTCCCGAGGGAGAGGGCCCTTGGCCTGCGGTAATGCTTGTGCACGGGGGCGCATGGAGAATGGGTAACCGATGGAATATGCATTCGGTCGCAGAGAAACTGGCATCTCGCGGTTATACGGTCGCATCTGTTTCTTACCGATTCGCCCCGGCGCACCGGTTTCCAGCGCAACTTGAAGACTGCGCTGATGCCGTTCGTTTTCTCCGGCAACATGCCGGGAAATATAAATGTGACCCCAAGCGGATTGGCGGATTCGGTTATTCGGCAGGCGGTCACCTTGTGAGCTTGCTGGGCACCTGCACCGATTATAAGTCATTCCCGTTTCTTCAATCTTCAGCGTCAGAACCCTCCACTCGGTTGCAGGCAGTCGTCGGCGGGGGCGCTCCTTGCGATTTTACTTTTATCGATCCCGATCAACCAGTTTTGGCCTATTGGCTCGGTGATACCCGAAAAAATATTCCGGAGATTTATGAGAAAGCGTCACCGCAAGCACATGTTTCGCCGGACGATCCGCCCATGTTTTTTTACCACGGTGAGAAAGACCGATTGGTACGGGTGGAAAGTCCACAGCGGATGTCGCGTGCACTCCGCAATGCTGGTGTAGAGACAGACGTTTACACCATCTCCGGAGCTGGACATATGGCTGCTGCGCGGGACACCGTAAGTATTGAAAAATCAATTGATTTTCTGGATCGAACGCTTAAAAAAAACCAAAAAAATCTGACGCGTAAATCTAGCAATGCCGAAGCGGACTAGCGAAACGGATTTGAAGGCCGCTCGTCACTTCGCCCGTAACGTGTGGGGCGCCGTGTCATTTTGAGAGACGCACCTGTTTGACGACGTCCATGGCTACTGGTAGTTTCATACTGGCAAGGCATGTTTCGCTATGTGCACTTTCATTGCCGAACCGAATCCACAGTAACCATGTCGAACGGCTGAAATCATGTCAAAGGGTGTGTTACGCCACCTTCCATCCGTCACTGAGCTGATCGAAGCGGGGCCCCTCAAGCCACTCGTCGACCGGGTGAGTCGTAACGTGGTTGTTGATGGCATACGCACGTTTCTTGATGAATATCGCCAGGAAATCAATCGCGATAAAAATAACGCGGATGTCGCGTCGGTTGCTCAAATTGCGGAAAAAATTGCGCGAAAAATTTTACTCGGCGAGCGTTCATCCCTGCGACCGGTGATCAATGCGACCGGTATCTTACTGCACACAGGTTTGGGAAGAGCACCGCTCGCCGAACAAGCGATCGAGGAAATGGTCACCATTGCCCGCGACTACGCGAGCCTTGAAATTGATCTCCGAACGGGAAAACGCTCTCATCGTTTCGACGCGGTTGAAGAACTACTCTGCGAATTAACGGGTGCCGAGGCGGCGGCTGTTGTAAACAACAATGCAGGCGCTACGATGCTTACGCTTGCTGCACTCGGTGGTGGTCGGGAGGTGATTGTTTCACGGGGACAACTGGTTGAAATCGGTGGCAGCTATCGGCTGCCAGATGTAATGCATGTGAGTGGATCCCGTTTGCGAGAAGTGGGAACCACCAACAAAACCCATGCTGAAGATTATGAAAACGCTATCTGTGAAAATACGGCTGCCCTCATGCGGGTACATCCCAGCAATTTCTCGGTCGTGGGCTTCACGTCAGATGTCAGCCTAGAATCAATCGTCCGCATCGGGAAAAAACATGGAGTTCCGGTAATTGACGACATTGGATCGGGTGCCGTCATCGACATGTCTTCCTATGGCGTTCGTGACGAACCGCTTGCTGCGGAAAGCATTGCAACTGGTGCTGATGTGGTTCTCTTCAGTGGCGACAAATTGATGGGTGGTCCCCAAAGCGGAATCATCGTCGGCAGCAGAGCGGAGATCGATTGCATCGCGAGACACCCGATGGCAAGGGCGTTACGCATCGATAAATTAACGCTTGCGGCACTCGGAGCAACATTGCGATTACTTCGTGACCCACAACGCGCGGCACATCAAATACCACTTCTCCAACTTTTGGCGACTCCGCTTGAAAATCTCCGCCTGAGAGCAGAAAGCATTGCGTCTCAATTGCAGCAGGTGCAGGGAATCGGCAAAGCAGAAGCCGCGGAGGAGGAGGCATTTCTCGGGGGCGGTTCCGTACCGACGCAACAGATCCGAACATGGTGCGTTGCGATTGATGTGGCAGGAGATTCGCTTGACAGCTTCCATCGTAAACTTCGCACCGGTACACCTGCAGTGGTGGGGAGAGTACAGAAGGGTCAGCTGCTGATTGATCTTCGCAGCGTTCCCCCACGCCAGGACGAACAGATCACGCGGGCGATCGCCAAACAGGCGCAGAGCACACCCTGAAATTAGGGCAGCGAGTCTGGAAAGCAGTGTTATATAGGTTGTTCCTGCCCTTCTTCATGGGATAAAGGCGCATTATTACATTAAACATCAATATACCACTCTGGTGGATCAGACTGTTATAAGGCAAAATAAAGAGCTCAATCGCAGCTCACCTCAGGGGTGGTAGGATAATCGCGACACGAACTAAGGAGCTGGCATGGAACAAGGCTGGCAGCTGTTGCACAGAGCAAGGAATTGTTTTTTATGTAGCGTTGCTCGCACAGTGCGCTCCGTAATCTTGATGCCTCGCGTTACCAATTTCCGGCAGTGCGGCATAGCTTCTATTTTGATGCTCTCGATGTCGATTATCGCGTCAATGTCGATGGGACAAACCCGCGATATTCCCAAGGAACATAACGGCTGGGGTAGATTCTCACCAGGAGCTTGGCGGACAGCGCGAATCATCACAGAATCATTTGATGATGAGGGAAACCGTACCGGAACGACGACTACGGTCGAACGCATCGCGCTGCAGCGTAGTCGGCGCGGATACGCTACGTTGCGCATTGAATCGGTTCTTGAAGTAGGTGGAAAAAAATTTGACTCGCCGGTAAGAACCATCTCCGTTGGTTATCACGGAGAGGAGATCGGTAATCGAACACTAATGCAAGACATCGGCCCCGAGGATACAAAAGTTGACGGAGAGCAGATCCCTTGTCGCGTCCGGCAATATGAAATTGAAAGTCCCGGGCAGCATAAGTTGATTAAGCTTCACTACTCCGACGAGTGCGCACCGTACGTCCTACGACGCGAAACGGTCACCACCCTGGGTGAAGACGAAGATCCCGCGTATCGCAATCAATTGGAGGTTACGGCCCTTGATCGGCCGCATCCGGTGTTGGATGAGATCAAAACAACCTCGCACCAAAAAATGGTTAAAACCAACGGTAAAAGTGCCACCACCAAATGGTCTATTCATGCGGGTGATGTTCCAGGTGAGGTGGTCAGTTACCGCTCTGAAGAAAAAGATAACCAGGGACATTTGATTCGACGAAGCACAATGGAATTGATGGACTATGGATATGATGCGCCGTTTGACGAAATTGAAGAAGTTGAGCAAAAAGTCCGTCGACGCGACAAGCGTCGATCACGTCGTCGTGGTTGAAGTGCCTATTTTTGCATCATGGATTTTCAATCGAAGCGCTTAAATCACACCCAAATTTCCGTCGAGTGTCATCAACACTGCATGTCGTTTCGAAAAGATATTGCCTGCTGATTTAAGGTGATTAGTGGCATTCTCACGGGCAGGCAGGCATCGCCCCCATTTGCGTTTGATCGCCGAGCGCGTAATAATGCCCGGCCATTATTCGACCCGAGGGCCAGGAACCGTACCCTATGAATGAACGCATCGCGTACACCGGAATGACCTTTGACGATGTGCTCCTGGAACCGGGCTACAGTGAAATTGTCCCGGCGGAAGTGTCGGTAGCCACTCGGCTTACTCGACGCATCGAGCTAGACATTCCACTCTTGAGCTCTCCTATGGATACGGTCACCGAGAGCAACATGGCTATCGCACTAGCGCAGCAGGGCGGACTTGGCGTTATCCACAAGAACATGTCCATCGACCAGCAAACCGAAGAAGTCGATATGGTCAAGCGATCAGCGAATGGAATCATCGTCGATCCAGTAACACTTCCACCAGATGCTAGCGTCGAAACGGCACGCAAGCTGATGGATCAGCACAATATTTCTGGCGTTCCAGTCACTAATCCTGAGGGATGCTTGCAAGGCATTCTCACCCGCCGCGACCTACGCTTTCTCGAGGGATCCGACCTTAAAATTGAGGATGTGATGACCCGTGAGAACTTAGTAACGGCAACGGGGACTGTAACGCTTGCGGAAGCTGAGAAAATTTTAATGGCAAAAAAGGTCGAGAAACTTTTACTGGTTGACGAAGATTACAGACTGACGGGTCTGATTACGATCAAAGACGTCGACATGATGAAGAGTTTCCCGAACGCTTGCAAAGATAGCCAGGGAAGATTAAGGGTCGGCGGAGCCGTCGGCGTACATGATTACGAGCGTGCCGAAAGTTTGATCCGTCAGGGCGTCGACGTGCTGGTCGTTGACAGTGCCCACGGACACTCGGCAAATGTATTAGAGACGGTTCGGACAATCAAGAAGAGATGGGAAATTGAAATCATCGCGGGAAATATTGCAACCTCGAAGGGTTGCCATGATCTGGTCGATGCGGGAGCCGATGCCGTTAAAGTGGGCATCGGACCCGGATCCATCTGCACGACTCGGATCATCTCCGGAGTCGGCGTGCCCCAGATTACGGCCATTTATGAAGCGGCCAAAACTATGGCAAGCATGGCTGAACCAGTGCCGATCATTGCAGACGGAGGGATTCGCTACAGTGGAGACATCACCAAAGCCATCGCAGCCGGAGCGCACGTGGTTATGGTCGGCGGGTTGCTCGCCGGCCTGGAAGAGAGTCCCGGTAAACAAATCCTTTATCAAGGACGGACATTTAAAGTTTACCGGGGTATGGGATCGATCGGAGCCATGGTCAAGGGATCGAGTGAACGCTATCGACAGCGAGGGAAAGAAACGCAGCCAGACAAATTAGTGCCCGAGGGAGTCGAAGGCCGCGTCCCCTATAAAGGCCGATTGAGCCCATTCATCTATCAGTTGGTCGGTGGATTAAAGGCGGGGATGGGGTACTGTGGCACGCCGAACATTGAAAAGTTACGATCCGAGGCAAAATTTATCCAGGTCACCGCGGCAAGTGTTAGGGAGAGCCATCCGCATGACATTGCTATTACGCAGGAAGCGACAAATTACAGTACCGAACACTCGGGCGGTGAGGGCAACTAATGCGCCGTACTCTGCGGGCCGCGTGTCCATGCTGCTGGCAATCCTGGTTCTTTTCGGCAACCTAACAGCGGTGGCCAACGACTGGGCCCCTCGAGCGAGGCCAATACCCAGTGCTGTGTCTGAGAAGCAGCAATCGATCAAATCGGTTTCCGATGGGTGGAGGCCGCAACAAAATAAAGGAAGAAAATCCCCGCACCGCGTGTCCCTACGCATGGGGCACCGCTCGTCTCAATTCATCGGTGCGAATAAACATCGCGTGCAGGACCCTTTTGGAGACCGACTGGCGAGGGATACAGCTCAAACTCGGGTCGGATTTACCGGCCAAACCCGCAGCGGTACGACGGAGGTGAACCGGTCGCCTGTGGATCAAATCGGCAAGTCGACCTTCCATTTCGTGAAACCGGGTTCCGCCACCCCAAGTCCATCATCAGAGTCGAACGAAATACGGCAAATCAAACTGCCATTTGCTGCCCCCTCCGAGTCGCCAACGTCTGCCACAGCGAACGGGAACGCAGCTGCAATCGAGGAATCATTTCATACGCCGAATGAGGTTTTTTCAGGAGAGATCACCTCACCGCTTGCAATGGCACAGTACGAGGAATCGGTCTTGGCCGTCTCCGACCCATCAGCCAAGCCAAATGAATCGAAAGATACTAAGGAGAACAACCGATTGCCGATGCGGGAAAAGGTAAGTGCATCCGGGTCGGTGAATCCAAGCGAGCGCAAATTACCTCAGGATTCAGACCCGCCGACATCGGTGCTCACAGTAAAACAGGTGCCACAAAGTGCGCTCGTGCCGACTGTGGAGACCGCGAGCCTCGTTGAGAACCAGGAATCGGAAAACAAAAAAACTACAGAAGAACAACACGAAAATACTGAATCGATTCAAACAACTGATGACACGTCGCCCGAGGCAGCCGAGGACTTGTCACGTCCGGAGCCCCCTCCCTTCGAATCACTCGACCTTTATTCGGATGAGCGGATTATCGAGCGTGATTCAAAGGCCATGCAGGCGGAAATTGATGCAGCTATCGCTGCTGGGAAAAATGCCTATGAACGGGACTGTCGAGCCTCGCGAGAGTATCTGCTGAATCGAACGCTTGCGGATATCAGCCTTAATATTTCTGTGGCAGGCGTTCCGGGAGCTGACTTTCCAGTATCATGCGATATTGAAACACACAAGATCCCGCTCAATAGCTATCGTTTCGGACAGCAAGAGCCACTCAACTTCGCCTGGACCGCATCTGGCTTGTGTCACAAGCCACTTTACTTCCGCGAGTTACAGGCCGAGAGATACGGCCATTCCATCGGTCGCATCTCACAACCATTTCTCTCGGCAGCCCACTTTTTCTGCAATGTAGCGATCCTTCCGTACAACATGGGAATGCGACCACCCCAGGAATGTGTCTATGCACTGGGGCATTACTGGCCCGGAGACCCCGCACCTCGCTATATTCCGGCCGTTCCGATCTCCCTGCGTGGTGGCTTGATGCAAGCAGGGGCAGTGCTCGGGGCCGCGTATGTTCTGCCTTAAAGAGTTGTCATAGTGGTGTCGCACTAACAGTGGGAGCACTATCGATACCCCGTAGGCAGAGAGCAACTGCTGTTGCCTCATCGGTTGGATAGACCAGCATGCAGGCCTCGCGCATAAGCAGCAACAGACTGTTAATCGCAGCACTCTTTTCTATCCAGATCTATTCCTGATGTCATGCAGCGATCAGCAAATTGTGCTGTCTGCCTGCAACCTGAATTACGCTTCAGCCAAGATTCATGGCTGCACTTTTTCCATCGAGGATCGCGCTTGGTGGACGGAAATCTCGGTCTTCACAGCGGAGGTGAATCGAAATCGCCTGAGCTAAGGAAAGGTTGCTCTCATGGCGCCGGATACAGGCGATCATCTAGATGACTCAGCTGCTGCTTAATCTGCTGGATTGAACCCAGAGCGGTTTCCTCGCCGACCGCCGACAACTGGTCGGTCTTGGCAAACTCCGTCAACTGGAAATTTGACACATCCGGCTCGATCACAATATCGGCTGGCTGAACCCCGATTGAGTTCATGTTTACACTCTGAACCAAGTAACTTCTTAAGACGGTTTGCAGAGTCGAGGCCTTTTTCATTCTTGCGGTGGGCGTATCGGGGCGATTTCTGGCAAACTCATGTTGCATCTTGGTCGTTACACTGACGGCAATCACGAAATTACAGCCCCGCGAGACCAAAACATCGGCAGGAACGTTATTAATCAAACCACCGTCGACCAGTGCCTTTCCCTCCCGGTTGATGGGCGACGAAAGAACCGGCAAGTTGATGCTTTCTAAAATTCCATGTACGGCATCACCTTTTTCGCGGGTCACGGCCTGACCCGTAACGAGGTCAACCGTAATGGAGTGGACCGGCAACGGTAATTGTTCCAGACAACTGCTACGCAAATATTTTCGCAGCATCGGGTCAAACTGACCTGTCCTGTATTTATACAGCAAGTACCAGTGCTCCCCGCGAGGCAGATTTCTAAAAAACCAGGATGGTCTCAAATCATTCACAAACCGATCCACAGCGTAGTCGACATCCATACCCGACCCGTAAACAATTCCGGTCATCGCCCCAGCGCTGGTTCCTGCAATCCTGTCAATAATGATTCCATTTTGCTCCAGCGCTTTGAGTACCCCTAGGTGCGCCATACCGCGAGCAGCACCACCGCCCAGAGCAACGCCGATTTGCACGCCTCGCAGGAATTGAATCAGACGCTGGATGCCAAAGCTCAATACCTTCCCTTGCTCGGGCAGCAGGGCAGAGCGACAAATCTTGAAGTCACGAGCGACAAGTTCGCGCAAGCCGGGGGCCAACGGTGCCTCTTCATTATCCAGCAACCAGACCACGTTGATTTTGTTTCGCCAACCGGGCGACCGATCCAACAACCGCTTCAAGACAGGGATCGAAGCCTGCCAATTCTCCACTGTGACGCACCAGAAAACCTGTTCACAGACCTCGACCAGATTACCGGCCCTTTGGAAATCGTACGACATGGCCAACTCGCAAACAATCCGTTGAGAATCCGCCAGCCATTCACCGATCAAACGGCGGATCTCTTCGGGTCCCAACTGACCCTCACCCTCGCTAGGCGCTACCCGTGATCGGATATTCTTTAGCGGCCGACGGTCTGGATCATCGGTCAGCAAACAGGGTGCTTCTCCCAACGAGTCAAGTCGCTCCAGCAACTGGGTCGTCAATGGACGTGTGTTGCTCGATTGGTGAAAGAAGGCAACCATTCTCGCGCGAACGGGAGACCGGTCATGGAAGAGATTAGTTTTAATAGAGTTTGCCAGAATCCGCAGCCAGTTCAACTGGAACTGGTCGTGCCTTTTCGTTAATTCCAGACAACTCGCGTAATCAAAACGGAGAAGCGTCGAAGGATCCGATGCAACACAATCGATCGGCATCGGCTCTCCTAGAGCTGCCGAAATTCCTCCAAATTGAGCGCCTGCAATCTGGTAACGGGTCAGCACAACTCGCCCTTGCACATCATAAACGTCCTGCTTCAGTCGGCCATGGACGATCAGGAAGACGGCTGTCATCGGTTCGTTCCGACGATGAATCGCCTGCCCCGGATCCGCGACAACAACTTCTGCAGCGTCAGCTATCTCACGACAGGCCTGCTCGCTCAAACCATGGGAACAGGGGTGAGTTTTGAACAGCAAATAGGGATCTCTATTCAATTTATCGCTCGAGGCATAGGTCAGCGCACTGCCTTGATCGCCATCGCTTGAGAGAACGAATTATTCACACTCCGGCATGCCACAGCCGCCACCCCCACAAAAACCTCTCCCTTGTGGTAAGCTTTGGCAGGCCTCACGGGCATGCTCACTTCCGCGCGGTGTTGCTGGTAAACTAAGCAATTTCTCCAGCTGCTCCCCCGCACAGCGGGGACACCGCGGAATCTCATCGGATCGCAGAAGGGCCTCGAACTTTTCTTGGCAATCTCGGCAGAAAAAATCAAAAATAGGCATTTACATCACCACTTAAAAAACACGCGAACTACAAATATAGACAGTTCGGCCTTCCAACGAAATGCCAGCTCACAACGGATCTATGCGTACCCTTACCAGAGAACAAGCAGCGCGAATCGACCGTTACGCAACGAAGCAACATGGTATCAGTGGTCTTGTGTTGATGGAAAATGCGGGCCGCGCTACGAGTGATCTGCTCTGTGCGTTGCAAGCGAATTCGCCAATTGTTGTCTGCTGCGGGAAAGGTAACAATGCCGGTGACGGCTATGTGATCGCCCGTCATTTACTGGCAAGAAATTACGATGTTCATGTGCTTAACTGGGAATCGCCTGAAAAAATCTCGGGAGATGCGAGAACAAATTACTTGATTCTCCGTAGCCTTGGTATTCCAGTCATTGAGTATCAGGAGGGATCAAGCAAGACGTTTTCGCGGATCCTATCGGAAGCATGCTGGATCGTCGACGCGCTGTTGGGCACCGGTTGCAAAGGTGCTCCAAGAAATCCAATCCAATACGCCATCGAGGCTATCAATCAAACAACCGCCAACACCTTGGCAGTCGACATTCCGAGCGGCATGGACTGCGATTATGGAGCCACTTCCGAGGCCATCATCCGGGCAGATCATACGTGTACTTTTATGGCAGCAAAAATCGGATTGATTGCACCGGCAAGCAAACCTTACGTAGGGGAAATCCACGTTGCCGATCTGGGAATTCCAGCCTCTATGATTCAGGCCGTCTTGGAACAGTAGCGGTCGACGTGAGGCATGCCCTGGACCGTATCGCTACGACCAACGCCCAGGCTGCGCATGGATTATTCAACGCTCGGTGGCTCGAATTCGAAATCTTTCCACTTCATCGGCATCCGAAATGGCTCAATCCGCAGCATGACCTCACCATTCTGGAAAACCCTCACAGTGCCGCTTGATTGACTGACCGTCACTGCAACCGCGTTTGTTTTGCGACTGATTGCGGCGGCTGCCCAATGCCTCGATCCGAGCCCCTTGGTCATAGTGAGCCCCTCGGCCGACGCATCGACATACTGGGCAGCGGCCATCACCGTAGCATCGGGCCCGATCACAAAGGCCCCATCCATCTGGGCAACTTCTTTAATACCTTCCCGCACGCGTCGGTCTCCCAGGCCGCGTTCTGACTTTTTATATCCCTTTACCGGATCAAATCCGACAGGATGACATCGCTCTAGCACGGCTTTCGTGCTCCCAACAACAAACATCGTGCCAATAGATTTACCCTCTCGACCATCCCGACCGATTTCCACTGCTAGATCCACTACCGTCTTGAGCGTCTCTAGTGGCACGCGGGTCTCTAGCATACGGATGTCGCGGACAGTCAATCGACTGAGATGTTCATCCAGATGCAGCATGCTGACCGAGTCATAGCGATCGGCCTCAAATCCGCTGTAGACGGCAACTACATCCGCCCCAGGCAACAAAATTTCATCTGCCACACTTTCAAGCAGCGTCTGGGTCAGTTTTTCGAATACGGGAGCTTGCGGCATATTCAGCCGAACCGATGCGATACCCGCCTCAGCAGCACCCTGCAGCAAGTCCTCGCTATCGGCGCTGACCAGCAATTTATGGTCGCCCATGGAATCGGTTAGTTGTTGAAAATCAGTGGGACCCTCAAGCATCACCAGAACCGCATCCGCCTCGTTGTACGCTGCAAGGCGATGGGCAATATCCAGGATCGCCTTGAAATCATCGCTAAATGTCTGCTGCGTCATTTGATCGACCGAATGCTGTCGCAAAGCGGGGCCCGACTATGCACTGCCCGCTAGCAATACATAGAAACACGCATCTTTCCCGCATCCTAAAGCGTATTGCTTCGAATTTCAAGTGCGCGCTAACACACTTGCAGCGCAAAACCAATGTGGATCGATGTAGCATCAAGATGGTGCGTAATGCGCACGCTAAAAGCTACATGGAGTTGCCGAATTCACAACGGCTACCTTGCGTGCCTCACCGCGGGCGGGCTGCAACGACCGGCGTATTGACATTATGTTTGAAAACCCGATCGTTGTAGATGTTGACCGCGTGCAACGCATGGCCTAACGGTCCCACCTTCCAGCCGGGATACTTACCCCGCAGCAGTAGTCCTGCCAGATAATCCATTGCGTGGACCATCCGAGGTTCGGTCAGTTCGTTCCGCTCAAGAGAGAAGGCAAGCCATTCGGAGATATGGCCGGTTGTGAGCAGCCTTCGATCGAGATCATTTGCTGCACCGCGACCCGAGAAAAATCGGGTACTAAAGCTTCCATCCGGGTTCTGCATCTTGAACGTGTATTTCTGGTAATCCTTGATGTAGATCTCGGCCCGGCGATACTGGCCATCGACCGGATTTCCTTTGTGAATACGTCGATTGATCGCATAAGAGAGACCGAATAACCGATGCGTGCCTCCACAGGCTGCACCGATAATCGGTTGTTGCATCTCCTCTTTCAGCAACCGGGGAATGTTCCACTCGCTTCCACGATCGTCCCTCCACTTTTCATCGCTTTCGAGGTAGTGCGACAGGCCGATAAGCTTGAACGTGAGTTCGGTCTTGGGGCGACAACTTCTCTTCTCTCTCTCGACCAGATCTAACACCGTGAAATCACGACCCTCAATCTTCATCGGGTAGTCGGCGTGTACCCTTGATTGGGCAAGCATCGCCAAAAACTGCCCCTCATGCCCCTGATTACCTGGCCCAAGGCGACCATAAATTTCGCCATTCTTTAGATAAAACAGACGCACACCACGACACGGGTTATTAAAGCAGATCCATCCAATAGCGCTGGCCCGATTGCCCTGATGATCGATCCTGACTTTCTTGTCTACACCGTAGCCGATAAAAGAGTGCATCACCGACCAAGCACTCTTTTCTCGCACACTAATTTCTTGTTCACGATACATTTTTATCACGCGCTCCAGCTTCGTTCGCAGAGCGACCAGTTCTGGACTGAGCGGAGATGGTGTTTCGTTTTTCGCGACCGCCTTTACCGTATTAGCAACCGTTTTCTGTGTATCTTTGTCGATCGCGATCCGCGCCTCTGCTATTTTCGGTATTGCGGTAGTTTGCGATTTACTGGCGGTCGACTCATACTGCGGAGCGGCAGCCGAATCC
>DLCF01000097.1:0-1563 GCA_002480485.1 Planctomycetaceae bacterium UBA7805
TAATTCATTTTCCAGGGCGGTTGTCATAATGGATTTACTCCATTTCTGGTGGTTCAGTGATTTTTCTCAAGTAATCGCTCAACCGCGCCTGCAAGTCGACTAGATTCTGCCAATGCCGTTGTTCTAGAAGCATCTGCTCTCCTTGCTCATCAACTGCTTTACCGGTTGTCAAAAGATCGCCAACGCGAAGATGCAAATATTCTACCAACTCTGAAAGCTGCGCTGCCTGGCAGGGGGAAAGAGACTCCGGTAACTCGGGTTGCTGGAGTGAATGTAGTGTGGCTTGGATATCCGGATCGCTGTTCCAGTGAATTTCAAAATCGAGCGGGGCAGCCTGATCGTCCTTAGTCCCTCCATCCGCGAGGAGCACATCACTATGATCATCGCGTCCTCGAATTTGTGCCAACCGCTCTGCAATTTGATCCTCTGTACCAAATAGCAATAGAGAGCGACCGAGGCTTACAAGATCACCGTATCGCAGAATGCGAAGCCGAATCTCATCACCATTGACTTTTGTCCCATTGGTACTCTCAAGGTCTGTGAGAATAAATTTGGAATTATCCTCCTGGATCTTGATATGAAAACGGCTTATTCGCTCGTCATTCAGCTGAATTGAATTGCCCTCTTCGCGACCAATGGTGACCGGTAAAGGGAGATTGTCGAAAGTTTTTCCTCGATCAGCACCGTCTAAAACTCGTAAAGTAATGGACACTTTAGACGGACTCCTCGGTGCTGCTCAATCAGGCTAATATGCTTTTATCAGATAACTTCATTAGAGAGATAGAAAACGGTTTCCGTCAAGCCGTTGCGAAAGGGGTGGAGAGACCCTATTCTTAAGGCATCTCTGACCTAACTGCAGAAGCCCGCGCGAGCGGAGGGCTGCATGGTTGAGCGCCCGTGGCGCAACTGGATAGCGCATCGGTCTTCGGAACCGAGGGTTGTAGGTTCGAATCCTACCGGGCGTGCTTTACTGAATAACGGCAAATTACTTACTGCCTCGGATTCGCGTTCCGGGATGACTTTACAAGTGGAATATCAATCCCCAGATATTTCAGACAGGCAAGAAATAAAAGCATAATCAGCCCCTCGTCTACATTCCCGATAAAGGGAATTGAATCCGGAATGAATTCAAAAAATCCAGCCGTTGGATTAAGCATATAAACGACGCAAAAAATCGCGACCGCCACCGCGACGAGCGTGCCGAGAACCGTTCTTCTAGGTCGGTCTGATACAGAAGCGATTTCTTTATTCATGGTTTTTTGCCCTATGCTTGGAAAATAATTTTTCTGTTGCGACTGCCAAAAGTTAACTTTTTTCCGACTGCTGCTGTCTGCAAAAATATTTTACTCAGGGCAAAACACCGGGGACCGCGAGATCAATCGCATACAGTCCCTGATGCGCGGTGATAAACAACGTCTTGTGGTTCGGTCCCCCGAACGTGCAGTTGGCCGTGCCTTCCGGAACGGGAATCACAACCCGCTGCTCCCCATCGGGCGCAAAGACCACCACCCGCGGCCCACCGGTGCAGTAAAGATTACCGAGCACATCCATGGTCATCCCGTC
>DLCF01000097.1:1960-4008 GCA_002480485.1 Planctomycetaceae bacterium UBA7805
ACGGTTTTGGCCCCGTTGTCGGCCACATACAAAATTGATTTGTCGGGCGAGAATATCAGGCCGTTCGGGCGGACCATGTTATCGATCACCCGTCGCAACTCTCCCCCACGCGGCAAATAATAAACGCCTTCAACCTGCATCTCCATATCGTTACGGTCACCGTAACGCGGATCGGTAAAATAGATACCCCCTTTGCCGTCGAGTACCAGATCATTCGGACTATTGAGTCGCTTGCCGTCGAAACGATCAGCCAGAATAATTTTTTCTGTTCCCATTTTGCGGGTCAGTTGGCGATTACCCCCTTCGCAAATCAGCAGCGCACCACTCGGAGCAAACATTAAACCATTGGCTCTGCCGCTCGCTTCGATTGCGATACTTATCTCGTTGGTCGCAGGATCGAAAACATGAACTTTTTCGTTTGGAATGTCGCTGAAGAAAATTCGGCCGTCCGGCGCTTCGGCCGGGCCCTCGGTGAAGCGAAAACCGTCGGCTACTTTCCGCACCGTCGCGCCTTCGGGGACTACCCCATTGATGGGCTGCAGACGGATATTTCGCCAACGAACCTCCAATGGTCGCCGCTCATCACCCACCCCGTGGACCTGCAAGCCGATGAAACCCTTTGGCGTTTCAGAATCAAGGAGGTGGGCGGCTGGAATTCCGTTTAGATAGGTTTGAATCGAATCACCGATGGCAACAATTCGTAATTTGTTCCAGTGCCCTGCCCGAAAGGCATAGCGAGCCGCGGTGTTCTCTGCCAGTGAGGCAAGCCAGCCGCGACGGCCCTCATCGTAGATGCCTCCGGTCCATCCACGGTCGGATGGGTCGATCTCGACCTGATAACCGTGGACACGACCATCATTATATTCCGGCAAACTATTACTGCGAATCTGAACACCGCTGTTAAGTAACGGATCAACTTTAAATTCAATTTCCAACTCAAAATCGTCCCAATGTTTTTCTGTGCAAAGAAACGTGTTCGGTGTGTTCGGTGCACTTGTGCCCACAATCGCACCGTCTTCAACCCTGTAATTCGCTTCTCCACCCCGCTGCCGCCATCCATTGAGCGATTTTCCATCGAACAGTTCGATCCACTCGGCGGATAGAGAGCTCGGCAAAAGACAAAGTACATCAAAAACGAGTAAAAAAAACAAATCCCGATTCTGCATGGTGAGTCGCCGTTTCTGAGAACAATGTGATGTTAGATAACCTTAATGCATTACCTGGTCCTGGTAACGCTTCAAAATGGGTACCACAAGCAGACAAGATTAACAACGGGCGCGACGTTGGGTGAGATATTCCGTGAGTGCTTTATCAAAGGCCATACTTGTATCGAGCGGAACGTAGTCGACTCCTACCTGGGTCAACTGATCGCGAAAATGCTCGCGAAAAGATTCGACTTCCGCCAGATAGTCCTGTCGAAAACCGGTGGCATTCACTTCCATTCGCTCAGCCGTCTCAGGCTCTTCAAACTCGATCATACCGTCAAAGGGAAATGCGATCTCCGCCTCATCCATGATATGAAATAAAATTACATCGTGGCCCCCATGCCGTAAGCGATGCAACGCTTTCATAATTTGCTCCGGTTCACCGAACAGATCGGTGAATAGCATGACGAGACTTCGCTGCTTGAGCATCGCTGCAATCTGTTCAACACTTTGTGCAATATTGGTTCCGCCGGTCGGTTGTAGCCGGGCAAGCACGGAGAGAATATTTCCCAATTGTGCCCGCTTGGAGCGAGGTGGAAGACTGTCACGAATTTTTTCGTCAAACGTAATCAGTCCGACGGGATCCTGCTGATGGATCATAAGATAAGCCATGGCCGAGGCCAGACAGATCGCATATTCAAATTTGTTGAGTTCTTGGCGATAGGTGTAAGCCATTGATCGGCTCAAATCCATCACGAGGTAGCCGAAAATGTTTGTCTCAGCCTCAAATTTTTTGACATAATATTTATCGGTCTTGGCAAAGAGCGACCAGTCGATGTCGGCCGGATTATCGCCCGCGGTATATTTTCGATGCTCACTGAACTCGACCGAAAAACCCTGAAA
>DLCF01000018.1:0-1197 GCA_002480485.1 Planctomycetaceae bacterium UBA7805
GGTGATACAAAATATGCCGCATCAGGCGGCACTAACCCTCGTTTTGTAAACGCTCTATCTCGGCCGGTAAAGCGACATGCTGGGCGCCAGCCCAAAGGTCCTCAAGCGCATAAAACTTTCGCATTTCGGGGTCAAAGAGATGGATGACCACCGTTCCGTAGTCGAGGAGTATCCAACGGCTTTCGCGATATCCCTCGATTCCCGAACGTTGATCATTCAGATCGTCCTCTAGTTTGTGATCGATGTCTTCGCTCATGGCATGCAGTTGCCGACGACTAGTTCCCGTCGCAACTACAAAGTAGTCGAATATGGGCGTCAACTCACGCATGTCGAGTACCACAATATTCCGACCGTTATTTTCCGCGGCGACTCTGGCAGCAGCCAACGCTAATTGCAGGCTTCGAGGTTCGCTGGTCTTTGAGTCCGCCGGAGGGGAGGTGCTGGAATTCAAAGCAGATCACAAATTTATTAGGGAGAACGAAAAGTGGTATCGTATTCTAACGATCCGACCAGTTTCTGTCAGTTCCTTGATCTGGAGAAAATTCACCTGGCACGAGATCTTAGGGAAATAACGCGTCCGCCGGCGGCTCTCCAGATGGAGAGTCGCCGGTGAATTTCAGGATCCAATGCCGCCGAAATGCCCTGCGGTTAAAAGATCCCAAGAGCCATGAGGCTGTAGCGGACTACCAATCCAGCCGCCACCACGCTGACCATACTCATAAGTTTGATCAAAATATTGAGGCTCGGTCCGCTGGTATCCTTAAACGGATCGCCAACCGTATCTCCTACCACGGCAGCCTTGTGTGCTTCGGTTCCTTTGCCGCCGTGTGCGCCAGCCTCGATATACTTTTTCGCATTGTCCCAGGCACCCCCGGCGTTAGACATATAAATCGCAACGCAGAAACCGCAAGTCAGGGTACCAACCAAAAGTCCCATGACACCTCCCACGCCGAGGACGACGCCCACCACGAGAGGAAGAATAAGTCCCAGCAGCGAAGGCAGGATCATTTCTTTCTGTGCTGCCTTGGTGCTGATCGCCACCGGAGCGGCATAATCAGGTTTGCTGGTACGCTCCATAATCCCAGGGTTTTCCCGGAATTGGCGACGGACCTCCTCCACCATGCCCTTAGCCGCACGACCAACAGCTTTCATAGTCATTGCACAGAAAACAAATGTCGCCATCGCGCCTAAAAATAC
>DLCF01000018.1:1582-20233 GCA_002480485.1 Planctomycetaceae bacterium UBA7805
GGGAGCGTCGCCACGTCGCGACCGACAACAGCCAGTTGACTCTCGCCGCTGTCGTGCGTGTGCGTGAGCCACTTGCCCGATTCGTGCTCAGACAGAGCATTGTCTGCAATCTTCTCGCCAAGAGGTAATGCGGCCCACTCCGGAGCACGAGCTCCGTCTAAAATCATCAAGCCCCGATGGGTCAGCCCCTCACCTCCACCGGTATCTTCTATTACGGTGACAAATTGAGGTGTAACTTTGTAATAACCTGGAGCATTGAACTGTTCGACGACTGCCTCTTCCATATGCTCAAATCCAACGCGCACCTCCTCAACGTAAGCCGCCAATAAGGCCAATGCGGTGAGGGCCGCCGACCCAATCGCAAACCCTTTACCGGTTGCCGCGGTCGTGTTTCCGAGACTGTCTAAAGCATCCGTGCGTTCGCGGACAATCGGTTCCAACTCGGACATTTCTGCATTTCCGCCTGCATTGTCCGCAATCGGTCCGTAAGCATCGGTGGCCAGCGTGATGCCAAGCGTGCTAAGCATGCCGACTGCGGCAATTCCGACTCCGTAAAGACCAAGAGCAAAATATTGCACATCTTGCAACTTCGAAACATCTCCAATGGCACAAGTAAATGCTGCCAATGTTGCTACACAGACTACAATTACGGGAACCCAGACGCTCTTCATGCCCTCTGCCACACCGCCGATAATAAGCGTGGCAGGCCCGGTAACAGCCTGATCAGCCAAATCTTGTGTGGGTTTGAATTCATCACTGGTTGAATACTCAGTCCACTTGCCGATGATCCAACCGGCAAGCAGTCCAACAACAACACTGATCGATACACTGAGAAACATGCCATCGAATAACCAATATGTAAGTCCAATCGCCGCAAAAATCACCAGAAAGGTCGAGGTATTGATGCCCCGGCCGAGTGCCTTCAGTAGCACCGACTGACTAGCTTTATCTTCTGTTTGGACCAGATAGATTCCTAAGATGGAGAGCAATATTCCCACGGCGGCGATTGCAATGGGTAGGAAAAGGGCCGCCATCTGAAAATAGCCAATATCTCCATCACTCACCCCACCTGCTGCTCCGGTGATTTCGGCAAAACGATCCTCCAGTACGGTACCACTTGCGAATGCTGCTACACCGAGTGCAGCGGTAGCCAGAATTGAACCGCAGTAGGACTCATAAAGATCCGCACCCATTCCAGCTACGTCACCTACATTGTCACCCACATTGTCAGCGATTGTTGCCGGATTTCGGGCATCATCTTCAGGGATACCCTGCTCCACCTTACCTACCAGATCTGCACCAACATCGGCCGCCTTGGTAAAAATGCCGCCGCCAACACGAGCAAACAGCGCTTGTGCACTTGCTCCCATTCCGAAGCAAAGCATCGTAACTGTGATCACATCCAGACCAAGCGCCTCAAAGCCAAATTTTGGCACCAGCCAATGTAATATGAGAAACCAAAGAGTTATGTCCAGAAGGCCCAGTCCAACCACTGTGAGTCCCATTACCGCGCCACTGCGGAAGGCGACCTGCAAACCTTGATTTAATGACTTCTGCGCACCGGCAGCTGTGCGGCTACTGGCCCAGGTGGCCGTTTTCATTCCGTACCATCCAGCAAGACCAGAGAAAAAACCACCAGTGATAAAGGCGAATGGAACCCATTTGCTTTGGACACCAAGCCCGTAAGCAGCGATTGCCAGGAGAATAAAAATCACCACAAAGAAGATTGCAACGACCTTATACTGCTGAGTTAGATAGGCATTGGCACCCTCGCGAACGTAACCTGCAATCTCCACCATTCGCTCGTTGCCTTCATCCGAAGCCTGCATCTTTTTGAAAAACAGATACGCTTGCAACAATGCGATAAGTGCGCAGACGAACGAGATTCCCCAAATAAGCTTGAACATCGGGTCATCTGGGTGGTATCCCATGCCTTCGACCTGCGCCTGCGCGACGGAGGGGCTGCAGAGTAAAACAAGTATTGGACAAAGCAGCATCATTCTGCTGCCCGTTACATCCAGAAGACGACTCAAAGACATGGGTGATTACCTTCTTTGGTGTGGTTTACGTGGGATTCAGAGAACAAAAATATTTCACAATTCTTTGCGGTTGCGGTGCTCATATGCATCGGCAAATTCAATGTGTGGTTTTGGATGGATTCTGACGCCAACTGGCTCCGCCGGAGAATCCCGATCGAATAGCTCCGAAGCCCATCTGGAAAAAATTAAGTGTCGGGCCATGAGAAGACCGGGAGGGTCCTAAACGCCAAAATCAGCCGATTCCACGGCTTATGCTAAGGATGGGCGGAGTTTACAGAATTCGCGGAGTTGATGTCAATAATAGCTTATAGGAGTCTCCCATAATGTTTATTTTATCCTGCTTTTTTTTCTTGGATTTCTCGCCTATTCTAATTATTCTGGAGCGATAGCCGACGGTCACCGTCGATTTCAACCATTGCCTTGACCTGGAGAGAGATCCATGTCCGTTCGTTTAACACGGTGCCTCGGCATCGTTGCGCTTTTGGTGTTGCTCGCTGCTTCTTTCGGATCCGCTCGTGAACAGGCAGTTCCGGTTGATTTGCACGAGGCTATCGATTCTGGAACGATTGACGTCAAACTCATCGTAAAAAATGGGCAGCAAGCACGAATTGTTGCAAAAAATAACACGGACCAGCCGCTTACAATCCAAGTACCAGAAGCCTTCGCGGCAGTGCCCGTGCTGGCACAGACCACTCAGGGTGGCGGGGGTACCGGTTCTGGGCTGTTTAATGTGCCGCCGGAAAAAGTGGCCAAACACGACGTTGGTTTTGTCTGCCTGGAGCATGGCAAACCGGATCCGCGGCGCACCATGCAGTACGAGCTAAAACCAATTTCTGCGATGACTACCGATCCGGCAGTGGTTGCCATCCTGCGGATGCATGGTCGACAGCAAATTCCCCACTCGGTTGCGCAAGCCGCCGTCTGGAACTTGGCCAATGGGTTGAGTTGGCAACAATTAGCAAAGAAAGAGCGGAAAAATCTTTCGGTGCCAAACACTCCCTATTTTTCAACCGCCGCGTTGAAGTGGGCCAGTCAGTTGGCCGCTCAAACAAAGCAGCAGTTTCAAGTGGAAGCTACCACGGCGTACCGACCACAGTAAGATCGGTGTGTGCGTGTGCGGGTGTAAGCACAATGCCAGCACGGGGCCCATGACCTGAAACTTGCATGGGCCGCTGACGATCAGGCGGCGTTGCGTGAAGTGGCATCGGGAGAGTATTTCTCTAGCTCTGCTTGGAGACGGTCAATTTCTCCCACCAGTGCTTGTCGCTCATGCACCCAGGAGGGGGTCTCCATTTTTCGGACGCTGCGTGTCTTGCTCTGATCCGCTGTTACTTCCGAATACAGCATTCGAAGACGCTGTTCAGCTTCTTGTAAAGCCTGTGTTTGCGCGTGGAGTAGCGCGGCATCTCGGGAACTTTCTCCCTGCCACGCTGCAGTGGATTTCTGGCTCACAGCATCATGCAGTAGTGTCTCTGCCGAATCGCGAATTTCCATCGTTTCCTGATACGCCTCTGCCAATGCGATCTGTTCTCGCTTGAGCGATCGTTCCCGGAGATCCAAAGCGGCACTTCGACCGCTTAAGGTCCGACCGGAATCGCTTTGGGGGTTGGGCTGAACCCTAACTGGCTCATAGCCCATGAGCTGCTTATCTAACGTTATTAGTTGGTGCGAACAGGTCGCCAGTGCTTGATCTAACTGCTCCTCGGCAGCGGGCGATGGTTGCCCGGAGACTACCTGGCGTGCAAGAGTCTGTAGGTCTGCCGCCTGCTGCTGCAACTGCATGACAACTTCATGCATTTGTCCAACCCGCGTATCTATCCAAAGGCGGACGCTGCGTTGCATGGCGTCTTGTCGGAACCGTTCGGCTGCAAGTTCGGCCTCCCTGCGATCAAGGTCAGTAGCGATGGCCGAAAGATGCGTTGCCAGTTGTTCAGCATGACGACGCAAGCGATGCAGTGGCATGGCACCCAAACCATCCAAATGCAATGATTCAACCGCGTGGGTTTTTTCCATGGGCCAAGAAAACCCTTTGGGGTACAGAATTCGAAAATCAAACCAGGAGCTAAACACGTCTTATATCGGCTGATGCGGCCGCCGCAATTGACCGGAAAGGATCTTGATTGCCTGCGACGGAAAATCATGCCAGCGTTGCAAGCAAGAATGCCGCAACGCCAAAGCAAAACCACTTCAGGATACCTCGAAAGACCAGTCAGCCAGCGGCTGGGCGTGTATCACCTGCTTCTCAATCTCGGAAATTTCCTCAACAGATTGTTGAGCCAACTTCACGCTTTCAGCATCGGGATGATATTCCAAATAGAGATCGAATTGCCGCGATTGCCCTGCCCCCAACGGTACCACGCGGTCGCGAGACTCCTCAAAAGATCGCGGATTCGGAAAATTCGTGGCTGGTTCCAGTCCGGTGACGTATCCGTCATCCACACTTCCGGTATGCTTCCATTGTACAAAATAGGGCAACTGAGTTATGTCGTATCGAAGACTGACGCCTCGGCTGGACTCCGAATTTTTTAATAAAATACGGGTTTGATTCTCTGCATCCGCCAATAGTTCAAAGAAATGGACCCGTTCCTGGTAACCTGCCAACGCGGCATCATAGCGCGACCACTCGCTCCCGTCTCGTGCAGCTTCGAGATCGCGTGGCGCCATTTGTTTCACAGGTAGAATCAGTTCGGCTCCAGGATTCAATACTGGGTGACCAAAATTAATGTGGTAAAGCATTTGCATGCCGCAATCGGTCGCACCGAGATTTGTAACTTGATCGCTGAGTGAAATGGCGTGCTTCTCGAGCTGCAGTTTCAGGGTGATAGTGAGTTGCAGGTGATATAATAGAAATCGTTTTTCATCGACAATTCCACGGACCACAATGTCCCCATTTTCTCTGTCAATCTGCAACTCCAGATGATGTGCTGGCGATTGCGCGATTTTTCCATGCAGGGGATAAACAAGTTGCCCGTTCGCGTCATGCTCTGGCGCTCCATTGCTGTGCAAACCACAGCGAACAAGCAGTTCGTCAAAACCATCCAGCCAACCGAGTCCCGAAGGTTCATGAAGCGGTACCCAATTTGGGTGCACGGGGCCATCGATTGGCGATTGCCAGCCAAGTTCAACATCATCTGACCAAGCTTTCCAAATCCCCATTCCGCGCTCGGGAATAATGCTTACGCGAATCGATCCATTGTCGATCGATAGCAGATGTAGCCCCTCCTGCCTCCCTCCTGAGAGACGCCGATACTCCACGTTAATCGCCGTCGCCGTATTAATGTCGGCACCGGAGACGTCTAGCCGATCAATTGCAACACCATTCTTTTTGTCAATCAGCGTCCAGTGATTCTTCTGCATGACGATGGCTTCCGATTTGCTGTGGCGGTGCCCGGCACCCAGGTAATTAAATTCGCAATACAATGTATTAATCTTGAATCTAAAGTTGCCATGTGCAGATTTCTATGGGGCCTACAACCCAGAGAATCGAAAAGCGAAAACTCGGTAGGTTGTCAATCTAAACGAGAAGGAATACAAAGAGCGTGCGTACACGCTGATTGCTCGGCAAATGATGCTTCTGATGCCACACCGTTTTGTCACTGAAGCGCGGCAAATGTGATTGAGGAGACTCGAATGCCCCCTGTTGCGGATCGTCACACCACCCCGATCCTGAAATCCGACAGTGTCGGTTCATTGCTCAATGCTGCCTTGGAGGCGGGAGAGGGTATTTTGCGGCTAGCACCCAATTGGGTGCCACGCAGTTTTCTTCATCCGGGAAAACGGATCAAATTAGCGCCGGGTGACTGGTATGCCTTCGGCGCGCATCGGGGCGGCATTGACGAACGGTGGTTTGCGAGTACGACCGAGGCGGCCAATGAAAATCGTGAACCGGATGAAGGTCTGAGTTATATCGTCTTCGATCATCAGCGATTCTTGCTTAAAGACGCCATCGATGAGCAGAGTGAGCTTTTAATCGGTGAGGAGATCTACAGTAAATTTGGCCGCTGGCCGGTCTACTCAAAATTTTTTGACAATATGGGGCCTATCCCGCACCATATGCATCAATCCGCCGAGGATGCAGCGCTCGTCGGTCAGGAAGGCAAACCGGAGGCCTACTATTTTCCCCCGCAGTACAACAATGTTGACAATCATTTTGCCTATACATTTATGGGCTTGGAGCCGGGAACCACGCCAGCGCAAATTCGCCGCTGCCTGGAAAATTGGGATCAAGGTGACAACGGTATTCTGGATCTCTCTCGCGCGTATCGCTTAAAGCGGGGTACGGGATGGCTAATCCCACCGGGTGTCCTGCACGCACCCGGTTCTCTATGCACGTACGAGCCACAATGGGGTAGCGATGTCTTCGGCATGTTTCAATCTTTGGTAGAGGGCAGAGAAGTCCCCTGGGCACTTTTAGTGAAAGACATGCCTACAGAAAAGCACCAAGATCTTGACTTCATCGTGGGACAGCTCGATTGGGAAAAGAATGTTGACACGCATTTCGTACAGAACAATTATCTTGAGCCAATTATCGATACCTCCTGTTCCGGAGAGGGTTTTACAGACCGTTGGATTACCTATGGTCGCATTGATGGTGCACAACTCTTTTCAGCAAAAGAGTTGACCCTCCTCCCGGGCGCCAAGTGCATGCTGCAGGATCCGGGTGCCAGTGGTTGGATTACTGTGCAGGGACGCGGAAGAATCGGCAAACTGCCGCTTCAGACCCCGGCCATGATTCATTTTGGTCACCTAACCGAAGATGAGGTCTTTATCAGCTGCGATGCGGCACGTCGCGGCGTGGAGGTCGAGAATCTGGGCAGCGAACCGCTTGTCGGACTCCGGTATTTCGGCCCCGACACATTTGCGAATCTTCCCGACGTGGGTGATCACCGACAATAAACAGCAAGTTTTCCCAGACCAAACAGGGAGGATCAATCTGATGAGCCATACTTTGCCTGCCTTGCACAACGCGATGTGGCCCGGACTCGTGGGCAAGGGTGACGACCCGGGACAGGAGCCACCGATTAGTTTGGAGCGGATGCTCGATTTGACTGCGGCAGCCGAAGTCGCTGGGCAGAAATTTGAGGGCATCGATTACTTTTTATTTCTACCGCATACGAATCCTGAAGCGAGTGATGATGAGCTGAAAGCGATTGCGGACCTGATCGTCAGCAAAGGATTTACTGTCGGTTCGCTCGTGGCACCGGTCTGGCCGGGAACTGTTGGAGATTCAGCGATGGGCGATGAAGCGGCCCGTAAAAAATTTCTGGATGCGGTGAAGATGGCCTGCCGGGTGGCGGAAGTTTTTAACGCGCATGGCGCGCGGAAGTACGGTGTGATTCGTATTGACTCAGCAGAATTTGGGGTCGCGAAATTTCTTGAGAGTCCGACAACTAATTTACAAAAGATTGCCGGTACTTTCCGCGAGGCAGCAAAGATTGCTGCCGACCATGGCGAGCGACTTGCGGCAGAAGGCGAGGTATGCTGGGCCGGTTTGCATTCTTGGAAAGCGACGTTGGCATTGCTGGAGGAAGTAGGGATGCCCGAATCTCTCGGATTTCAGGCTGATCTTGCCCATACTTATACCTTTATGTTGGGATACAACGCGCCTGAAGATGCCTTGCTTGAGAGAGAGCATAGCGACGAGGAATTTTGGTCAGCCTACGAGAAGATGACCGACAAGCTGCGACCTTGGACCATCGATTTTCATGTCGCGCAGAATGACGGACAAGTTCATGGTGCGGGGACACATGATAAAACTGGCAAGCATTGTCCGGCCGACGATCCGCAGGGCAAGTTGGACATTACGCGGTGCGCGAGTTATTGGCTCAAAGACGGACCGGAAAGAGGTATTCGCCACATCTGTTGGGACGGTTGTATGTTTCCCAACGCGACCCTCGAGAATCCGCAGACCTGGGATACTATTTTAGAATCGATGATTCGGGTCCGCGATGCGTGTGGTTGGGATGCGTAAGTTTTCATAATGCCAATGGATAGAGAAGGGAAATGCGAATGACAAAGCCACTGAATATCGGCCTGATCGGCTATGGGTTCATGGGGCGTACTCACTCCAATGCTTACAAACGCGTCAACGATTTCTTTGATACGGGATACCGCCCTGTTTTGAGGGCCGTTTGTGGTCGCGATATGGAGAAGGCCACAGCATTTGCTGCACAGTGGCAGTATGAGTCGGTCGAAACCGATTGGCAGAAACTCATAGCCCGCGACGATATCGATGCAATCGATATCTGCACGCCCAACAATACCCACGCCAAAATTGCTATAGCCGCTGCAGAAGCGGGAAAAATGGTTCTCTGTGAAAAGCCTCTTTCCATGAATGTTGAGGAAGGGGAGCGGATGGTTGCTGCAGTCGAAAATGCCAAGGTGCCCAATACAGTGTGGTACAACTATCGCCGCGTACCGGCAGTCACGTTGGCCAAACAGTTGGTCGATGAGGGACGACTCGGTCGCATTTTTCACTACCGTGCGCAGTTTTTGCAGGACTGGACTATCGATGCGGATCTGCCACAGGGAGGCGCTGCTTTATGGAGGCTTGACGCGGACGCCGCCGGTTCCGGTGTGACTGGCGATCTACTTGCGCATTGCATCGATACTGCGATCTGGCTTAATGGCTCGGTTCGTGATGTCACTGCCATGACCGAAACGTTTGTGAAGGAGCGGATGCACAATTTGACTGGCAAAGTAGAAAAGGTGGGCATTGATGATGCCTGTGCCTTTTTATGCCATTTTGAAAATGGTTCGTTGGGATTATTCGAATCAACACGTTACGCGCGTGGCCACAAGGCACTTTACACGTTCGAAATCAACGGAGAACATGGTTCACTTCGCTGGGATCTACATGATTTGCATCGCCTCGAGTACTTCGATCATCGCGAGGAGTCGATTATTCGCGGATGGCACGATGTGCATGTCACTGATGGCGATATGCCTTACATGGATAAGTGGTGGGTGCCAGGGTTGCAGATCGGTTACGAACATACCTTTGTGCATCATGTGGCCGATTTTCTGACCGATCTTACCGCCGGGCGTGCGACCAGCCCAACCTTTGCGGAAGCCTTGCAGACGCAAAAAGTCTGCCAGGCGATTCTGGCTAGCGCTGAAAGTGCATCGTGGATGTCGGTCTAGCTTGAATTTTTCAACACGCAGCCAGGCATCGGCTTATGAACTATTTTGCCCATGGTCGACGATACGTGTCCGATCCCTTCTTTTTGGCGGGAACCGCAGTTCCCGACTGGCTGAACGTGGTTGATCGGAAAATTCGTGCTCGGTCCCGCAACGCACAATTGCTAATAAACGATTCGGATCCTCATTGTTCGGCTACCGCAAGGGGAATTATCCAGCATCATCAGGACGATCATTGGTTTCATCGAACCGAGGCGTTTGCGACTCTGTCGTTGCAGCTCACGCGTGAAATTCGCGACTTTCTCGAACCTGATGATGGCTTGCGATGCCATTTTTTGGGACATATTCTGGTAGAAATTTTGTTAGACTCGACACTGATTGAAACACATCCTGAACAATTGGAAGACTACTATAATGCCATGCTGCAAGTGGATGGCGATTCAGTAGCACAAACAGTGAGCCGGATCTCAGGATGCAACTCCACAGGTCTTGCTTGGCTAATACCTCGATTCATCGAAGAGCGGTTCTTGTGGGACTATCCTCTAGATGACAAACTACTGATTCGACTCAATCAGGTGATGCAACGGGTCAAACTTGCGGCACTACCTGAGGGTTTTATTGATCTTTTGCCAGGTGCCCGCCGTGCAATCCGACAGCGTGCTGATGAATTACTTTCGCCAGAGGGTGTTCTCGGTTAACAACCCGCCAAACCTTCGTGAGGAGATTTGACCAATGAAATACGGTTTCAATTTATTACTCTGGACCGGGGAATTAGATGATCAGCAACTCCCGATTCTGGAGAATCTCAAAACGATGGGGTATGACGGGGTGGAATTGCCTATTTTCAATCCTGATCTGGACTATGCTGCATGGGGTTCCAAATTAGATGCCTTGGGACTCGAGAGAACCGCGGTTACTGTTCGCACTGAGGAAGACAATCCGATCAGCTCCGATCCAGCGGTCCGTGCCCGGGGCGTGGCGGCGACCAAGCAGGCACTCGATTGCTGTGCCGCGGTGGGGGCGACTCATTTGGTCGGCCCTTACCACTCTGCTTTAGGGCTTTTCAGTGGGGCGGGCCCTTCTGCGGATGAGTGGAAATGGGGTGTCGAGAGTATGCAGCAAGTAGCTGAGCATGCCGAACAAGTTGGCGTGATGCTTGCGGTTGAATGCCTGAACCGCTTTGAAACCTATTTACTTAATACACATGCTGATGCCGCACGGTTTGCCCGCGATGTCAACCAAACTCATTGTCGCGTGATGTATGACACATTCCACGCCAACATTGAGGAGAAGAACATTGCTCAGGCGATACGCGACTGTGCGGATATGCTAGTACATGTTCATATCTCAGAAAATGATCGCAGTACTCCTGGCTCCGGAAATGTTCGATGGGGTGAGAATTTTCAGGCCTTGAAGGAGGTCGGATACGATGGTTGGTTAATGGTTGAGGCCTTTGGACTGGCTTTGCCTGAATTGGCCGCGGCGACAAAAATTTGGCGTAAGATGTATACGAGCGAAACCCAATTAGCCCAGGATGCCCTCGCATTCATGCGAAAAAATGTTACCCAGTATTGGGGTTAATCGAGTATCGAGATCCGCACTTGCCGCCTCGCGGAAGATACGTCTATAGTCAAGTGTCATGTGTCCATCACCCGATGAAACCCCCGAGGGCGACTCGCCTCTGAGCCATCCGGGAAATGATCCACTCGAGGATGCCTCCCTTGCGCAACTGGGCGCTGCATTTTCCGAAATGCTCGGCAAGGGGCAGTCGAATGCTGCAGATAGAGTTTCTGATTCGCCTGGAGCAGATGCGTCGACTGAGCGACCCGCCCTGATCGATAGTCCCGATCCGGATATATCCGTTGCAGAGACTCCGATGAACGACGGGGACCCTATCCCTCTGCGAATTATCGAAGCGATGTTGTTTGTTGGACATCCGGAAAACACCTCCCTCGGTAAAGAGCAGATTGCCCGGGCTATTCATGGAATCAAACCAGATGAGGTTGACGATTTGGTTGCAGAGCTCTCGACGGAATATCGCGAAGGCAACGCGCCGTATGAAATTATTTACGACGACGGAGGCTACCGGATGGTGCTTCGAGAGGAATTTGAAAGAATCCGATCGCGTTTCTATGGGCCGACTCGGGAAGCAAAGCTCTCGCAGGCGGCGGTCGAAGTTTTGGCGCTGGTAGCGTACAATCAGCCCACGACCAGCGAAAAAATTTCCAAACTTCGCGGTCATCCAAGTGGGTCAATTCTCTCTCAGCTTGTTCGACGACAGTTGCTGCGTTTTGAAAAGCCGGAGAAAAAACCAAGAACGCCGGTCTATCGAACGACACCCCGGTTTTTAAAATTATTCGGCCTCGCAAGTCTGGAAGAGCTTCCTGAGAACGAAGAGCTTGAGACTTGATTTGCTGCTTCCACTGCCAGCAATATTCGCAGCGGTAGATCGCTGATACGGTGCCCTGCCAAGCGAACCTGCATATTGCCACTGCCTGCAGATTCACCTAAAGCGACACCAGATAATGGTTTGGGGGAGCCGCCTCAGCGCCTGCAGACGCTAAGGGATCACAGTGCTAGAATTGTCGCTTGTCTTTCACCCACCCGGATCGGGTTGGTAATGAATCGTTACAAAATCCGATTATGTTATACGGCGCATTCGAAAATTGCCGATGAGACTATTTCATAACTACTTGCTCGTGTTTGATGATTACTCCGTTGACTACATTGTATAAACCAGTCTACCTCCTCTCCACAAATGATCTTTGGAAGAGTGCTATTGAATTCGAGTCCGCGGGCATGTTTCAGGTCCTGAACGGGTGTTGAGAAACGTTTGAAAGGTTCGCAGACCATGTTACAGTTCTGGATTGTCCGTGCGGGGGTAACCCAATTTGAGCGTGAAGGACGAATTTTGGGCACGCTCGACGTTCCACTACATCGCGATGCCGCCCAACAGATCGATCACGTCATTCGAGAAGCGAGTGGGCAACCCATCCTCGCTGTTTATACCTCTCCGGGCCAGTCATCCGTTGAGACGGCGGAATCGCTGTGCCAGACTTGGGGGGTGAAGTATAAATCGAGCGACCTGCTGCAAAATCTCAACCTGGGACTTTGGCAGGGACTCTTGCTAGAAGACGTAAAGCGTAAGCAGCCTAAGGTGTTCCGGCAGTGGCAGGAGCACCCCGAAACGGTTTGCCCCCCGGAAGGAGAAATGCTCCAATCGGTCCGAGATAGAATAGACACGTTTTTTAGTAAAATATATAAGAAGTATAAGAGTGGCGTCATTGTTGTGATTGCCGCCGACCCTTGTGCGGCAATTCTGGCGAGTGTATTGAGGCAGACTCCGATGCAAGATGTCCTTTCCGGTGATCTGGAGCGGAGGGAATACATTCAAATCATTTCACCGACCCTGACAAATGCGTAGTTAGCTTACCCACGTAGACCCCCTCGACCTGTATAGTCAGGATAACGTAGATGTCGACTTCGCTTACTGAGATGAACATGACCGACCAAGATCGTGCGACTAACAAGCCCAGCCCAAGCCGACCAAAGCGTGGGGTGCCGGAGGGCCTCTGGAAGAGATGCCCCGACTGCGGGGAGACTATTTATGGAAAAGAGGCAGACCAGCAGTTGGGGACTTGTCCACAATGCGATCACCATTTCTATGTCACAGCAAAAGAACGCATCCGGCAAGTATTAGATGGAGGTACTTTTGAAGAATTATTTTGTGATATGGCGGCCGCTGATCCGTTGAAATTTGCGGATACCAAAGCCTATCGAGATCGACTTAAAGCTGAGCAGAAACGTACTGGGCTGACCGATGCAGCGGTTGTAGGAACCGGAATGATTCGTGCCCGCCGTGTTGCCTTCGGGGTTACTGATTCCGCATTTATTATGGGCAGTATGGGTGCCGTGGTAGGGGAAAAACTAACTCGACTGATTGAGCGAGCCACGGACCAGAATTTTCCTTTGATTATCGTTAGCGGTAGTGGCGGCGGAGCGCGGATGCACGAGGGTATTCTCTCATTGATGCAAATGGCAAAAGTTTCTGCAGCTTTGGCGAAGTACAGTGAAGCAGGAGGGCTTTTTATTTCCGTGCTAACCAATCCCACAATGGGCGGTGTGGCAGCCAGTTTCGCCTCCTTGGGTGATCTCGTGTTTGCCGAACCGAAGGCGTTGATTGGCTTTGCGGGTCCCCGCACGATCAAGGCAACGATCCGCATTGCCTTGCCGGAAGGCTTTCAGACAAGCGAATTTTTACTGCAGCATGGATATATCGATCGCATCGTGCGACGCGTCGATCTTAAGAGTGAAATTGCTCGCGCGATCGACTATTGTGGCAAATAGGGATTCTACGGTTGGCCGCATTCTGGCCCTCCTCTGATTGTACCGGCATCAGACGTTTTGGTGCCATGCGCTGTAGACATCAATCGGAACGCAACGATGGACTGGTGGAAACGTTTTCGAAAGCTGGCGGCGAACCGACGGGTAAATATTGAAGACCGTTTCGAGTTGATTCGTGAAGCAGCGACAGGAACCATGTCGCGATTTTATATGGCACGTGATCGCAAAGCCGATCGGGTGGTCGGTTTAAAGCTCATTGACAATGAAAAAATTAAAAAATTTGAAGCTCGATTTGCCCGACTCGAAAAACCAAGCGAGGGTGAAATTGCTTCCCGTTGCGTCCATCCGGGAATTGTCCAGACACTGGAGCACGGTGAGACGACAACCGGCATTTCCTTTGTATTGATGGAATATTTGCAGGGTCAGGGAATGAATACAATGATTCAGGCGCAGGATGCTCTGTTTGATCGCTACCGCGGCGAACTATTAAGACAGATGGCAGCCGCCTTGCACGCGGTCCATGTCGCGGGATTCATCCACCGCGATTTTTGTCCAAGGAATCTGATCGTTTCCAAGGACAGACGCAGCGTAAAACTGATCGACTTCGGGTTGAGTTTACCGGACCTTCCTGAATTCTGCCGACCCGGCAATCGTACCGGCACGCCTCTATATATGTCCCCAGAGATTGTTCGTCGAAAGGCGACTGATCTTCGAGTTGATATTTTCTCTTTCGGCGTCAGTGCGTACGAAATGTATGCCGGCCAGCAGCCTTGGAGCACATCGGTGGTAACCGGTCGGGCCGCCATGGAGCACGACAAACCGGCTAAACCAATCGAAAATCACTGTCCTAATCTGGATCGTCATTTGGCAGAATTGATTCATCGCTGCATTGCAGCCGACCCAGACGAACGACCTCAAAACATGGGCGAGGTTGAGGCTGAGCTTGTCCGGTTTAAAACCTGAATCGAGCCCGTGCGAGTGGGTCGGAAGGCCCTTGGCAGAGCAAGGCTCATCGGGCTAAAATATAGATGTTGTTGGATGGGTCGACCCATCATGACGCTCCCTGAAAAGTTGATCTACAGGGACCTCTTCGTCCCATCACGGACTTGAGGAACAATAGCCCCACTGATGGCTCTGATAAAATCAGAGACGCTTGCTCAAGAGGAAGCACCGATGACGATTGATAAAAGCCTGAAAATCCGTCGTGGAATGATTCGCAGTCGCAATGTACTTACTCGGGCTGAACGCATTGAAAAATTGCGTGACACCGATCGTTGGCAGGAAGGTGATTCACCCACCGGTTTGGCAAAAGTACGCGTGCAGACGGTCGTAATCAAAAAGAAGAAGAAGAAGAAGGAAGAAGACGGAACTGAGGACGGTAGCGCCGCGAACGACTCAAAATCGGCAGAAAGCTAGTTGACCTCGCGGTTCTTTTCCAGTTGCCATACATGGTATTCCAGGTCCGGATTGCATTCTATCGGCCCTTCTGTCAATGCTTGAATGAAGACTCTCCTCGGGGTCGGCAAAATTTCCGGTTGCAGGTTAATCGCCCCGTGATCCATCGGTCTTGCAGTATGAGAGTGCTAGCAGTGCGTAGCCGGTAACGAGATTTGGATCCGCTTCCAGCCATCGTGACTGGCGGTTGATCCAGGAACCATCTGTCTGTTGTTCGCGCGCGAGTTTTTCTGTCAACTCTTTCCGCCAGTCATGCGACACACCGTGGCCATCTAGAAAATTTTTCTCGCCAATCGCATCAAGCGCTTTGGCAAAGGTGTGGTAATAGTAATAGAGCCCTTGCTGACCGAGTCCCGGATTTTGATCAAGGCGATAATTTTTCCGAATCCATTCCGTGGCCGCCTTCACCCGTGGGTCGTCGGCCGACAGCCCAGCGTAAATCAGACTTTTCAGCCCCATGTAGGTCATCGAACCGTAGCTCCGCAGGCCGTGTTGCTCTTCACTTTTTCCTTCAGGCCATTTTGCCTGACTACTGCCTCCTGCGGCTCCTGTATAGTAAAAACCTCCATCCGGATTTTTTACCGACCATTTAGTGTCATTGTGTTCGGTCTCTAAATTCTGACAGCGGGACACGAATACGAGTGCCTTGCGTAGCGACTCGTCATCAGGCCCTGCACCGGCCGCAACGAGTGCATCGATCATAATTCCAGTGTTCGAAAGATCGGGTCGCTTGTGCTTCCCATAGCCAGCGCCCCCGTAAAACGGATCTGAAAGTGTCCGATCGTTGGATTCACCAAATTGAATATCTTTGAGGAAACGATCAGCATCGGTGATAATTTTTTGATAAGCCCCTCGCTGTTTTTTTTCCGCCTCCGAAAAACACATTACGGCCAGACTCGTTTCATAATTCCGGTAGATGCTCCCTTGCGCGTATATTCCGCCATCCTGCCGGACAAATGACCGCAGGTAATCGAGACTGCGGGACACGAAGGGGTCCTGTGGCGAATATCCGCTGCGGAGGATGGCCGTGGTCACCAACGCAGTGACGCCAGGGCCGGAACCAGCACTGTAGGAACCATCACTCGACTGCCCTTGATTTTGAAGATAGCGGACTCCTCGCTGCACAATCTTTCGATGCAAATTTTTCGATTCATTTTGTTCGGCAACTTGTGCATCACCTGCAACATCTTCAGCAACCGCCGACGACAAGTTCATCGTAACGAGCCAGCATCCGGCAAAAAAACACAGGGCTAGGCGGGTCGAGCTAAGACTGAAGCAAGCTGTTAGTGATTGCACGACATGAACTCCCCAAAAGATTTGATAATTTTAAGGCCGCTAAAGTTTTCTCTCCAGCTCAACCATTGTACCTGTTTTTTTCGGAGTAGGCCATTTTCCCCGACGTGGACTGAGTACATGTACCCGGAAAACCTCTTTGCCCCGACATTTATGCCACGATTGCCAGGATGTCGCTCTCGCTCAAAATCAGCAAGGCTTCACCATCCACGGCAACCTCTGTGCCCGAGTATTGCGAGTAAAGAACACGGTCGCCTTCCGTTACCTCATGTTCGGAGCGCGTGCCGTCCTTATTCAGCCCTCCGTCGCCGACAGATAGAATGCGTCCCTGCCGTGGTTTTTCCTGTGCTGCGTCCGGAAGCACGATGCCTCCCGCAGTCGTCTCTTCGGCTTCCATCGGTCTCACCACGACCTTGTCACCCAGGGGTATCAACTTCATCTTTCTATTAACTCCTTCGATCTATTGCAAAATAGCAAATGAGTCTGCTCTCATAAGTGGAAAATTTAAATCACTTTGAAAGCCATCAACATCAAAAATATTATCCATAGTAACAGGGCAAGCGAACTTAAAATTAATTTCCAACGCCGCATCCACTTGACCATTACCAATGCATCCGTCCGGCTAGCGACAGTTATTAACCGCTTTTTTGATCACCCGCGCGAGGAATGCTGAAATTTTGTACCAGTTCGCGATCGAAATCAAACACGTTTTCAAAATCTTCTAGCTTGTCGCGGTCAGTTTTTTTCATCTGCCCGATTTCAATCAGATTAAAAACAATATTTCCAAAGTCGCCGGTACGGTAGACCCCCCAGCTATTGAGTACACATTTGGCCATGTAACCGTATTGATCAACCGCTAAGCTGCGTATGGCACCGCATAATTCCTGCCCAGTGACGTGTCGTTCCGTCTCCTCTGCTTCACCTTGTTCTTCGGATGCAATTTTCCGGAGAGATTCGATTTCCTCGTCCACATCAGTATCCGCGATCTCAATCTCTTCGGAGAGGAGCAATTGATCAATCTCTGCCGCTTCGGAATCTGCTTCCTCGGTTGCAACGGCCTCATCTCCCACCTCTTGCTGTATGATCGTGTGAGCATGATTCAACGCATCAAATACAAAGGTATATGCATCAACACAGTAACGACCGTCTTCGCGAGCGAGTTTTGAAATCGGATGATTGGGATCAAGCATGATTCAATCAGAAAATGTTCTGGGGGCGGTGCAATGCGGCGGGCAAGGGTGATCAAACTGACGGTAGGCTGAGGTAAATTTTATCAAATTTTGCTCCCGTAGACACGAACGGAAAAGATAAAAAGAGGGGCCTGAAATTACATTTTCCAGATATATGGGGAAACGTTGCCCTGTTGCCCCGTGGAGGCTTAGCAATTTAGGACTCTTTTTTAAGATTTTCCGATCACTGAGAGTACCTCATCACCTGAGATCATGATTTTGCGCATGTCCTCAGTTTGAATCAGCAACTGTTGGGCGAGAATTTCATGTCCCAGAACCTTCCCCCGACCCTTTGCGGTTACGATGGTCGCGCCGACCGGGGGCAATTCTTGCTTGAGTTCCTGATACGTTTCATACTCGTAACGAAGACAGCATTTTAGTCTTCCGCAGCGCCCCGATATTTTACTAGGGTCAAGTGTCGCTTTCTGCAGTTTTGCCATCTTCATAGAAACCGGAGGCATTTCCGAGAGGTGGGTATTGCAGCAGACCTGTTTACCGCAGTCCCCATAGTCGGCAAGCAATTTTGCTTCGTCACGGACGCCGATCTGTCGCATCTCTATTCGAGTGCTGAATTCAGCCGATAAAATTTTAACGAGTTCCCGAAAATCGACTCGATTCTCTGCCAAATAGTAAACCAAGATGCGTTCTCCGCCAAAAACCTGCTCTACGTCAATCGGCCGCATATCTAGTTTGAGTTTTTGAATTTGATTCTGGCAAAATTCCCAGATCTGTCGTTCAGTTTGATGAAGTTGATCTAGTTGTTGACGGTCCGCTGTGTCCAGCTGACGGACAATGCAGCCACCGAGATCAGGCTGCAGATCTTTGCTTGTGTGGTCCGTCGCCTCACACAAGACTTCCGCCAACTCGACGCCTCGAGCAGTTTTGGCCAGCACCTGTTGATTCCGAGTAAACTGGTCATTATCGCGGGCGGTGAAACTGCCAAGCATGCGTAGCGAACCGTAGCGAAGGATATACTCTGTCATGAGAGATTCGACAGATAATTCGTTGTTAATAAGAAACAGGGAAACCAAGCAAACTTGAACGATCCTAACACATCTTTCAAATCATAAAAATCGTATGACCGATTTAACTGATTGGGGTGCCGGGATAATACAATACAATCGCACAATCGCAGCCGAGATGACGGCAAT
>DLCF01000018.1:20550-28191 GCA_002480485.1 Planctomycetaceae bacterium UBA7805
GATGACGGCAATTTACCGTCCGATTAAACAACAGCCTTTTCTGCAATTTCTGCGTCAAAAAGAGAATTCGGAGAGCAAACGCATAGATTATAAATACTTTTAAAAAATCTGTTTCCCGCCCCGCCACTGTTGCATCTGGCACAAGGTAATCGCCGTAAAGCGAAAGCTCTGCCCGGAAAGTTGCGAACGCTCGGGTACGAGCTTCACGTAATTAAGAAATCGATGCACAACCTTGCATCTTTAGGCTAATCTTCCAACCTTGATTAATCAAAATGATCGAAGACTAATCTATGAGACTTAGGAATCTGAAACCTTTTCGGTTCTGAAAAAAATACCGTCGGGGTTTTCGACCTGCCTTGCGGCGATCTGCAATTCGTATTCGTGGCTGAGTTCTAACGCAGATTTTATTTTTACGCGATGTTTGTCCACCGTGGATGCCGAAATCCCCAATTTTTCTCCAATGCCTGCAGAGGTGAACCCATGTGACAATAAGCCGAACACATCGCGCTCTCGCGGAGTTAGGTCAGGTAAATTGAATGGAATTGATGTCGCAATAATGATGATTTGGCGATTTGATCCGTCGCTGCTTTCGACTTGTTCAACAGATAAGATCCATCGGCTTGAAATATTTTTGATTGTCACAACACATCCAACACTCGTTGGTTGGATTGTTTCCCCTGCTGGTAAATCACAACCGCATGCGCGACGAATGTCAGCTTTGTTCTCGACGATATAATCCCAGATCGAATCGCCAATCAGCCCTTGGGCAGTGATGCCAGCATCTCGATAATCTGGATGAACGTCTGATAGCCATTGAATTTTCCCATCTCCAGCCGAAATACAACAAATCACGTCCGGTTCCTTCTCTCTGCGATGTCCCTCTGATGCACAACCACTTGGCTTGCATTCGGCTTGCTAGTGCAAAAAAATATAGCATTCAACATCGGCGTAATATGGCAGTCACGTTCGGGTTACAAGATTTTTACGGGTAACCACCATGCAGTCAGCTTCCCCTTTACAGGGGGGTTGGATCAGCGCAAATTTAGGTGCACTTATTCTTAGCAAGGAATTCAGGTGCCTATTCAACTGAGTTTGTGATTCGTTCTGCTGTAGGGGGAATTTTTTTGATCGCTGCTCTGAGGGTGCGTCGAGGTACGAAATAAGACACGAATATTGTTTATCGCATAAAATGGCGGGCAGAAGTCATGATTTCGATGATCTTAGAATCCGACTATCGGATCGCATTTATTAGCGACGTGAGTCCCTATCACAAGGCTGCCGGCATGGGGCCTGATGCATTCATTGGAACAATCGCCACCGACTGGATAGCAGAGGGCGTCGAGGAATGGAAATCCGCAATTGATGAAACACTTGCACATCGAACACCACAAACTTGCGAAATAGTAAATATTTTCAAAGAGAACCGCTCACGTTGGCGATGCACATCTCAGTTCTTTGAAAGGGGTCGCGTTTTCATCAGCGCCGCCAATATTCCTTATCATTTGAACGCGCTTTCTAATCGGGAATGGGATATTCTTGCCGAGATAGCGACTAACAGCACCAATGCCCAAATTGCCTCAAAATTAGTCATTAGTGTTTCAACCGTAGAAAAACATCGCAATAGAATTCGCAAGCGACTCGAAATACAGGATGACTCACAGCTGCGTTTGACGGCATGGGTCGTACTCAATCCTGATAGCTTACATGCAATGCCTTAAGGATGACTTCTTCGTTTAAAGTTCCATTGCTACCTTTTTTCCAAAGCGAAGGAGGTGCCTTTTGATGAAATCGTATTTAAATCGCGGAGAATTTTACCGGAATGGGGGGTAACCACTATTGAATATTTGATGCCATTAATGTGATTTATGATTCATTCAAAAATCTAGCATGTCGGAGCGATCGCTATGATAGCCATGGTTGTTAATAGCCAATATCGCTGTTTAGTGATGTCGGACCTTCCGCCGGTGTATAAATCGGATGGTCATTCTGCGGACGACTACACAGGATGCGACACCCTTGATCACGTTTCGGAGGGCCAGGACGTTTGGAAGGCTGCGATCGACAATTGCCTTTCCGAAAGGGTCGACACCTCCTGTGAATTTTGTAACGAATATAATTCTGTTGTCTCCCGGTGGCGAGCAACGATGCGTTACTTGGAGACGGATCGCGTGCTGGTTACGATTCGTCGTGTGCCATCGGCAATCCATGAGCTGTCAGACCGGGAACGGGATGTGCTCAACGAGGTAGCCAGGGGAAAAACCAACGCCCAAGTTGCCGAGTCGCTTGGCATTTCGCTGTCGACAGTCGAAAAGCATCGCAATCGTATTCGACAAACGCTCAATCTTTCTAACGAGCAAGAGCTGCATCTGACTGCCTGGATGGTGGCAAATCCCGACATATTTCATGGGCTCCCATGACGGCCTTTTTAGTCGGGCGTTTCCATGTTACTGTGCTATCACCTTGGGTCGCTCATTCGGCTCTGATGTCGGTCCAGGTAGACTTGAAATTCGGGGCATGGAACGTTTTACATCTTGGGAGATTGCCATGAGTGATGTCATTGAATTTACGGATTCGGGATTTGACACCGAAGTGCTCGGAGCGGATGCTCCGGTGTTGGTGGATTTTTGGGCTCCCTGGTGCGGGCCTTGCCGGATGATTGCCCCGATGGTTGAAGAACTAGCTGTTGAAAACACCGGATCGGTAAAAGTAGGAAAAATAAATATTGATGACAATCCTCAAACCGCACAGCAATTTAATGTTTCTAGCATCCCGACTATGATGGTATTCAAGGGCGGGGAAGTTGTTGGGCGGCTGGTTGGCGTACAGCCGAAACATAAGTTGCAGGAATTGTTGGATGAGGCAAAAGGCTAATAGCCAAATCTGGTGAGCCGGCTATAAATTTGGGTGCGGGATGTACGTTCACTCGGGTTTAACAGATTATGCGCATTGCGATTTCAGGTGCGACCGGGCTAGTTGGCTCTGCGTTCGCACAGACAATCCAAGCCGAGACCGCTGACGTTCTGCGGCTGGTCCGAAGAAACCCTGAAGGTACAGACATTCAGTGGGATCCCTCCTCCTCCGCACCTGCAAAGGGGGAATTTGACGCCCTCAACGGCTGCGAGGCGGTTGTGCACCTCGCAGGAGAAAACATTGCAGAAGGCCGATGGACCGCAGCAAAGAAACAGCGTATTCGCGACAGCCGAGTCCACAGTACGCGGCGACTCGCAGAGGGCCTCGCACAACTTAATGAAAAACCAAGCACACTTGTCTGCGCCTCTGCAATCGGCATTTATGGCAATGCCGGTGACCAAATGATGACCGAGGGCAGTCCTGCGGGCACCGACTTTTTGGCGGAAGTTTGCAGCGCATGGGAGAAGGCTGCAGATCCCGCTCGCACTGCGGGTATTCGGGTAGTGCACCTCCGAATTGGTGTGGTGCTGAGCGACCAGGGCGGTGCGCTGGCAAAAATGCTTACTCCATTTAGGCTTGGATTTGGTGGTCGTGTTGGCACCGGCCAACAGTACATGAGTTGGATTGCTCTCCCGGATTTAGTTGGCGTGATCCGCCATGCCATCTCGCACGACTCTATTTCAGGTCCGATCAATAGCGTTGCCCCTGCCCCGGTTACGAATGCAGAATTCACGAAAACATTAGGAAAAATTCTAGGACGTCCTACGCTGTTCCCGATGCCCGCGATTGTGGCCCGCACACTGTTTGGTGAAATGGGTGATGCGTTGCTGCTCTCAAGCACGCGAGTTTCCTCAGAGAAACTTGTTGCGAGTGGATACGACTTCAAATTTCCCGAACTAACGTCGGCACTTCGCGGAGTGATCAGATGATTGACCGCATGCCAGAGGCCCCCTATGACAGTTTGGTAGTGGTCTCGTTCGGCGGTCCTGAGGCCCCCGACGAGGTACTTCCGTTTCTGGAAAATGTTTTGCGCGGGCGGAACGTACCCCGCGCGAGGCTACTTGAGGTCGGTGAGCATTACCAGGCGTTCGGGGGTAAGAGCCCAATTAATGATCAAAATCGAGCATTAATCGCGGCGCTCAAGCAGGAATTGAAAACCCATGGTCCTGACCTGCCGATCTATTGGGGAAACCGAAATTGGTACCCGCTGCTCACCGACACGATTGAGCAAATGCGAGAAGATGGGCGACGAAAAAGTCTGGCGTTTTTTACTTCGGCCTACAGCTCTTATTCAGGTTGTCGTCAGTATCGTGAGAACATCATCGCGGCCTGTAGTGAGGTGGGACCCACAGCCCCAGTGATTCACAAAATTCGCGCATTTTACAATCATCCGGGATTTATTGATCCGATGATTGAACATGTTCGCGACGCGATGTCGAAGATTCCGCCGACCGGTGTGAACCGAACTAAAATCTTTTTCACAGCACACAGTATTCCCACCAGCATGGCCGATGGCTGCGACTATGTTGTGCAACTTCTGGAGGCATCGCGACTTGTCAGTGAGGCACTTAAGATTAAAGATTATGAGCTGGTTTATCAAAGCCGTAGCGGTCCACCCCAACAACCATGGCTTGACCCAGACATCTGCGATGCGATCTCAGCAGTCCATGAACGAGACAAAATCGAGCACGTAGTAATCGTGCCCATAGGTTTTATCTCAGATCATATGGAAGTTCTTTTTGACCTCGATACCGAAGCAAAAGAGTTATGTGAATCGTTGGGCGTGCAATATGTACGAGCAAAAACCGTCGGCACACATCCCGATTTTATTTCGATGATTCGCAGACTGATCACAGAGCGTACTCGGGGGGCTGCGCGTGAGACGCTCGGGTGTTTAGGCCCGCGTGCTGATTTCTGCCCGGAAAACTGTTGTCCCCCCCCACCCGCGCGTCGGCCTTGAGTCTCGGTGCGGAATTGCCCTGGTTTGGTTTCGCAGCCAACGCTTAGACTGATTGGTGTATGGCTGTAAACCATTTTTACGGAGGCGCACCGTGGAACAGAATCTCTGGGATCAGGCCGCAGCCCAATATGACGAGGAGATCTTCGATACCTTTGCCCACGATCGCAACAACGTTCTAAGGAAGACCTTGGAATCGGTGGTCGGTGCGGAGGATACGTTTTGCGATTTTGGCTGCGGAGTCGGTAGAACTGTGCCATTTATTGCGGAGATCGCAAAAGAAGTTGTCGCGGTGGACTACTCTGCTGCATCTTTGGCGATTGCTGAGAAAAACAACTTTCACCGAAACAACGTTCAGATTTTGCAACAGGACCTAGCCGAATTGAATCCGCCCTTCTGCTGTGCGGATGTCGGCCTTTTAATGCAGGTTTTAATTATGCCAGACCCGAGAACGCGCGAGGGTATTTTGAATACCGTTTCGCGCAATCTGCGGAGTGGCGGACATCTTGTAACGGTGGTTCCCTCGCTCGAAGTCGCATTACTTACCTATCATAGGCTTGGCCAGTGGTATCGTCGCGATGGAAGTAGCTTTGCTGAGGCGGCTCGAGAGATGCGATGCTCAGCAGACCAGGACATCGTCTCCATAGCTGAGGGCGTTGTAAAAATTTCCGATACCCCGACCAAACATTTCCTTGGTGAAGAAGTCTTAATGACGTTCTGCGATGCAGGCTTTGAAGCACTGCAACTGGAAAAAATTGAATACTCCTGGAAGGAAGATTTTGAGGAACCCCCAGCGTGGATGCAGGACCCTTATCCCTGGGATTGGTTGCTGGTAGCTCGCAAGGCAGCTTGATTAATTCGAATTGATGCAATACCGGTCGCAACGGTAAAAAATTAAGCCAAAAGATCAATGTCACCACACATGAAACTCATTTCGGTCAACGTCGGCGCAACCCGCTTGATCGAGTATAACGGCAAAACATTTCGCACAGGCATCTTTAAGTCACCGGTCTTGGGCCCGGTGTCTGTGGGGCGAACCGAGGTTCAAGGCGACGGTCAGGCTGATCTTGATTCGCATGGCGGAGTAGACAAGGCGGTGTACCTGTATCCGGCGGAGCATTATCCGTTTTGGCGGAGAGAACTTTGTGAGGAAATCCCCGAATCAGGCAGCTTCGGGGAAAACCTAACAACCGAAGGACTTCTTGAAGACGCGGTGTGCATCGGTGATACGTTTAAGGTCGGTACGACCGTTGTTCAGGTGACTCAGCCGAGAACGCCCTGTTATAAGCTGGCTGCCCGTTTTAGTCGTTCTGATTTACCGGGCCGTTTTTTAAAAAGCATGAAGTCCGGATTTTATTTACGGGTTCTCGAGCCCGGCCATTTGATGGCAGGAGATCGATTTTCACTTTGCGCTCGGGACGTGCATCCGATAACGGTGTCACATGTCGCTCGCGTTTATCACTTTCGCTCCCGAGATCGGTGCGCGATCGAGGAAATTCTGGAAAATCATTCGCTTTCGGTCGAATGGCGGGATGCCTTCGAAAAACGACTTGATAGCATTGCGTAGCGATATTTAAAACGCATGCTGCTCAGATCATTAGAGCTTAAAGCTCTCAATCCATTCATCGGACAATTCGCCGGACGCTTCTTTTGGCGAAATTTCGTCGGTATCGTCAACCTTGCCTGATTGCTTCCGGTAGAGCTTCCCCTCCATTTTACTCCATTTTTTTCCTTTCATTGCTCCGGTCATTTTTTCAAAAATTTCCGTTTTCATTTCCCAATTCACGAGTACATGGTTCCCATCGCGCCTGATTTGGACCGCATTGAGCATTTGTTTTCCCATTAAGCTCTGTTTCATTTTCATACCCATCATTGCCCACATTCCGCTGACAGCCCCTTTAATCTTAGAGGCCAGTTCGGAGTTTTTGGCTTGCAGGTCATATTGCAACCGCATCAGATCGTCGCCTGCATCAAAAAACATGGTGACATTCTGACACCACTTGAGTGCCAGATTGCGGGACCCTGCTTGGTGCATGTCCGGGATATCAATCGCTCGGAACGATAACAATGCTTGGCGGTGGAACGAATCAAGCAGTGGGGAACCTTCTGTTAATCCAGGTGAATCTCCCGCGAGTACATCGATTGACGCTTTGATTTTCTCAGAATTGTTGGCGATCAGTATCAGCGAATTATTGAACAGGCAACCCGCTAAGGAGTGTTCGCCGTGGAACATCGAGGAATCGCTCCACGTGCTAATCGTACGACCACGATAGGTTCCAGTCTCTGCATCGGGGTGCAATTTCTGAAATTGAGAAGCGATTTTTTCCGGATTGATGTTCCGGACATGCAAAGCAAGCACGCCGCTAAACTGTGCGTATTGGTTGTCATACATGGAAATTCCTTTCAGATCGACAACCGGATTCCAGCCGTATGCATCGGCCATTTCTGAAATTTTATCGCGATACCATGCTTTGCCCTCCAGTTGCTTTTGCCACTTTTGCATCAGTTGCCAGTTACGCGCTTTTTGTAGATCAAAATGAAGCAGCCATTTGGTGTCGCTCGGAATCCTAGCCGGGTTAAGTGGCGCCGCCGAGAGTTGGAAAACGCAAAGACTCAGGTTGAATAAACAGACGATAATTATTACTCGAACAGACAGCAAAGGCATGATATTTCTTTCTGAGAAGTTGCTGGCGGGACGATCGCGACATTTGATCAATGTAACAAAGGTCCTAAAAAAACACACTTTTTTATTTTTTATCTCGGTACACTGCTAT
>DLCF01000018.1:28587-37560 GCA_002480485.1 Planctomycetaceae bacterium UBA7805
TGGAGATCCCTCATGTCGCATAAAAATTTAATTATTTTGAGTTGCTGCGTATTGGCTATGCTGCCAATCGCTATTGCCGCGGAGGCACCTGCACGACCGAATATTGTGCTGATCATGTCGGACGACATGGGATACTCTGACATCGGATGCTATGGGGGAGAAATTAAAACTCCGAATCTGGATCAGCTTGCGAAGGGTGGTTTGCGTTTTACGCAATTTTACAACACGGCCCGTTGCTGTCCCACGCGGGCCTGCCTCTTAACCGGACTTTATCCGCATCAAACGGGCGTTGGATATATGATGCAAGACCGTGGCGTTGATGGCTATCGAGGGGATTTGAATCGCAACTGTGTCACTATCGCCGAGGTGTTGCGCGCCGCCGGTTATAAAACCTACATCGCAGGGAAGTGGCATGTTTCGAAGATGACACGCCCGCGTGACGAGGCAGACAAATATAACTGGCCCCTTCAACGTGGATTTGATCGTTTTTATGGCACCATCCATGGCGCGGGGTCCTTCTGGGATCCCTCTACGCTTTGCCGAGGCAATAAAATGATTTCTCCTGTTGGCGATGCGGAATATCAGCCGAAGGATCCTTATTACTACACGGATGCAATTTCCGATCAAGCAGTTCGATTCATTCAGGAGAATCCGTCCGGAGAGCCGTTCTTTCTGTATGTGGCCTATACCGCCGCCCACTGGCCACTGCACGCCCGAGAGCGGGATATCGCGCGGTACCGGGGAAAATATGAAGAGGGTTATCACGCCATCCGAAAAGCTCGGCTGAAGAAAATGAAACGCCTGGGTGTTGTGCAAAAAGACGTTGAGCTTTCCGAAGCGGCCGGCCACTGGGATGCGATCGAGCACAAAGCGTGGGAAGCGGCCAATATGGAGGTCTACGCAGCGATGATCGATGCCATGGATCAGGGCATAGGCCGAATCGTGAGTTCCCTCAAGGAAAAGGGCGAGTATGAGAATACGCTGCTTTGTTATTTTCAAGATAATGGAGGATGCGCCGAAGCTGCCGGCCGCAGTCTCAAACCAAATCCTCGGGAGGTAATATCGACGCTTCCTCCGCTGGCTGATGGTGCGCTACATTATTGGGGATCGACTCCAAAACAGACGCGAGATGGCTGGCCAGTGCGTAACGGTCGCGTCATGCCGGGACCGGCCGATACCTACATCGGTTATGGCAAAAACTGGGCAAATGTTTCGAACACCCCATTCAGAGAATATAAACACTGGACCCATGAGGGAGGTATTTCGACACCGCTCATTGTGCATTGGCCCGATGGTTTTAAGGATAAAAATAAAATTAGAGATCAGCTCTGTCACTTGATTGATTTGATGCCAACTTGTGTCGAACTAGCCGGTGCGACATATCCGGAATCATTTAATGGGCACCCGATCCAACCGATGGAGGGCACAAGTCTAGTGCCGACTTTTACGGATCGTCCTCTTGAGCGGGGGTATGTGTTCTGGGAACACGAGGGGAATCGAGCGGTACGCGATGGCCGCTGGAAATTGGTAGCCAAGCGGGCGTCTGATGGGTCTCTACCGGATTGGGAGCTGTACGATATTGAGGAGGATCGGGGTGAATCAGAAAACATTATCAGCCGCCAACCGGAGAGAGCAGCGAAAATGATCAAAGCCTGGGACGAATACGCTAAAAGGACCAATGTTTTCCCGAGTCCATGGCAATAAGCGTTATCGAATGTTTACCGGAAGCCGATACCAGCCATTCTGAAAATAGCCTTTGTAATTCCAGGCCACTCTCTGGGGCATCCACGCGCCCGAAGTATCCTCGGCCCGCAAGATAATCGATTTTGTTCCAGGAAGAAGATTTAGTTGGGCGTCCCATAATTGCCAGCAAAATGAATTTTGCTGTTTTTCGAGGTTTGCTTGCTGCCAAGTGCGTCCCGAATCTGTTGAGAGAAGGACTGACTTGATCTTGCAATCGGCCCGACCGCTTGGAAGGGCATAACCGCGAACCCGTGTTTTACCGGCAGAAATAATCGCATTGTTCTCTGGCACACAGATCGCGCCGTTGATCGGGTAACGATAAAGGGCTCCCGCTTCATTCCAACTGAGCGGGTCTGGTGCCTGAACTAATTTGTATGCGCTCGCAAGATAATGATTCGTTGAAGGCCGATCGCTGACCACAATTTTTCCTAACCATTTCACACTCCGCGCACCAATGTATCCGGGGATAACTGCTCGTAGTGGAAATCCATGATCTGGAGTGAGCGGCTTGTTATTCATCTGGGTCGCCAACAGGGCAGCGCCAGTGGTACGCGAATCCAGCGCTTTTTCAATTGGAATGGAACCACCGAATGGGATGGTGCCGGCATCGCGTTTCACTGCATCCAGCCCCTCGAGCCAAACGTGCCGGGCACCCGGTTTGACTCCGGCTAGATTGAGCACATCGCTTAGATGAACGCCTCGCCAAACCGCATTGCCGATTGCGGCCGAACCCCACGGCACACCGTTAATTTTTTTGTCCTTACTGAATTCGGATCGGCGATTTCCAGCACATGTTAAGGTTGCTACTAATGCGATTTCACTAAATTTTTTTAAATCGGCGAGCGAAATAGATAACGGTTGCTCGACCATGCCTTCCACTCGAAGTCGGTATGAAGTTGCATTAATCTTCGGATTGCGTGCATGGCTACGAATGAAAAAATTTTCAATCGGCGTGATATATGAACGAATAAGTGACGCCAGCGACGGTTCCCCGTTCGCGGGATCATGCGAGTGGTATTTTAGCGGCGGATTTAAAGGATCCGCAAAAACGGAAAGTGTTTTTACGAATGGATGGGAGATCGTAAGACTGCTGCCTGCCATAAGCAATGTTCGGCGGTTCAACATAAGCAATCGCTTTCACTGAATAAAAGGTTAGATATTAGCGTCTGGCGACGCACCCCCCGGGAAGTCTGCTGACCAACTTTCTTACTTCAAGGACACTTAACGTTGAAAGAACGCGTTGGGTCGGCAACTCGGTCTCCTCGACAATCTGATCGATCAATGTCGGCTCGCTACCGATGGCCTGAAGTACGCGTGTCTCATTAGCGTTAAGTTTCAGTTCGGCCGGATGGCGAATCGCTCGCCCATCTTCCCGCTGATTTTCCTCGATCAAAGGTCCAAGGGAACTTAAAATATCGTCCACTGACTCGACTAGCGCTGCTCCGTCTCGAAGTAGGGCATGACATCCTTTGGCGTTGCGACTGTCGACCGGGCCTGGAATTGCAAACACATCACGATTTTGTTCCATCGCTTGCCGCGCGGTGATAAGTGCCCCACTCCGCTCCGCAGCTTCGACAACCAGTGTTCCGAGAGTCATGCCGGAAATGATACGATTCCGACGTGGGAAGGCATGGCGAGTGGCCACATAGTGGGGTGACATTTCGGAGATCAGGCATCCTTGCTTTGATATCTCCGCTGCTAAATCAGCGTGCTCAGGTGGATATATTTTCAGCAGTCCACCTCCCATCACGGCCAGCGTGCGACCTCCAGCGGCAAGCGCTGCGCGGTGCGCCGCTGCATCAATTCCCCGCGCCAGTCCTGCAACCACGGTAATCCCTGCTTGCGCCAAGCCCGTGGCGATACGCTGAGCCTGTGTGATTCCATAACGGGTTGCATTTCGGGAACCCACGACCGCAATCGCAAGTGCATCGACAGCTTGAAGCGTACCCTGCAAAAATAGGATTCCCGGAGGATCCGGAATTTCCCGAAGCATGCGCGGATAGCCGTCGGCCGAGCGAGTAAGAATTTGAATATTTTCCCGTTGGCATTCAGCCAACACTTTTTTTGAGTCGATCTTTCGACTCGCATCGACAATCGATTGCGCTAGACGATTTCCCACTCCGTCGACGTGCTGTAACTGAACTGCAGTGGCAGCGAGCACTGCCGTAGGGGTCTCAAAGTATTCTAGTAATTCGGCTAATATCCGCGGGCCCACGCCCGGGACCAGGCATAGTCGCAACCAATCTTCAGTTTGAGGATCGGACGATGGCGTGATCTTTCGTTGCACAAAACCACTCCCGAGTTCAGCCCCTATCCACCGAGTGCCCCCAATGCATCTTGCGGATCAATATGCTCCACCAGCTCTACCTTGCCAATCCGACTTGGCAATACGAATCTCAGATTGTCCTTTTCGCTCTTTTTATCACTGCGAAATGCCCTCAGCACATGCTCATGATCGACCGGCGGTACCGTAACAGGTAGTCCAAGGTTTCGCAACAACGTGGTTTGTCGATCAGTGCTCTCACGATCAATTCGACCAAGTCGCTCTGCAAGGCGTGACGCGCATAGCATTCCGATTGCAACCGCTTCCCCGTGAAGTAACGCTCGGTAGCCGGTGACACTCTCGAGTGCATGCGCGAATGTGTGTCCATAATTGAGTACGGCCCTTGATCCGCTTTCTTCCCGTTCATCCTCTGATACGACTTTTGCCTTGAGCTGACAACTTCTTTCAATGATATCCACCAGCACAGCCGGTTTTCGCTGATTGAGGTCGCTCTGGGACCGCTCAAGATATTCAAAAAATTCTTCATCAAGAATGACACCGTATTTCACGACCTCAGCAAGTCCCGCGCGATACTCACGTGCTGGAAGCGTATCAAGTGTTGCCGTATCAATCAGCACAGCAGCCGGCTGCCAGAAGGCTCCGACCATGTTTTTCGCTTCCGGAAGATTAATTCCCACCTTTCCGCCCACGGAACTGTCAACCTGAGCCAGCAACGTTGTGGGAATTTGAACAAATCGGATTCCGCGGGCATAGGTTGCGGCAATGAATCCCGCGAGATCTCCGATGACGCCGCCTCCGACCGCGACGATGATGCTTTTTCGATTGACTTCTACCTCAAGACATTTTTTCCATAGCTGTTCCGCAACTTCAATCGATTTAGTTGATTCCCCGCTCGGTAAAACAACAAGGTCGGTCCGAATGCCAGTATCCCGCAAACTTTCGGCGACGCTGATGGCGTGGGGTTGTTCCACGTTTTCATCTGTCACCACCACGGCGTGTGGTGTGGGGCAAAAAGACGAAACAACCGCACCGGCCTTTGCCAGCACGCCTCTCCCGATCGAAATATGATAACTTCGCGGACCTAAGTTGACATCAACAGCATGCGTCGAATCAATCAAGCGTCGGATTTTCCTTCAACCGGGGTGTCCCGGAAGGGCACCCATTAAGAGCGACTCACCTCGAGTCGCTGCAGATCATCTTCCGTCACGGTAATCACGCGACAGAAACCAGTGTGAGTCCGCTGGTATTCTAACTCGCACGCATCTTTTGCGGCAGTATGAAGTTTTGCGGCTATTTCCTCTTGTTCTTTCATGTCAAACGGATCACTCAGTGATCCCCAGATGGTGACTTTTTCCATGACAAGGGCTTCACGGTAGGGATCAAACGCGTTGGCCATGATGGTTGAGGATTATCCATTATAAGGGGTGTAGATCCGTATCTGAGTGCGTGGTCCAATCTGCCCTCACACTGAAAACTCAGTATAATCCTCGTGGGCGTGAGTACCTAGAGGGTCGATCGCACTACGAGATAATTTGCCATGACGAGAGCTTACGAACATGATGCGGGGAAAAATATTTATTCTGTTGATTTTTTTATTAGCCTTTTTTCTTTCGGGTTTCGGACTGGTTTACCGTTACACGCAAACAAATGAGGTCATTGGGTTTTGGGGACCGACGGGGTCTCAAAGTATCTCCAGTCCAGATCGAGTAGAGCTTTGCGCATTGACACCTCGAAATGACCAATCGGTTGATGAATCGGGAGACCCCGACATCCTCATCGAGGGTCGTCGATACGCGATTGTGAGTCGTAAAGATGTAACCAAAGCGCCAGGTTTTAATAACGCCAGCGGTGCCCTGATTCTGAATCGCAATTACGATTGGCGACCACGGGTGGAGAATCCGGACTGCAGGCCCGCATGGAAACACGCTCTGATCTATCGTCATGGCGAAAACAGGACAGTTGTGGCGATAAGCGTCTCTTGCGGATGGGTTTACTCTCAAGCGACCCATCGCGTGGCCGGTTTGAATAAATCAGTGACTGAGGGGCTTGCCAGACTATTTCAGGAGCAGTTAGGTTCTTAGACAAGATTCAAACGTTTTCTCTCCACATATGGAAACTTTTTAAATTTTGACACACTCACATAAGGAATGCACATTTTATGGCTAGCGATGCAAAGGTTGGGATCGTCATGGGAAGTGATAGCGATTGGCCGAAAATCAAAGCGGTGAAAGTCGCTTTGGACGAGTTTGATGTCGCGTGTGAGGTTCACGTGATGAGCGCACATCGAACACCTGGAATCGTCACTGAGTATGCATCGACGGCCCGTGAAAGGGGACTGGGGGTTGTGATTGCGGCGGCAGGCGGTGCCGCTCATCTAGCAGGAGTTGTCGCAGCGCACACGACATTACCCGTGATCGGTCTGCCCGTTCCTACGCCCGACTTGGGTGGCCTCGATTCCTTGCTTTCCACCGTTCAGATGCCAGGCGATGTACCGGTTGCCAGCATGGCGGTCGGCATGGGTGGTCCACGAAATGCCGGATTGTTTGCGGTACAGATTCTTGCCACCGCGGACCCCGATCTACAAGCAAAACTTGCTGCGTTCAAGGAAAAATTGGTCGGTAAAATCAAGGCGAAAGACGAGGCATTGCAAGAGAATATCGGCTGATTTCCCGGGTAAAGCTATCTTGGGAGCCAATCGTGGTAGAGACACTTCGTTGGGTGGGTGAGTCGGATGTCGGGTCTTTGTGGCTGATTGACCAGACTCTGCTCCCCACCGAAAAGATCGAGATTGAACTCAATTCGGCTGAGGCGGTCTGTGAAGCGATCAAGTCTCTCCGGATTCGAGGCGCTCCTGCCATTGGAATTGCTGCAGCTTACGGCACGTTGCTTGGAATGCAGTCGGTCTCGTCGGAGGATCCGGATGCGTGGCATGCCCGTCTCGAAAGGGTGACCGATTATCTCGCCCGTAGTCGCCCCACGGCGGTGAACCTCTTCTGGGCGTTGGATCGGCAGAAAGAGTGTGCAGCACGCGTTCGTGAACATGGCGGATCAACCAATGCGGTTCGCCAGGCATTGCTTATCGAGGCACAAAAGATCCATCAAGAAGATCGAGAAATGTGTCGCGCTATCGGACGCTGGGGCGCTGATTTGTTAGAGGCGAATATGGGCGTATTGACGCATTGTAATGCAGGTGGGTTGGCAACCTCCGATTACGGAACCGCCCTGGCAGTAATCTATGCGGCGGAGGAATCAGGAAAACGGGTATCGGTTTATGCCGATGAGACGCGACCCTTGCTTCAAGGAGCCCGTTTGACTGCTTGGGAGCTGCAGCAGCATGGTGTCGATGTGACCGTTATTTGCGATTCAATGGCAGCGCAAGTCATGCGGGAGAAAAAAGTACAGGCCGTGATCACGGGAGCGGATCGGATTGCGGCAAACGGAGATGTCGCCAATAAGATCGGCACCTACCAAGTCGCTCTGGTCGCCGCAGCCCATGACATACCTTTTTATGTTGCCGCGCCAAGCAATACGTTTGATCTTGCACTCGCCTCGGGAGAGCAAATACCCATCGAACAGCGCGATCGCAGCGAAATTACCCACGGATTTGGTCGTCAAACCGCACCGGACGGTATCCAAGTTTATAATCCAGCTTTTGACGTCACTCCGGCACATCTAGTAACCGCCATCATCTGCGAACGGGGAATTATCCGACCGGTGAATCGTTCGCAAATTAAAAAAACCCTGTCGGGTATTAAATGAAATGGTAAATCCATTACATCCAAATAAATTTGAATTGCGAAAAGAGATGCGTTCGCGTCGTGATGGCATGAATCCGCAAGTGCGTCAGAGTCACTCCGAAAAGATTGCGGCGACATTACTCGGGCGAGAGGACGTGATGCAATCAGAACGGATTTTTATCTACGTCTCTTTCCGCAGTGAAGTAGATACCCGCGAATTGATTGAAAGATTAATTGAAGTGGGCAAAGATGTATTTGTTCCAATCATTTGCTCAAACAATCAAATGGAAATGGCCCGCTTTGCGGGATGGGAAAATATGCAAGCTGATTCGTTCGGAGTCCTTGTTCCAGATACTCCAATTTTAGAGCGTGGCAATGTCGACACGGCCATCGTACCCGGACTTGCCTTCTCACCGTGTGGTGAGAGAATCGGCTACGGGAAAGGGTACTATGATCAATTTTTTTCCCACCATGTAGCCGGAATCAAAATTGGCATCGCCTTTGATTGCCAGATTATCGAACAGATACCAACAGATGCACTAGACTGCCCGATGGACTGGGTGATCAGCGAATCACGGATGTTGATTGCCCAAAATTAAATATCGTAATACATGCAAAATTCAAACGGATGTGGCCTCAATCGTAAGGCATCGATCTCATTTTCCATTTTGTAGTCGATCCAAGTGCCGATTATGTCCTCGGTGAACACATCGCCCCGCAAGAGAAATTCGTGATCCCGTTTCAAGGACTGCAGAGCATCGCATAGCGACGAGGGGGTTGTTGTCACCGAACTGACATTTCCCCTCGACATTTCATTAATGTTCTCATCCATTGGTTCGCCTGGATCTATTTGATTTTCAATTCCATCGAGCATCGCCATAAGAATTGCGGAAAATGCCCAGTAAGGATTGCAACTCGGATCGGGACAGCGGAATTCAACGCGTTTGGAACGGGGGCTAGCACTGTACATGGGAATCCGGCAAGCAGCACTGCGATTACGTTGGGAGTATGCCAAGTTCACCGGCGCTTCGTATCCCGGCACCAGACGTTTGTAGCTGTTGGTGGTTGGATTGGTGAACGCAAGCACACTGGCCGCATGATGTAAAATCCCGCCGATTGCCCAGAGGGCCATATCACTCAGTCGGGCATAGTTATTGCCGGCAAACAAGGGCTCTTGATTTTTCCAAAGGGAAATATTTGTATGCATTC
>DLCF01000068.1 GCA_002480485.1 Planctomycetaceae bacterium UBA7805
ATTCCAATTCGTTTGTTTTGAAATCCACCGTCTGTGTCAGAAATTTCAAGGTAACCATTTTGGGATAGAGGTAAATCAAATTGACTTGTCTGAAAGCCTTTTGGTAAATCCGGGTAAAAGTAGTTTTTGCGATCCCATTTAGTGAACAGGGGGATTTCGCAGTTTAATCCGAGAGCTGCTCGAACAGAGAGTTCATAGGCCCTACGGTTCATAACTGGCAGCGATCCGGGCGCACCTGTGCAGACCGGACACGTTAACGTGTTTGGCGCAGCACCGTATTGATTTGCACAGCGACAAAAAAGTTTACTCTCTGTGAGCAACTGGACGTGAACTTCAAGGCCGACCACCATTTTGTACGGCGAAATACCAGTCATATCTTTCCAATCGATCGTTGCCTTTTACACGAAGTCCAAGTCAAGAGTTCCGCTGCCAAATAAATGACATCCCAACCCCCGGAAAGGGCATCTCGCATGTATTATTTTCCATCAATTTCACCCGGATAACATCTTTACCCATAACCTCTTTTTTCCAGGCTACCGCTGCCGCCTCTATAAAGTAGACCTCGTCGTCTTCCACAGATGATTTTCCGAGAACCCCGGAAACGGCTACCGGGGCGTCTCCACCAACAGGCTGGTTTCGAATTTCAGTTTTTTTATCCTCAGGCAAGTCCTCATAAAAAATCTCAAGAATATATTCTCCTTGCGCGAGTCCGAAGGATTCCGTTTCGGGATAGTTCTCAGCAAACGTTCCCTTCATTAGAACCTGTTGGTTTAGAAAGTCTCCAGGGAACTGATAAATTTGCTCATAACGAATGCCTTTGAGTGGATAGATAAGTTCAACCATTAACCCTTCAGAATCACGCTTGACGATTTTATATTGACCGGAGACCGTCTCAGTTTCATCGCCGAAGCGTTTCGTGAACAGCACGGAGCCATCTGGCCGATAAGCCATTGTAATTGAGAGCCCCCTGGAGGCCTCAAGGAAACCTTTTGCTTTATCATCGTTACCGATGGCTTTAGCAGTTTGCTGTAGATTCACCACCCAGGTGCCGACCAGTGGAAAATCATCGGCCAGTAAAGATGGCGAATTGATAACCAACAATAAGTAAAATAGAAACAGCAATAGAAAAAATCGTACTCGTTTCAATGTCATGATTGCCTCTGCGCGGCTGGAGTCTGGAGATGCCAATCCGTATTTTGTTGGTATACGTTACCGGCCCTGAGCAGTTTAGATTCTGACAATGCTGGGCCCTGTAATTGAAATCCGATCGGAAGGCCTGCTTCGGTACGACCACAGGGAATGGATATAGCAGGTAGGCCAGAGAGATTTGCGGCCACGGTGTAAGAGTCGCTTAAATACATTGCGAGGGGGTCGAGCACCTTTTCGCCTATTCGAAATGCAGGCGTAGGTGCAACGGGACCAATCAATAAATCTACGTTTTTAAAAGCCTCTGAAAAATCTTGCGCTATCAAGCGACGTGTGCGGAGTGCTTTTAGGTAATACGCGTCATAATAGCCGGCACTCAGAGCGTATGTGCCAAGCATTATTCGACGCTTCACTTCTGCACCAAATCCCATTTGCCGTGTATCACGATACATGCTCATCAGGTCGCGAGAACTTTGCGTGTCTGAGGGTGAGGCACGATAACCGTAATGTGCGCCATCATATCTTGCTAAATTACTCGAGGCCTCACTCGACGCGATTATATAGTAAGCAGCAATCGCGTATTGACTATGTGGCATCTGAACATTTGTGACAGTCGCGCCAAGTGCCTTGAATTGCCCGATCGCCTGATCGACGCACTGCTTTACGGTCGGATCTAGGCCTTCACTGAAATGTTCCTGGACAACACCGAGCTTCAACTCCTCAAGCGGTTCCCGGCACGCTGCAAGGTAATCGGGAACGTCTGCTTGCACGGAGGTAGCATCTTTTTCATCGGGGCCGGCAAGAACTTCGAGTAATATGGCTAAATCCTCTACATTTCGCGCTATTGGACCGACACAATCGAGGCTGCTCCCGAATGCAATCAAACCATATCGACTGACCCGTCCGTACGTTGGTTTCAGGCCAACGACACCGCAATGCGATGCGGGCTGCCGAATAGAACCTCCGGTGTCGCTACCAACAGATAGGGGGGCCATCGAAGCGGCAACGCATGCCGCCGCCCCGCCGCTAGACCCACCGGGGACATATTCGGGATTCCATGGGTTTAGGGTCGGATGGAATGCCGAATTTTCCGTGGAGCACCCCATCGCAAATTCATCCATATTCGTTTTGCCGATAACGATCGCACCAGCTTTTTTTAAGCGGCTAACCGACGTTGCATCATAGGGAGGGCGATATTCTTGCAGCATCCTTGAACCGCAACTCGTAACCTCATCAACAGTGCAGAGCACATCCTTGATGGCAACCGGAATTCCACCTAACGGACCTACGGGCTTGCCAGCTGTGCGCATCTTGTCGATTTTGTCAGCCTGTATCAGTGCAGCGTCTGCATCTGACCGGACAAATGCACCAATGTTGGGATCGTCGCGAGCGATGACGGCAAGAAATTCTTCTGTGATATCTCGCGAGGAATGGGTTCCCTCTTCGAGTAACGCGAGCAATTGAACCGCTGGTAATTCCGTTATTCCCATGCGAGACCTCTTTTCTAACGGTCCCCGAGAACTGGCGGCACGCGGTAACATTGCTCATCTCGCGACGGTGCGTTTTTAAGCATTGCCTCTCTCGGAAAGCTTTCCCGGGCAACATCGTCAGCGAGTACGTTAACCTGCTCGATAGCATGCGCCATCGGCTCGACGCCTTCGGTATTCACTTCTTCCAGTTTTTGAATATACGAAAGGACCTGGGCGAGCTGACTGCTCATCTCGGTCGCCTCATCTGCGGTTAGCCTCAGCCGTGCCAGAGTGGCAATTTTTTCCACTTCGTCTCGAGTAAGGCCCATCTCGCTACCCTACACATTACTTTGGAGTGGCCTTGGGAGTGTTATTCAGACTGAGCCGGCAATGCAAAAGGCTTGGCTTGAACCCTTTTTACAATTGCACCGCTTCGTAAACATTGCGTACACACGAGCATTCTTTTGTTCGTGCCATTCGTCGTTGTGACCCGAACGCGTTGTAAATTCGGCTTGAATTGTCGGCGGGTTATTCCGGTCAACTTGGTTCCGACTCCACCAAGATATTTGGCTTTACCGCGGGTTTGCACCCGATTGCCCATCTGAGGACCTTTACCACACACGTCACACGCTCTCGCCATAGTAGCAACTCCGTCAAACAATGCGCTCCGACCAAAGCGGAGATATTCTGAGCTCCTCATTTTAAGAGATCCGCAAAGACCGGCAAGTGTAGTCTGCCCGGTAAACTGGACGATTATTGACTTGTATGATTGCTGGCTGCACCCCAGGAGGGCTATAATCTCGCCTGAAATAACCCCGCGCAGAAGAAATTTCATGAAACTCCGTGTCGGCCTAGTAGGCCTTGGAAGCAGTTGGCAAAATCGGCATGCGCCAATCCTTCGCGCATTGGCGGATCGGATCGAAGTTCGCGGCGTTTACGAACAGGTTGCTCACCGGGCAGAACGAGCCGCTGAGGCTTTTGGAGCGAGGTGCTTTGAGAGTTTCCGTGCGCTCATCTTGGCAGAAGATATTGATGCAATCCTGATGCTCGCGCCGCAATGGTATGGTCAACTGCCGATTCTAGCAGCCTGCGACTCTGGGAAGGCAGTTTATTGCGCCGTTGCACTAGATATCGATCTAGATACCGCCTACCGATTGAAAAAACGTGTCGAGCAGGCGGGCATTGCGTTCATGGCAGAATTACCAAAACGCTATGCCCCAGCGACACTTCGCCTGAAAGAACTAATTGCGACTCATCTTGGCGCACCGAGATTGATTTTCTGCCATCAGCGACTTGTCAGGGAATCGACAGCTGCCGACCATGCCGGTCCTCCAAAAGGAATGCCGATGCACCATATGGTAGAGCTAGTTGACTGGTGCAGGTTTCTTGTTGATCGCGAGCCGACAAGTGTAAATGGGGTGTCACATGCATCTGGAGACGGTCCCTATGAGACCGACTACGAAATGCTCAGTCTGCAATTTGCTACTGAGAAAGACTCAAAGTTAGAGTGCGCAACTGCACAACTTAGCTGTGGACATTACTTGCCTGATCAGTGGCCGGAAGCGATTACATTCCGGCCGCCTACCGCGTTACAGGTCGCTTGTGAGAACGGCGTAGCGTTTATCGATCTGCCGGATACCGTCACCTGGTTTGATAAGGCCGGCCGGCACAGGGAATCGCTTGAGTCGGACCGACCCGTTGGCGAACAGCTTCTCCAGCAATTTGTCAGAGGTGTCACAAGCCTCGTCAGGCGTCAATCTGATCTCAATGACGCGTATCGTTCTATGGCGATCGTTCTCGCGGGAAGAGAAAGTGAGAAGGATGGTCGTCGGATTGACATCACACCCTCGGGAACAAGCTAATCCCATAAGTCCGTGGAGAGGTATTTAAGTCCCGTATCGCAGATCATGGTAACAATTGTTTTTCCCTTCATTTCACCTTGAAGTAATCGAGCGGCAACGGCTACATTTGCTCCTGCTGAATAACCCCCAAAAATGCCCTCTTTTTGAGCTAAGTGGCGGGCCCAAAATATTGCCTGTTCTCCCGTGACAGTTTCAAAAGAGTCAATCAACCGCTTATCGACCAGTGGGAGTGCCCGTGCGTAGCCTCCTCCCTGGATTGGGTGCTCCGCGCAGCAAATCGATTTACCTGCAATGACAGACGCCCCCTCGGGCTCAATGGCGTAAGTACGGATCGTCTGCAATTCTGCTTTAAAAGTCTCTGCGCACCCGGCAAACGTGCCGCCAGTACCGAGAAAGTCGCAAAACCCGTCGAACAATCCGCCTGTTTGCTTGATAATCTCCCTTGCAGTTCCAGTGGCATGGGCCAAAACGTTGTCCCTTCTGACAAATTGGTCAACTAAAAATGCCCCACGCTGGTGAGCTATACGACGCGCCTCAGCTTCGACCATCGCTAAGTCTTCTCCGCGAACATAACCTTTTTCGCCTCCCGACTTTTGCGGTACAATAATGACTTCAGCCCCCAGTGCCCTCATCATTTTGAATCGCTCGGTGGAATTGCCCTCGCTCATGACAGCGACAAAGGGATATTTTTTAACCGCACACACAATTGCTAGTCCGGTGCCGGTGTTACCGGATGTCATTTCGACCACCGATTGGCCCGCGGTAAGATCCCCTCTGTTTTCTGCTCCCTCAATAATTGTGAGAGCAATTCGATCTTTTTTTGAGTGCCCCGGACTTAGGTATTCGAGTTTTGCAAGGATACGCCCCTCCAGGTGTTCTGCTAACCGATCTAGCTGAACCAACGGTGTCCCTCCAATAGCCTCGAGTACACTTGGAATTGTTTCACTTGATAACGATTTTTCCATCGCTGAAATCTCAAAATATATTTTGTATCACTACCGCAAAAATAATGCTGTGTAATCTAACCTAAAATGCGGGAAAAAAATCGAAAGCGTTAACGCACTTGAAAGGATTCGTTGAAGTAAAGTTTGCCGCACGATGCCCTTATTGGCCCAACATAATAAACCGACGCGAGAGAACGTTTTCCCCAAAAACGCGGGCTTTCCCCCAGAAGAATTATCCACGCAATTGAAGTTGTGGCCACCGATAACGGTCAATTCAGGGTGGTTGCAACGTACCGTTATAACCGCGATAGAATTCGGCCGTTTTACGACGAGGAAGGATTCATAAGCGCGATTCTTTTTCGACACCGACGGAGGTGTTGATTTGAAGCCACGTTGCCGCGCTGCCCCATTGTTATCACACTGTCCATCGATGCACGGCCAGCATGCCAACCACAGTGGTTATTCCCACTCGGAGCCGTCAAAATTTGAAATCGAAAGGCAACAGTTGCTATGTTAGCCGCGTCTCCGACCGAGCATTCGCCGCCTCCGCGGTGCGGTCGATGCCACATTTCCGGCGAGTTCCCAGCCCGGCCGATACTCGCTGCGCACAATCGTGGCAAGCTCTGGCGCATCTTTGGCTACAAGATTCTTTGCGTCCCAATCGACTTTTTTACCTTCACCGCCCGGTGCGGCAGCCCAAACTGCAAGGTTTCCGAGCAGAATCGTCTCGGTCAACGGACCGGCATAGTCAATGAAATTGCTCATCGCTGGCTTGCCTCCCTGGATGGCACGGACCCACTCGCGAAAATGACCAGGAGATGGGTCGTAGTCAACCTTCGGTTTCTCCAACGGTTTGCCATCCAAAGAAATCATTTCGAATTCTTCACCGTAACTTTTTGGTGAATATATTTTTCCCTCTGATCCCACGAGTAAAGCGCCAGAACTGGAGAGCGGTTTGCCAACTAAATCTGCATCAGGGCGTTTTCCACCATCATACCAGTAAACATCGACGGCATCTCGCGTCTTTGTGGCGGGGAACACGAAATGGATTTGCGACCATTTCGGATAGCTCTCTCCGTTGTGTCCTGATGTTACCGCTTGGACTGACACGGGATCGCGAAGATTCAAAGCTGCGAACGGCATGTTAAACGTGTGGCAGGCCATATCGCCGAGGGCCCCGGTTCCAAAGTCCCACCAACCACGCCAGGCGAACGGATGATAGCCATTGGCATAGGGGCGTTCGGGTGCTGGCCCGAGCCACGCATCCCAAGACAAAGATTCGGGTTCAGGCTTTGATTCCGGTCGAGGGCCGCCCTGCGGCCAAATCGGGCGATTGGTCCAGACATGGACCTCGGTGACGTCACCAATTCCACCGCTTTGTGTAATTGCTGCCGCTTCGCGCAGTCCGTTATTTGAGGTGCCCTGGTTACCCATTTCGGTAGCGACACCCATTTTGTCAGCGAGTTCACCAAGGTAACGGGCTTCATAGATAGTATGTGTAAGTGGCTTCTGGCAGAAGCAGTGCTTACCCATCGACATCGCTTTAGCAGCAGCCACGGCATGCGTATGGTCCGGTGTGCTAACTGTAACTGCGTCTATCTTATCGCCAAGCGAATCTAGCATCTCTCGAAAATCTGCAAAGCTGCTGGCGCCCTTGAATCGCTTGGCCGCGCCCTTGAGTCTTTTCGCGTCGGTGTCGCAGATGGCTACCACATCGCCGCTCTTGCCGGCATCCGCCGAATCGCTCGAACCCTTGCCCCCAATCCCGATGCAGGCAAACTGCACCTTCTCATTGGCGGATTTACTCTCGGAGGCCGAAACGCCCCCGGCCACCCAGTAACCTGCGGCCACGGCTGAAGTTTGCTGAACAAAGGAACGCCTGTTGATTTTTCTTGCCATCGGTGGGCCTCGTTTGCTTGGGTGGGACAGTGCAGCGTGACAGCATGGAACCGCCACGATTCCCTCACACTGTACTCTGCCTGAGGAATCAGAGCAAATGCCGACCCACGGTTAATTTTTTCACCCGTTCGGGCGGTTTCCCCCTGAATACAAACTACCGTAAAATAAAGGACCCCGCCTAATCTGAAAGGAATCCAGCCATGAAAATCCAACAGCTTGCTGCCAGTTTTACCTGCACCCTGATCCTAATGGCGCTGCCGGCACAGCTTGTCGCAATCAGCGTTGATAGCGCTGCAGAATCGCTGGAGGCTAAGGGCGGAAAAATCAAACGGAATAAGGATGGTAAGGTCACAGAGGTCAACCTCGTTGAGGCGGATGTTACCGCAGCAGATCTGGATAAGCTTGCTTTATTCCCCGAACTCACACGACTTTCACTATGGGGGGCGGGCATCACCGATAACGCGATTGCGTCCCTAGAGAAAAATTCAAAGCTTTCAACGCTGGTGCTTGAAAATACCGAAATCACCGGTGAGGGGATTGCTTCACTCGCACGACTACCAAGCCTCAAGGTGCTCAATCTTCGAAGGAGTACCTATTTGGATGACTCTGCGTTAGAAACCATCAGTAAGATGCCGCAGATCGAGCAGTTGATTCTGCTTTATAATAATTTTTCCGACGCGGGACTCGAGCATGTGGCAAAGCTAAAGAAACTAAAGGTGCTCGACCTTCGCGGTTGCACTATGGTCACAAACGAAGGTCTACGTCCGCTGAAAGAGTTGCCGAACCTACAGCGACTCAAATTGCGTTGTCCGGCTGTCGACGACAGCGGAGTCGAGATATTAGCAGATTTTCCAAAGCTACGCGGACTTTGGCTGGAGGACTGCACCGTCACCGATGATGGCGCATCGCATCTGGCAAATCATACCAAACTAGATGAGTTGTACCTTTTCCGAACCTACATCAGCGACGATGCGCTCTCAGCACTTGCACCCATGACTAGACTGAAGCGACTTTCGCTTCGAGACACTGCCGTATCTGGCGGTTCGCTTCATCATTTGCGCAATTCAACCGACACGCTAACGAACCTCGATCTCAGTGAAACACAAACCGACAATATTGGTGCAGAACATCTGAAAACACTGAAGAAACTTAATCGCCTGAATCTCTGGAATACGAATATCGGCGATACAGGGCTTGCGTACTTAGCCAATCTGGATGATCTTCGTTGGCTCAACCTTCAGAATACGGCAGTGACTGATGAAGGCATGCAGAGTCTTGCGCGTTTACAGAAACTAGAAACGCTCAATCTGAGCGAAACTGCTCTCACCGACATCGGGCTTGAAAAACTTGCTGACCTCAAAAATTTAAAATCCCTCAACGTGGCGTTCACCCAAGTCACCCCTGAGGGGATAGCTTCACTTGCAAAGAAACGACCCGAAATTAAGTTCACGAAGTAGCCTCGTGCGGTTTCGGTCAGTCGATTTCCTCTAGCCAAAGACGAATTTCATTTTCGTACTCGCTGCCCAGATTATTGATCGTAAGTTGACGCAGAAAATGGGCGGCACCCTCCTCACGAAGATCTGCCGCTTCGGCGTTGGGAAAGCGTCGTTCCGGATCCGGGGAAATCAGACCAATACAGAAATTCATCAATAGATCGTTTACCACGACCTCCTCCGGTAGAATTTCGTGCAATCGGTGTGGTAACGTTCGTTTGGCCTCAACCAATGGCCCATATTTATCGATTCCCATAAACGGCGGTTTGCCTGATAGCATTTCGATCAAAACATAACCGAGACTCGCTAGGTCAGATCTCGGCGAAAATTCACCCGCCTCTAATACCTCTGGCGCAGCATACGCCGGCGTGCAAGTTTGAATTGATGGCTCATCAGACATCTCGGCAGCGGAGCCTATATCAATAAGCTTGGCATTTCCGGTCCGTTTGAGCATTATGTTCGATGGTTTTACATCGCGATGCACAATATCTTCCCGGTGCAATGCAGCGAGAGCACCAAGCACGTCACGCAGAACTGCAACTGCTACTCCCGGCTTAAGCCGAGGTTGAACCGGCCCTCCAGTGACAATCACATTGTTCATATATTCCCACCGTCTGCGGCTAACCCTTTCGCGGGAACGCTCCAGCATCTCATCGGTAAGAAGACGGCCGAGATCATAACCGTCTATCCACTCCATTTCCATCATCCGGATTCGGCGGTGATCAACAAAATTATGTACATCAAGAAGGTTGTCCTGTTGAATCTGGGCTACCATAGCTGCCACACGCGCCATCCGACCCATGGCCTCGTCATAGGTGGATTCAGTATCAAATGGCGCTGGCGAAAAGAGTTTGAGCGCGACTGGAAGAGTGAAGTGATCTGCTCCGCGTCGTTCGGTCAAATAGACAACACCTTGGCCCCCCTGCCCTAGCTGTCGAAGTAATCGGTGATGCTCTGTCCAACTGAATCTCTGGTTCGCAAGTAAACTATCGTACTCTGAGACGAGTTTTTCTGGACAGCGTTTGGATTGGCTACCCGCGAACGTCAGCGTGGCAGCCTCTTTGAAAATACGAGTCGTCGACATTAGGTTCATTTCGCGCGAAGATTCGTTGCGACCTGATTCAGTCGCACATGCACTATTAAAATGTAAATTCCCGCGCACACAAGATACGACAACGAGAAATGCCCCTCTCCCGCTAAATCAATGAAGGCCGATACAACATCGTGTGCTTGCGATAAGATCACTCAACTTACAGTTTTTTCGGCGGTGGAAAGCCAAGCGTTTTGTCTACCGTATTGAGCAATTCTGTGTTGTTGAGATAGCGAACCAGATTTTCACAAAAGAAATCCGTCATGCGATCGATGCGTGTATTACTCTGTCCCGCGACATGCGGCGTGATCATTAATCGCGGAGCGGTCCAGAGCATGTTGTCGTCTTTCAGAGGTTCGTCACATGCAACATCAATCGCCGCCGCCGATAAATGACCTCGATTCAACGCATCAATAAGTGCTGATTCAACGAGCACGTCACCCCGGCACACGTTCAACAGCAATGATCCGCTTGGCATCATTGCAATCTGCGATTCTCCGATCATGCCGCGCGTCACGTCGGTAAGAGGCACACAGAGAATCACGATATCACTCTGTCGCAACAAATCTGGAAGTGCATCTGCGGCCCAGACTGCTTTCACGTAACTCGGCACTGACTGCGGAAAATAATCGGTCGCAACAATCTCCACGCGATATGGGGCAAGCAATTCGGCAACCCTTTGCCCAACGCCCCCAAATCCGACAATGCCAATTCGTTTCCCGTGCAAATCGTCGGTTGGTTGACGGTTGTAAGCACGCCTCAGTTGTGCTGAGTGGAATGCTGGAAATCGACGGACTAATGCACCAATGAGCGCAAGGGCATGTTCGGCAACCTGATCCGAAAGAACGCCAGACGCACTCGACACGACAATATCGCTCTCGATGACTGCCGGGTGCAAGCAGTGATCTAAACCAGCCGCCGAGGATTGGATCCAAGCAAGACGATCGCGGTCGACGATCGCTCTCCAGTTGACTGGCACCTTTACGTGGCCGCAAAAGCAATCAGACTCCATCAATAAATCAGGCAACTCGTGTTGAGCGGCCGCAACAACTTCATGCGTCGGGGCAACCAATCGGATTTTTTCCACATGGCGCTCCTCAACGGGATACCCTAACAATATTTTCATTTGCAATGGTCCGATTCCGATTCAGTTGCAGTCGTGTTGTATTGTTACCTTGTTTGGCCATTCTGCACAGCGATCGGAAAACGCGTTATCCGCGTGGCTGCGTAAGACCAACGCACACTGGTCATTGCCAGATATTTTCCTTACAATAAGGCCTGTTGCAAACGGTCAATCTGCGCACAGTCCCTCCCCACCCCCACCTCTATTCCGCGGGATACTTTATCCCTTTGAAAAGCCGATAAATTCGCCCTGGAAGGTGAACATGGAAAGTCGATTCCCCTACCCCACGATCGTGATTGTGCTTCTGGTTGCCATGCGGATCGCGATTGGCTGGTACTTTTTTGAGAGTGGACGCAGCAAGAATCTGGATCGCGATTTTTCATCAGCCGGTTTTCTCTCACAAGCCAAAGGACCCCTAGCACCACTCTACAAATCCGCCTTGCCCAGCAACCATCAATTCGATGTATTGTTGGCCAAAGCGCGCATTGATCACCCGAACCCGCATCCTCCCGGATCGATAGAGTGGGTCGAATTCGAGCAGGAGCCATACAGCCTCTGGCAGCAGCAGATTCTGTTTGATTTCGGTCGAATTCGTCAACAGGCAACGAACCATTTTAAGCTGGATGAAGATGATCTTACGCGAGCTGATAAAGTTTTTGCGTACTACGAAAAAAGCCTGGCTGACTATTTTAGATCGGCGCGTAGCGACATCGCTGCCTACCGCCACGAACTAGCGCGACTTGAAAATTGGGAAAGCAATGACAGCGCGAGTGATGTTCCCTATCAGACGGATCGAATCGCAGCTAAACGCAAAGAGCTCGCTTCGAGTGCAGCCCAATTTCAGACTGCGGTTGATGATTTGCAGGCCAGTTTCCAGGAGGAACTCTCGGAGCTTGTACCGCCGGAGGAAAAGCTCCGGGCCGGACCTCTGCCGGTAGGGTCTAATACACTGGCGAGTTTTGATCGGTTTTTGATGGTAAGCCATTTTTTGATCGGTGGCTGCATGGTCATCGGACTGGTGAGTCGTTTTGCATCCCTTTCAGCGGGACTCTTTCTGGTGACGGTAATCGCTTCGCAACCCCCCTGGATTGTTGGATATAGCACGATTGGCTACCAGGTCGTCATGCTGATCGGATGCCTGCTTTTGACCGCTACCCCCTCGGGAAGATGGTGCGGAATTGATCACTTTCTGCCTAAAATGAGTTTATCAAGTTGCTGCAAACCAAAGGGTGCGTAGTACCGTATTACGCCTATAACCACGTGGAATCCGAATCATGGCCGATCACGTTTCTTCGACTGAATCCAAAAATGCCGCGCGGAAGTCAGAATCCGGTGCTTCGCCGTTCACACGACGTGATCTACTTCGGGGAGGATTGGCCGCGGGCGTCGTCGGTGGTATCGGGCTAGGAAGTGTCTACTTCGGTTATGGCAGCAGCCTTCGAGATCCGGTCCGCGTTGGCGTTATCGGCACCGGCGACGAAGGCGGTGTATTAATGGGGGCAATCAATCCGGATTATGTCCAAGTCACAGCCATTGCTGATATCCGCCCTTACAACATTTACCGCGCGTTCCACGGAGACAGCTCGAGCACAAGTGCACTCGCTGCTCGACCAGGGCTAATTGCTAAATACGGTTACGCTGATGAGACGGATGCACGGCGCCATATCGCAGTCTACGAAGATGCCTATGAGGCAATGCTTGATGACCCTGACATTGAGGGGATTATTGTTGCGTTGCCACTGCACTTGCACGCAGAGGCATCGATTAAAGCGATGCGCAAAGGCAAGCATGTAATTTGTGAAAAACTAATGGCCCACAGCGTGGGCCAATGCAAGGAGATGGCCCGGACCGCCTCAAAATCAGATCAGATTCTTGCCGTCGGTCACCAGCGGCACTACAGCATCCTCTACGACAATGCACGGGAGATGATACGTCGAGGCATGATTGGCGACTTGCATCACATTCGTGCTCAATGGCATCGGGGCAATCTACCGGGTCGGGACAGCTGGCAACAACCGCTTCCCGACGACGCGCTCCGGCGAGAGATGGATCGTTACGCACTGGAGTCGGCCGAATTGCTCGACAGTCTCTCGGCCGATAACGCTCAATGGAATCCGGCTGCTAGTTCTCGGAGGGACATGGCAGAGGCAAAACGGAAACTTGCGAAAATGAGACTATTAGATGCGTCGATCGATCCGACAAAATACGGTTATCAAGCACCTGAGCTGAGGCTTCCCGATGGAACCGTGAAGAGTTTTTCACCACATGAGGAGCTAATCCGCTGGCGGCTTTGGAATCGCACCGGTGGAGGGCTCATGGCTGAACTAGGTAGTCATCAGTTAGATGCGGCAAGCATTTTTGTCAGCGCATTACGTGATGACGGCAAAAAGGTTCATCCTTTATCGGTTACGGCGGTTGGGGGGCGACACTTATTTCCGCCTGATCGCGACGCAGCTGACCACGTATATTGCAATTTCGAATTTCCCTCGCCGCAGTATGATAGCGACCCGAATAAAAAAATCGTGGTTACCTATTCTTCGATCAATGGCAATGGTTACGGTGGCTATGGCGAAGTGGTGATGGGCACGAAAGGAACAATTGTGATCGACCGCGAGAAAGAGGTTGAGTTATATCGCAAGGATCAGCCAACCAGTGTCCAAGCCGATAAAACGGCTGGGCCAGTCTTAGACACGACCGAAAGCGGTGCCTATGCTGCGGCCGAAACAAAGGCATCTACCGGACCGGTAAGCCGCGGATATACCGAAGAAATCGAACACTGGGCCTGGTGCATCCGTAACCGCGATCCGCTCAATCAGCCCCGCTGCGGCCCGAAGGTTGCACTCGCCGATGCAGTCATCGCATTGGTTGCCAATCAAGCAATTAACACCGAAAGCAGAGTACAGTTTGACCCGGCATGGTTTGATCCCGACGATGACGCCACGCCTGAGGGTAACGCTCCCAACGTCAATCGAAAGGAGTACAGCGTATGAACATTCGACCCGAGGATAAAGATGTTGGCATGGAGAATTTTTATGCCGCAGTCGGGAGTACGCATACCGCCGGCAATCTGCTTGCCGAAACCGTTAAGGATAACCTCACTTCCGGGAATGGCTTGGGGGCGAAATATTTTGGTTACGGAACTATCGATCGTCCAGTTCGTATCGGGGTCATTGGTACAGGTGATGAGGGCAGCGTTTTAATCGGTGCCCTGAATCCAAAATACGCGAAAGTAGTCGCGATTGCCGATATTCGACCCTATAACATCTACCGCGCGTTTCACGGAGACAAATCTAGCGCTAACGCACGGCGGGTCCGACCCGGGCTGATGAAGGTCTATGGATACGCTAATGAGGCTGCAGCCCGAGAGGACATCGCAGTTTACCAAGATGGCTATGACCAGCTTCTGGACAATGAGGAAGTCGAGGCCGTAATAGTTGCTTTGCCTCTTCACCTTCACGCTCCGGCTTCAATTCAAGCCATGCGTAAAGGCAAACATGTCCTTTGCGAAAAACTGATGGCACACAGCGTTCACGAGTGCAAGGAAATGGGTCGCGTTGCCGAGGAAACCGATCGGTTGCTTGCCGTAGGTCATCAACGACATTACAGCGTACTTTATGATAATGCCGTCGCTCTGATTAAAAAGAATCTGATTGGCCCCATCCACCACATCCGGGCACAGTGGCATCGTGACAATCTCCCAGGAAACGATAGCTGGCAAAAACCTCTGCCGACTGATCCGGCTATGGCGAAAAAGCTTGTTCGCGCAAAAGAAATGCTTCAGAATGCCGAGCAAGAGTACGACACCGTGAAAGCCGAAGCGAAAAAAAAGATCACAGACAAAAAAACAATTGCCTTACTTGAAAAATTCGATCGCGAATTAGATGCACACCCCAAAAAGATAGCATCACTGCGAAACCAACTGACAACGCTAAAGGGCACAGAAGCCGATAAGCGACAATCGATAAGTAACGAAATTGAAAAGTTGGAGGCCCGCCTGGCAGCGGTCAATAAAACCTACTTGAAAAAATTGGGGCTCAATCCCACGGTTGCCCGTCGTTACAACCTTGCGGCGCTTTCGGAGCAAGTTGAAATCCTTACGGAACAGTTGCGAGACGCAGAAATTACCAACCGTGTAAAAGATTATGGCTATCGTGACAGGCATGTCGGCGGTCGGAATGTTTCTGCACTGGAAGAATTGATCAGGTGGCGATTATGGGATCGCACTGGTGGTGGGCTAATGGCAGAACTAGGCAGTCACCAACTTGATGCGGCAGGCATCTTTATAAGCTCATTGCGAGAGGATGGGAAAAAGGCAAAACCACTGAGTGTCACTGCGGTAGGGGGGCGACATGTCTTCCCGCATGATCGAGACATTGCAGATCATGTTTATTGCCAATTCGAATATCCGGCCCCCGATTACGACTCAAGTACAAATCCGGAAAAGAAGATCGTCGTTTCTTATTCCTCGATCAACGGAAATGGATTTGGTGGCTATGGTGAAACGGTGCTCGGAACAAAAGGATCTCTAATCCTGGATCGCGAAAAAGAGGTCGTACTGTTGGCTCGCCCAAAATGGGGCAAATATGAGGCAACGGCTATTGCACCGCGAGGCAAAGAATGCACCTTTATTGATGGTGTCTCCGGAAGCCCAGAAGCCCGATTGGCACGCGAAGCTTTAACATGGCCCCTCAGTCGTGGATACACTGAGCAGATTGAACACCTCTGCTGGGCGATTCGTGAGCGGGAAAAACTAGCTTCGGTCGGTAAGGATCCAAAACGGTTGAGTGTACCGCTGCGGTGCGACGCTGAGGTAGCGCTTGCCGATGCCGTGATTGCTCTCTCGGCAAATCTAGCGATGCAGCGGGGCGAACAGGGTGAAAATCCGCGTATCGACTTCAAAGATAGTTGGTTCGATATTGCAAGCGATGAAACTCCTGAGGGAATTGTCCCCGACACCAACCGGCCAGAGTACTTATAGGTTTGGGTTTTTAGTTGTTGTTAGCCCTTCTCAGAGACCCCCTCAACCCGTCCCGCGCTGTCGCTATCGCGTCCTGAACTTTTGGGCGCAAACATTGCATCTTCGGGGTTTCCCCGCGATAGTAAATAGGCAAGAAGGTCCAACAATTCTTCCTTCGAGAGCGGATTTAACAATCCGAGCGGCATCTGAGATATCGCTGAGGTGGCCATCTCTTCAATGTCATCCTTGAGAATCAGGACCGGTTCCGCGGTGAGGTCTTGTGTGTGCAATCGAATCGAATCCTCCGGATCATCTTTACCACCCGGAACAACGCGTCCCAGAAATTCCTTTCCGTCTGACGTACTCACCAGATGAGAGCCGTACTGGTCAGAAATTACCCGGCTGGGATGAATGATATTTTCGATCAAATCTCGATGGGATAATCTTGACGAAACACTCGTAAGATCCGGCCCTATATATCCACCGTCTCCGTCAAATCGATGACAGGCACCACACTGAGCGGCGTAAAATAAATTGCGGCCACTATGATAATCGCGTCCCGACAGACCTTCTCGCATCGCCTCAAGCGCACCGTTGACAGACCACTCGCGCCCTGGTCCGTCAGGGGGAGTTACCGAAATCACGTCTGGAATTTCGACCTCTTGCCCGGTCAGGTCAGCCACCGCAGCTCTTTCAGCAGGCGAGCAGTTATCTAATGCAGCATTGCGGATATTTGTAAGAAATCCTGAAAAACTGTGTCCACCGGGATGCTTGGCTGCATCAAGAAACCACTGAAAATAGCGGCGACGCTCGGGAAGTGTCCAGCCATATCGCAGGTTCCTCAACATGAATGCATATTGTATTTCCAGCAGCGGCGGATAATTTTCCAACATTTTGGCGATTGGCGAGCCGTACTCTTTGTTGCGAGCAATTAACTCACCCCACTCAGGAACCTGAGGAGGACTCGCCTGTTCCATCAGAGACAGAACTTTTGCGATCACGCCCGGTGCATCCAGATAAATAAGCAAACGGGCCAGCTCGACATTTACCTGGTCGTTATTTGCTGGGAAATTTTCATCGAGAACGGCTGTTACCTTGCTACGCTGCTCGTTGTCCGGGGGACCGAGTCGCATGAAACAAAGGCTGACATTTCGTAGCCACGTCAACTTCTGTTGAATGGAAAGATCACGAAAATTTATTTTCAATAACGCATCTAACACTTTTTGCTGATGAGTGGAGTCACCCTGCCGGCACAGCGCCATGAGCGCGACAAGAGCTCGGGCCGGTTCCGTTTCGGAAAGTGCACGCTCAGCCCATTGATCGACCGGCTGATTTTCAATTGCTATTCTTGATGCATAGCGGATGAATCGGTCGTTACTAGAAAGTGACGGCCACGATTTTTCAACGGCCTGCTTATCAATTTTCCCGTGATATTGCTCCAATTCTCGGCGTTTCTGATTGGCCTGATTAAGTGGCTGCTTCGGTGCAGGATCGACCTTATCCTCCCCGCGGTACATTACGCGATAAAGGGATGATTGGATGCCCCGACCACCAGTTGTAAAGTAAAATGCACCGTCGTCACCTATCACAGCATCGGTAACTGGCAATGGTGTTCCGCTTATAAATTCTTGTTCTGTTCCAACATAAGTCGAGCCGTGAGGTTCTAAGTGGATTGCGTGAATTGTGCCAAATGTCCAGTCAAGCGCGTAAAGTGCTCTCTGGAAACGTTGCGGAAATTTACTCCCGGTACCAAAGAGAACACCTACTGGGCTGCCGGGGCCGATATCAACCACTGGTGGTAGGCTATCCTCGAAATAGGTTGGCCATTTCCCTGTGCCTGCTCTCCAGCCGAATTCACTGCCGCTGGTTGCATGACAAATTCGTGTCGGTCGGTACCACGGAGCGCCCATGTCCCATTCCATATCGGCGTCATAGGCGAATAACTCACCTTGCGACGAGAAGGCTGAGTCGTAGGGATTGCGGTAACCCATGCTCAACATTTCAAATCCGCTGCCGTCCGCATTCATCTGGGCAATCCAACCTCCCGGTGCAAGCAATCCGTTGGCGTGACCGTGTGAATCCCCCTGGCGAGGCAGGAGCAAATCTTCCTTCCAATTGCTTGGTATACGACTGGCTTTTAAAGGTGCTGGCTTCGTGTAATTTCCACCCATGACAATCAATTTTTTACCATCGGGTGTTGGGAATATTGCATGCGGGCCATGCTCACCGGCACCTCGTAGCGGAAGAATATGCTTGGCGTCATCCAGCGTGCCATCTCCATCGCTGTCCGTGATAGACCATACACCCGATCCTTTGCCGTTCACATTCGCGAAAAGGGTCCCCTCATGGAAACAAAGCCCCTGTGCGCTAGTCACCGGCACATTAATTTTTGCGGTTGTTGTGACCGCTGAGGGATCATCGATGGTGGCAGGAAACACCTGATATATTCCTGCCTGGCCTTGGTCGCTAACAAACAGTGATCCAGCCGGACCGCGACAAATTGCTACCCAAGACCCTTCTTCCGCCTTGGGAACATGGTAAATCTTCTCGGCATGAAAACCGGGTAGTAAATTTAGCCGGTCAATATCTTCAGCAGTTTGGCCAACCGTTTCGGCGTTTTCCTCTGAGGGGCTGGCATTGTCCTCCGCAACGCTTAATGCCTGATCCAACATCAAGAGTACCAGCACTGCCATCACCGAGAGCCCATGTGTTCTCGCCATTCTATGTTCTCCTGCGCTCATGAGTAGTTCGAGAAACCGTCGACAAATTAGCGTGAAGCACGAGTAATCAATGAAATAAACTGTTTAATCATAGTTCTGGCACACACATCATGAAGTAAAGCGATTCCGGTTATTCGGTCTGTGCTGGTCAGTGATGCTATCGCGATTGTAGCCGTCGTACCCCCTGTCGGCAGATTGTTGTAACGATGATTCCGAATGCGACGAATGAAACAGCGGGGGTTGTATCTGACTACTGTCAGCACAGTTAATCGTAAAGCGGTTTGGATTGAAGATCAATAGAATAGCCCACTCAACCTTACTTACGAAACGGGAAATGCGATGACACGCACACTGGAACGACTTATCACCACCGTTTTGGTTCTAAGCCCCCTTTATTCAAACGCCTCAGCTGCCGTCATTACCGCTGCTAAGCCGCTTACGATCGCATCCAGAGCCCCAGAGACGCACGCTGGCACACAGAATACAGCAGGCTTGGCTTTCGAGCATGCGACTGGTCCATCGGCACAAACCGGACTAACGGGCCAAAATCTTGATGTCCAACACGCGAATGCCGCGACCGACGGGAATAACCCCGAAGAATCGGATATTGAAATCGTTAAGACGCTGCGGACACATTATGTGAACGGACAAATGGAATCGCTGCGAGAAGTGCGGCCAGGCACTAATGGGGCCATGAAAAATCATGGAATGTACAAGCTCTGGGACCAGCAAGGGGGACTGGTTGCAAACGGGAGCTATTGCGATGGGGTCCCCGATGGAAAATGGAAGCGAATTTATCGCGGACAAGATGGGACGGATCTGTTAAATGAAAATCAGGAGGATTTTGACTTGCCTTTGATTTCAACGTTCCAGTTTTCCGACGGAAATCTTGCTGGTGAATGGAAGATAGCAGATGCCTCGGGTCGTTTGGTGCGGAAGTGGAACTTCCGGCAAGGGAAATTGGAGGGCGAAATGGCGGTCTATTTTTCGAGTGGAAGTCGCATGCTTAGCGCTATGTATGAACAAGGGGTGCCCACAGGCATGCATCGAGAATGGACTAATGAGGGCGAGTTGGTAGAGGCACTTCTGTTTCAAAATGGCCGACTGGTCGCCGATGTGGTGCACCGATGGCCCAATGGCAACCTCCAGGCGAAAGGTAGACGATTACAACCCCGCTACCGCCTCACGGTGAAAGCTGATTGGTGGAATGGAAAAATTGCATTTGAATCCAGCGAACCGATCGGCCAGCCTCAGAAGATCGGAGAATGGACTTACTATACGCGTCAGGGTAAGCCACTGCAAAATGGCACTTATGTGCGTGGGGAGCGAGAGGGTTTGTTCAGCTGGTGGTATGCCGACGGGCAACTACAGGCCCGCGGAGATTTCATTGCCGGCGCTCCGCACGGAGAGTGGACATGGTGGTATGAGAACGGCAAAACGAAGACTACAGGCCAATATTATTATGGCAAAGAAACCGGTGATTGGGTCCACTGGGATAACGCCGGAGTTCGACAGGGTGTCTTTGAATATACGCCCCTGCCGAAGTCGTCGTCCTCAAAGACACCAGGTGAGCGGCCCTCAACACAACGAATACGCCGACGTTCTATCGACATACCTTTGACCGCCGATCGAGATGCCCATCAAAACCTGCAGCTTCAAAAGGCAACACGCATCAGATAGAGGAGATATAAATCAGCATGGAAGCGTGATATACTTGGTGCATCTTTAATTCTGGCGATGCCGCCGCAGCATGGATTGGAGCGATACCAACAGGTTCATTCTGCACACAAGGCCATGGCACACGATCCTCGGATAAATCAATTTCTTGCCGGTTCACCCCACGCCGTGGTTGGGGCCTCTACAAATCGCGCTAAATACGGCAACAAGGTGCTTCGGGCTTATCTGCAAGCCTGTCGCGGGGTGATTCCCGTGCATCCTAGCGCTCATGCGGTCGAGGGCATTAAAGCATTTTCGAATCTATCGGCGATTACTGAACCGCTGCACGGAATTTCGATCGTGACGCCGCCGGAGGTCTCGCAAAAAATCGTAGCATTAGCAATAAATCTTGGCGTGCGAAATATCTGGCTACAACCCGGTGCGGAGAATGCGGCAACCTTAGCAATTGCGGAACAAAGTGGAGTGAATGTAATTTCTGGTGGTCCGTGCATCCTGGTAAATCTTCAATTCCGGGAAGAATCGCCATGACATCTCACCAATCTTCAGACGCCCATGAGCTGGCACGGTTGCGCGCCCACGTTCGCAGATTGGAAAAAATACTGCAAGAGCACGGATTGTCGACCGTTGTGCATTGCGATGATAGTCACGACAGGCTTATATCGTTTAACGAGGATATTACTCGTCGTAGTAGCCCCCAAATCGACGCAAAGCTATTGCGCGACATCATTGATTTGCAGGAGCAGGAGCGTACTTTAGTAGCGTACGACATCCACGATGGCTTCGTGCAGGAAGTCGTCGGGGCGAAAATGCTTCTTGAATCTATGTTAGCAAATAACGGGCAGACAGCAGACGAGAAAACCTCGCACCTAATTGAGCAAATCAGGTGCGCACTCACCCGTGCGATCGATGACGCACGTCGGCTTGTTTCCGAATTACGACCGCTCACAATTAATGAGGGAGATATAGTAACGGCCATTCGCTGCTTGATTGCCGAAAAACGCTACTCGGAGTCAATGAAAATAACATTCACTCCTGAAGGTCGCTTTAACTACAACGCCCCCTTGCTTTGCGGAAATCTATTCCGGATCGTACAGGAATCGCTCAACAATGTTGCTCGTCACAGTAAAGCGGCAACAGTGGTCATTGACCTAACCTCAACGGAAACTGAAATTACCATTGCTGTCGCCGATGATGGAATCGGGTTTGATCCAGAGAAGATTGCCCAGAATCACCACGGGATTCGTGGCATGCGGGAGCGGGCTAGGATCTTCGGGGGCGAACTGACGGTATCTTCCGGACTTGGGCGTGGCACAAAAATTATCGCTCACATCCCAGTCATTAATTCTCTGAATGCGGCTCGGGATGAAACTTAATTTGACGTCTCCTCCTTTTGCTCGGTACTAGCATCGATCCCCTGCCCTTCGCCATTACCCGCACCCACAGATAATCCAGCGCGTTGCAGCACTTTGTCCGTGACATCCACGCCCGCACGAGCAAAAGCGACTTGTCCGGCTGAACGAATGAGAATCAAATCAAATCCAAGGTCATTGCCGACTGCACTGATAGGTCCCTTTGTCTTCTCAGCAAGCACACGACGCAGCCATCGGCTTGTTTCCTGCATTGCCGTCGTATTCTCTTTCTCGACTTGAGCGAGCTTTCGATTGCGGTCGAGCTGAAGCTTTTGTAGCTCTGCTTTTTGATCTTCCGTGAGTTTGGCCGGATCGCCGCCAAATCCTTCCAATGTCGATTCAAATTTTTTTCGAGTATCAATATCAACCCGCTGCCAGGCCTGCTGCAATTTCTGACGTTTTTGATCAAGTTGGTTACTAATGCCCAGAGACTCAGAGAGCCGCTGCATGTCGACCAACCCGACTCGGGGCTGGCTCTGCTGCACCAGTTCGGCAGTCGTCGTCCCTACGCTATTTTTACCTTTCGCGTCATCTTTGCAGCCGACGCACATCGCCAAGCTGCTGGCCAAAAAGATAAAAACGAATTTATTGAGTCCCAGAGACATATTTTTCCCCATACGTGGTTTCAGATTTTATCTGTCGGATTTGGCGGTGGTGAATATCTGATGAGCCGGATTACCTCCTGACACCAAATAAGCGACTAAATCCAGCACTTCAGTTGGGCTGCTCCTTCGCAGTAAGCCTTCGGGCATCGGTGAGATTTTCAGTGGAATAATTTCAACCTCACTCCGTTGAAAAATTTGAGGCTCACATTCTGCCAATGGATCCTCGACAAGATAGATGATCTCAGGATCATCTTGCGGAACCAGTACACCTGCGTGAATCTTACCGCTTTCAAGGTGCTCTACCTCAGCCTTCGCAAACTTCGGATCAATTTTCTCTGAAGGATACATAATTGATCTTAGAATTTCGGTGGGCTTTTGATTCTCAGCAATTTTCGAGAGTTCCGGTCCGACCCGACCACCTTTGCCCTCAATCATATGACAAGAGATGCACGCCCTGGAATAGAAAGCGGCACGCCCTCGATCAAAGGAGCGGGGCTCATTGGACGCAAGCAACTGTTCAGCTAATGCATTAAATTGGTGCTCGTAATTTCTTATCCCGAGCAACGTTTCTTTTGATGGAACCCCATCTTGAGAAGCCATAAATTCTTTCGGGTCTCGAGTAACGACCACCGCGGCAAACATCTTAAGCCAGTGCCCGGGAAAGGTACAAAGTAACGGATACACTCCCTCTTCAACGGGTGCTATGAACGCGATGGATTCGGTACCACCGCTTTCAACCATTCCTGTATGCTGCAAGACCTCTTCGTTATCAGGTACGTACTGTCGCTCGCCCGCTCCTTGTCGTACTGCAAGTTGATCCGCTGCGATGCCAACGGTTTCCATGGCCCCCGGACTGACAAGAACGAGATTATGCGGCATGTTGTCTTCGTTACGGAACGTTATTTCCACAGGCTGGCCCGCCTGAAGCACAAGTACATCCTTGTCAAAGGCCATCTGCTCTCTCATCGCAGTGACCGTAATTTCTGCGACCTCCAAACCCTCGAGACGTGCTTGTATCACCAACTTTTTTTTGTCGGAAACTATTTCGGCCAACATGCTTAGCAATTTTGCGATTTGCTTCCCTTTTGATTTGGTTCGTTGCTGTGCGGGCAGCTTGTTATAAATTGCCATCAGTCGGTCGGCCAATGATTCAGCCGAATCGTGGTTGAATTGGCTTATATCTCGCGCCAGAAGACTTCCAATTGCTTCCGCTTGGTGTGGTGTTTCCAAAGCAGTAGTCAATAGTTGAAGAATTTCCGGACCGTGCCCGGGAACCACCGCCAGAAAACGAAGATAGTCTTGACCAGCTACCGAATTTCTAAATATCTCACGACCGCGCATAAAAAGATCTTGTTTTAAATTCGCGCTATTCAGCCACTTTCCTGCTGCAAAAATATCGGCTACATCGCCACCTGGACCATTGGCAAGCTCCCACGCCCGGCCAAGTTTTCCATCAAGGCCTGCGAGCGTGGCGAGCGCGAGCCGCCTGACCGATTTTTGCTCACCATCACGGTACAAGCCTTTGAGTGCTTTTCCAATTTCCGCTCGCTGGGTGGGGTTCAATTCGTGCTGCGGGAAGATGGCACGATAATCCTCCAGAATCGAATCCCACTCACGATCAGATGCGGGCTGGTTGTTCTGTCGCGGATCCAGTTGCACTCCCTCTGAGTCCAGTCGCTTGACTGCGAGAATCCACTCATCGGCCAGAGAGTTTTCATTTTTCTTCGCTAGACCGGTTAAACCCTCAAGTCGATACTGGCGATCAAGCCCGATTCGTCGCAAAAATGCACGGTATACTGCGTCAGACCGTGTGAGACAGATTAGTCGATCGGAGTATTGGATTTGAATCACAAAATCCGCATGTTTGGGATTCTCTGGAAGATTGATATCTATTAAATCCTCACAGCCCTCAGGGATTGCATCGGATGCAGCGACTGGATTTCCTGTGAGCCCGAGAACGTTAAAATGCACGACACCTGGGAAAATCAGCAGAAAAAACATGAGGATTTGAAGCCGCGCACCGTGCGCAACGTTGCGGCACAAGGAGAGCGTAATCGCTCCGGTAACCGGAAATGGCCGCACGTGATTGAAGAAATCCACCATGAATATTTGCAGGATAACACATGCGAGGGACCCCAACATATGTTAATACCCGGTTGTTCCCTTTTCAAATTGGTTTTGCAAATGCAAGAGTGAGGCAAATCAACCAATGCGATGCACTTGTCACCGTGTTGCCAAAATTTCCAAAGCCTTGCAGAAACTGCAGATACCCAAGCGTAACACGGACCACCTAAATTGCCTACAATCTAGCTATGCAGATGTTTGCATAACAGGGAATAAAAAATTGATATTGACAGTCCGTATTGCCTTAGCCTACATTCCCGACTTCATTTCAAATCGGACGGAAGCGGCAGTGGAAGCCGCTGCCGGAGAGTACAACGTTGCGACCTCCCGCCTAGTGAACCCACCTCATTGATGCTCTCGCGGTACCGTTCGAACGCCGACTTACATTTGGAGGGATTCCCAAATGTCTCAGACGACAGGAAATCGTACGCCCACCTCACTACCCACCCCTTCTGTGGATGAACTTGCGGCACTTGAAAAGCTTGAAGCCGCTCAACAACTTGCTGAACAATGCAAAGCGCTTGATGACGCTGAGTATTCGGCGGATGCCGGCAGTGCATATCGAGAAGCACTTCGACTATGGTTACGCTGGAACCAGGCGCACGACCAGATAACGCGCACGCTTTTCGAAGACGGCAAGCCAACGCAAAAGCTAGAAGACGTCATGGATCAACTCGACAGCATGCGTAAGCAGGCAGTCGCGCTGTCCGAGGGTCTTATTAGTCAGTAGTTTGTGGAGTGAATAATCGCTTCGTTGGCAAACACCGGTTTTGCCCCGATTCCTATGCTGCGCAAATACCGGTAGAGTTAATGGTCGGCAAAAAATTATAATATGTGAGGGATTTCGCCAGTGCGACTTGTCGGAAAACTGGAAAACGCGCTACAGGCTGGTCGGTTCTCAGATTTCTTGCTCACAAAGACGATCGACTCCAAAGTAGAACCGGACGGTGATTTATTCGCGATCTGGGTCCGTGACGAGCAAATGATTGAACAGGCTCGCGAGTTGTTCAAAGCATTTCAGACAGCACCGGAGAGTTCGTTATACACGGATGCAACAAACACCGCGCAGGCGATTCGTAAGAAGGAATCTCAACGCAAGCGAGAGATTGAAAAAAAAACCGTTGATGTCCGAAAAAGTTGGACAACCCCAAAGCTCTCGCAATGCCGCGTAACATTAATTCTTCTAATTACAGCTTCGGCCATCTCGGTTGCAACGAATTTCGGATCGAGCAAACTATTTTACGAATTCGCTCTCGTTGCTAGCCCATTGGAAATTATAAAGTCAGGGCAAATATGGAGATTGGTAACTCCAATCTTTCTGCACATGGGCTGGCTGCACCTGCTGTTCAATCTGTACTGGACATATCAGTTTGGTCTATTGCTTGAAGCTCGCTTGGGCTCTGGCAAAATATTGATTTTGGTGTTTATTGTTGCAATCGCATCCAACGTCGCCCAGTTTTATGCTTCAGGGCCGAGTTTCGGTGGACTATCCGGACTGAATTATGGATTCTTCGGATTTCTCTGGATCAAAAGCCGTTTCGATCCCGGATCAGGATTGCACATTCCCGAGAATCTTGTGATCTTTTTTATGATCTGGCTCGTGCTTTGTGCAGTCGGTCTATTCGGTCCGGTCGCAAACACCGCACATTTTGTTGGCCTGTTAGCCGGTGCAGCCGTTTCAGGCCTGCCATTGATGATTCGTCGATAGGCAATTTAGACGCTGCCAGGAAGTTGTAACGCCCACGGGCAACGCGGTCCGGGGGACAACAATTTGGCCAAATTACTCGAACTCCGTCGCATGACACTTGAAATGCCAGTCAGTCACGTACCAACACTTCGCATTGGCACACTGGTACAAGCCGAGCATGCCGTTGAAACGATTAAGGCGATTTTACCGCATGGATTCGAATCATTTCAAATAACCTTCGGTAGCAACCTCGGCGAGACTGACCTGTTCGCAATGGGCAAGCGAATCTTAGATGTGCTAGCTCAAGCAGAACACAATGCGGTCATCAGTGCATTGGGTCTGTATGGAAACCCACTCACTGACCCGCAAACCGCAAAAGACTGGCAGCGCATTATTGAGGCGGCTGGCGCATTTGGCACTGATATCATCGCTGGTTTCACCGGAAGAATACCGGATCGCCCGCTACCTGAATCGATACAGGCCTTTACCGCATGTTTTGGCCCCCTTGCCGCACGTGCAGAGGACCATGGGGTTCGAATTGCTTTCGAAAATTGTGACATGGGCGGCGACTGGGAGCGGGGTGACTGGAATATCGCACACTGTCCGCGTGCATGGGAGATGATGTTCGATGCCGTACCAAGCGATTCGCTCGGCCTGGAGTGGGAACCATGCCACCAGATGATTAGTTTTATTGACCCTCTTCCACAACTCAAGGATTGGATCCAACGCATTTTTCACATCCACGGCAAAGACGCCCAGATAGATTGGGATGTAATCCGTAGACATGGCATACGGTCGGGATTGCCCTTCGCTTGGCATCGCACACCGGGTTTTGGCGATACCGACTGGATCCGTTTGATCAGCCACCTCCGGCAGCATAGCTATCAGGGCTCTATTGATATTGAAGGCTGGCACGATCCAGTTTATTGCGACGCCCTTGAGATGACTGGGCAGGTACATGCATTACGCTATTTAAAAGAATGTCGCGGTGGCAAATTTATTCCAAATCCTGAATGCTAAAATCGCAATTCACAAGTCCTTCATCATAAATTTGCATTGCCACCTGATCTCGGCTGCCCTAAACTCCCGTCATGGAATTACAGCGATCGCAGCCACACCCACTTGCGCTAAATTACGGCGAAACAATTGAGCGTGTAATTGCGCAAAGATGGATCGCCACAACAGGTATCATTTTTTTCCTCGGCTTTGTCGCGATTCCGCATGATATTGCCCTAGCCCGTTTTTTTTCCGATGGTCATTTGCCACGAGCAATCGAAGATGTACTCGAACGGGCAGAGACTTTTGCGCACGGTATTGGAATCGCCGCTATTCTGATTGTTTTATATGTCGTTGACCTCTCCCGGCGATGGGCATTTCCAAGAGTCATTCTGGCAACGGTAACCGCTGGGGCAGCAGCCAATGGATTCAAACTGCTAATCGGCCGATTGCGGCCTCACTCGGCTGATCTTTCGACTCAAGCGGCTGACACATTCACCGGCTTACTTCCGTTGTTCTCTGTCGGAAGCAGCCACCGTGGCTGCCCCTCAGCGCACACGACAGTCGTTTTCGCTTTTGCCATCGGATTGTGTTGGCTCTATCCGCGTGGTAGATACCTTTTCATTACATTTGCTCTGCTGGCAGCCATGCAACGTCTCGCGGCGAACGCTCATTTCCTCAGTGATGTCTGCTGGGGAGCAAGCCTCGGGTATTTCATTGGCCGGGGCTTCGTGTGTGGTCGTCTTACCGGCCAGCAATTTGATCTCTGGGAACTGCGACAATACGCCAAGCGGGTTTACTCGTCCGGTAAATCACCAGAGGAGTACCAATCAACGCAACGACATCGCCGAGCCGCTTAATAAGTTGAAAGGAGTGCAAATTCGTATACCACGTCACATCGTGGTGTTTTTGGAAAAACCTTTTTATTTTGCGCGGCCGACAAAGATGCCCGCAATCGGCAAGATCTCAATTACATCTTATTCAGCGAAGCATCCTTTAGGATTCTTCATTCCTAGCCCTCGATTGCTTATTTAACAGGCCGTTTCCCTCTTCATGCAGCTGGCTCGGCAGGTACAATGAATTTTGTCGTTTTGCAGAACCTCGTGGAAGTTGAAACGTAAATACAACTCAAAAAGGAGCAGGGAATAAATGGCGGAGATGATTCGGGCTAATATCAGCCGGCCTTATCTTTTGCGATTGGTATTGGTGTCCTTATTTAGTTTAGGTCTAGCCTTCTGGTGTGTTTATGACGGACTGGTTACCTACCCGGCACAACGGGTTCGAGCAATTAAATACATTGAATTGCTTGATAATTCGCTCGGATTAATCCGTCAGGAATCAGATAACGCCAGTCAATCGCTGGGCGCATCACTTCCACCGAGTGATTGGTCCTCTAAACGATGGACCGAGGAGACAGAATCGGTGCTCCTCGACCAGCGCAATGCTTCGACCGCTGAGCAGAGCACCTATTTCCTAAAACTTGCTTGGTTGTATCTCAATGTTCCTGGGGAGCCCACCGGCGAGGTGACCGAGGCCGATCGCTTGCGGATTCGTTCAACATTACGTAAGACCCTGATAAAATTCTTTAAGGAGCCGGAACAGTATTCATCCTCAAATACTGACGCAATATCCCGCACAACAAATTTGTTTGAAAAAGCCTGGTCTGAGGAATGTGAAAAAAACAACTGGCCCCTGGATTATCCTGGCGAGCCGAAGAACCCTTATGCTATCGATCAACAATTTTATATGGCCGCCGGAATTATACCGTTTAGTCTGTTTTTTATTGTGACGTGGCTACGGCAACGGAACGCATGGGTTGAGGGAGATGCAAAAGGATTGCGTAACTCACGCGGGGCATCGCTTGAGTACGATCAGATCGAATCATTTAACAAGAAGCGTTGGGACAAAAAAGGGATTGCCTGGGTTCATTACAACGATGGGGTCTCGAAGCGTCGTTTCCTGCTCGATGATTGTAACTTCGAATATAAGGCAATTCGCAAGATGGTTCGAATGGTTGAGGCAAATATCGACCGTGAGCAAATAACGGGGGGGGAACCGGAGCCCACGGATTCCATCGACGCGGATAACACTGCCACAGACTGATTCGCTCACTATTAAACAGCGATTCTTTGGGTAACAGCCTCATAGCGCTGGTGCGTATACGCAACAAAGACGATCGCCGACGGTATTCTTACGCCGGCCACAAAGAGGGCTTTATTTTCGACCAAACCGCAAAAAGCTTACAAAAAACATTCCGATTAGAAACGGAACGATCGATCGTGGCTCGGGAGTCGAGCCGGTCGTGATAGAGTTTTGATAATTATATACCAATGAAAAACTGCCTGTTGCCGACGTCTGGAAGATACTGGCTACGTTCCCCCGCACATCATTTGCTAGACTTGCACCGCTAGCCTCTATCAGCATATTAATTGTTTCAAGTCCGCCTGCGGGGCCATCGCTGTCGGTGAATTCATCGTGTATTAGTAATCGAATGACAGGATGAAACGTGTAAGCCATTGCCGTCGAGAGAGTCTCAGAATCCTGGCCTGTTAACCCGGTCAACATTTGGCCGGAAATGTTATTGAAATCATTGACGCCATCAAATCCGGGGATATTCCAAAATGTGCCGAAATTCGCCGGCATGATGGTCAGTTGAAATCCGTACTGCTCTAAAAAGGGATTGTTTGGAAAAGTGCCGGCGATGTTTGCCGCAGACCGAAGCGAGATGTCGTTATGTGTGCCTGATAGATTTTCATACCCTGCGTTCGCCAAGATCTCACCATCGAGAATTAACTCTACGGATTCCAGGGTACCGAGAGTCCCGTCAAACTTGTTGAGCGTTGCTGTCTTTTCCCAGTAGGTGGTGTCGAGCGGATAGGAACCGGTCTGAACGACTTGGCCATCATTGGCGCGCGCCGGTACGGCCAGCAGTGAGCATACAGAAAAAATCAGAATTGCGAGGCGTTGTGTGACGTACATAACAGGGCCCCATCAATACATCTTAAGGCGGGATATCGTTCTCAGAGACTAGCGAAAGTTGCAATCAAAGTCGACCCCCATGGATAGGGGGTGCAGTCAAACGCAAACGACAGCTCAAGACAGTCGAGCATGGATGTCACTTATGTGACTCATCGTATGCTAAATGGTCCGCCATACGACGATCGAATGGCTACTTATTGGACCGATAGCATTCTCTCGCCAAGTCTTCAAAAGCGTTTAGGTAATGCTGCTGCAATGGCCGCTGCGATTTTTCACTGCGAGGCGACACTAACGCGTAACGTTCTGCATCGCGATCGACTCCGTTCCCGCTTTGCCCAAGAACGGTGATCCAAAACGAATTACTATGAGCCGGAGATTGTGCAACATCATTCAACGAGGCTTTTCAATAACAATGCCGGCATCCACAGGTGAAAATCCTTTTGGCCACTGTGGCTCAGATCCCCTTACGTAACGAGCGCCCTTCCAGACCGCTCGATCCCAATGCAACACATCGCGAATATCTGCTCCATTTAACTGCGCTCCCGAGAGGTCACAACTGCGAAGATTTGCCCCGCGCAATGTGACACCTCCAAGTACAGCGCCGTGTAGGTTTGCGTTTCTCAGATCAGCCTGTTGCAGGGTAGCATTGCGTAAATCTGCAAAACTAAGATTCGCCCGGCGAAGATCCGTGTCTTGTAAGGCTATCCAACGCAAATTCTGGCCGGGCCCCAGGCTTCCTGTTCGCGGATGAACGCTACCGTCAATTTTTTTTAGGGAAATCTTTTCCCCATCGATTGTTTCGTAAGTAGCCCCTCCTGCTTCAACAGACACTGCGAGCAGCAAAACAAGCAGAATTATAAAAATAAATCGCATGACCTCCATTATAGAGGCCACAGGGAGGCCCCATGCAACCGGAAGAAATGTTCCTAAAATAAAGGGCAATGATAGTAATTCATAAACCAGGAGCCTTAATATGCATCGCTCGCTTCTTTTTTTTCTGCTCATGCTGCCCCTCATTTGTACGACCGGCGGTCGCGTGTTTGGTGATGCGGGTCCTCTGCCAGTAATCAGCGGCGTCTCACCACAGCCTTTCGCGGCACAAGCGATACGGATTGCAGATGCTCTCGAGTTTCTTGGTCGTCCACTATCACCGGAGAGCCGGAAAGCGCTTGACCAAGCGATTCACCAGGCGGACGACAGTTTGGTTGCCTCCGCTATTCAACAAATTTTCGATCCGCTGACTCTTGCATTTGTCACCATTAATCCCGAAAGTCGCGTTAAAGCCAGCAGGGGACTCGCCCCGGCAAATCTGCTGCAAAACGGTTGGCGGGTGTTTTTAATCAAAGTCCATAACCGGGCGGGCGTTACTGCCCCCCTGAGGATTGAAAGCTCGAACGCCGCACCGATTTTTCGTCGAAGCCGATCTTCTAGCAAACCGAACAACCCATTTAATCCAAAGTTGCTACGCGAGAGATGGCTAAGTATCGAAACATATAATAAGCCCCCTTTGACCCCCTCCCTAAGCGGCCTAGCAGTTGAGTATCGGATTGCATTGCTTTACAGTCGTGACAGCGGGAAGCGTGAGGCAACCCTATCATTCAATGTCGGACAAGGCACGCAAGACCTGGGATTCCGAAGCGATGTGCCTATCCTCTTCGACTGCCAACCCGCCGTGCCAGTCAAGCTACAGGTATACGATCATGACGGTGAACCCACTACCGGACAATTTATTTTTCAAGATAGCGAAGGACGTATATATCCCGCCCGATCGAAACGCATGGCGCCAGACTTCTTCTTTCACGACCAAGTTTACCGTCACCACGGGGAAACGGTTAACTTACCGCCCGGAAAATATAAAGTCACGTATTCTCGCGGTCCCGAATACCGCGCTCTCACGAAGGAAATCGTGGTCCCAGAAACTGATGACCACTCTGAGTCTTTTCACCTGATTCGGTGGATTCATCTAGCCGCGAAAGACTGGTACTCAGGCGATCATCATATTCACGCGGCAGGGTGTGCCCATTACGATGCGCCCGATCAGGGGGTCGATCCCGCTGCGATGATGCGTCACATTCTGGGCGAAGACCTCAATGTGGGCTGTGTTCTTTCTTGGGGTCCCTGTTGGTACCACCAAAAGCAGTATTTCTCTGGCAAACTCGATGATCTCTCTAAGCCCCATTACCTCATGCGCTATGACGTGGAGGTCTCTGGATTCCCCTCCTCACACGCCGGCCATCTCTGCTTGCTAAACCTAAAGGAGGACGATTTCGCCTACGAAAATCCACAGAATTTCAACTGGTCTTATGACAACGAAAAAGGGAACTTCCAGGGAACTGTCACCGATCGCCTCGGACAATGGCCGAGTTGGAACCTGCCCATTCTGAAGTGGGGAAAACGGCAAGGAGGAATTGTGGGCTATTCACATAGTGGTGCTGGTTTGGCAGTAAAGGATCACACGCTCCCGAATTACATTATTCCACCGTTTAACGGTATTGGAGCTAACGAATATATAGTCGATGTCACTCATGATGCATGTGACTTCATTTCTAGTGTAGATACGCCATTACCTTGGGAATTAAATATCTGGTATCACACCCTCAATTGTGGCTACGAGTGTCGAATAAGCGGTGAAACTGATTTTCCTTGCGTTTATGGCGAGCGCGTGGGGCTGGGGAGGGTTTATGTAAAACTGGACGACGATCAACCACTTACGTATCAGGCGTGGATCGAAGGCATCCGTGACGGGCGCAGCTATTGTACAGACGGCACCGCGCACTTATACGATTTTGAAATCAACGGGCTCGGAGTGGGAGAAACCAAAGCATCAGAAAGATCAAGCGTTCTTAGAACTAAATCGGGCGAACCACTGCAAATATCGGTGAGCGCCTCCGCGCTCCTGCCCGAGTCGCCGCAATCGAACATTAAATCTCGGCCGTTAACGCACAAACCGTATTGGCATGCCGAGCGGGCGCGCGTTGATCAAACCCGAAATGTAGCAGTTGAGCTTATCGTTAACGGCTATCCGGTCGAAACCCAAGAGATTCTCGCCGACGGTACCGTGCACCCACTTAAGTTTGAATACAAACCAGAACGTTCTAGTTGGGTCGCGCTGCGAATGTTTGCCGCGGCCCATACGAATCCTATCTTTGTGGAGGTAGACGGGAAGCCGATTCGTGCTAGCAAACGCAGCGCGCAGTGGTGCATTGATTCGGTCGAGCAATGTTGGAAGCAGAAAAAACCGCGGATTCGCCAACATGAGTTGAAGGAAGCAAAGCGAGCGTATGATTATGCAAGTGAGCAATACGAAAAACGGCTCCGAGAATCCTTTGACGACCTTCCCAGCGATTCTTCCACGGGGCAGAAATGATATTCGGTAATGCTTAACGATATTATGGATTCGACGGATTGTCTTAGCACTGATTTCGTGGTGTTTTAAGAGTATTTCTGTTTCGCGCATTGGGGTGCGAAATAATCGCATCCAATTTCTTGCGTTCCGTCGTTCAATTTGTACATTACATGCTGCGATTGAGAAGACGCAACTTTACTACGGCACGTCCTTTAGGATCAGTCAGTGTGTGTAAGCCTTTGCTTTCGAACGCTGCGATTCTCACCGGTTGACCAACTGGAAGCGTTCGTGCCGTAGTCACAAAGCCCGGTCTGCCCGGCCCGGGCCAGGAACAGAGGATAATTGTAAGCATGCTTCGGCATTTCTTGACCTTTTGCGCAAGCAAATCTAGGGAATCCAAAAGATTGGATCCGCGGCAGACGCGTGGCACGTATGAAGTGCTCGAGCAGCGGACATTGTTAACAGCAAGCGGGTTTCTCACTGATTTCGAACTCACCCAAAGTTCAGAAACCACTCAGATTGTAGGTCGGCTGTTTCACGACGCGGACGGTGACGGACTTCAATCCAGCGATGAATTGGCATTATCGGGCTGGCGAGTTTTTGTCGATGACAATCGAAATGGTATTTATGAGTCAGATGAAATTTCAGTCACCACCGGTTTTGATGGCGGATATCAATTATCAAATATTAGTGCGGGCTTGCACGTTATCAGCGTTGATTTAGCCGACGGATGGGAATCATCCGGCGAAATGCCAGCATTGTGGCCCAACGCAGCATCGCGGTCGGATACAGGTACCAACTTGCTACAAGACGCACCGCAGCAAGCGACCGATAACATTGTTCAGGCACTTCAACGAGACCACTATGCTGAACAATTAGTTGTCCAGATCTCCGATCGTATCCTCTCCGATGAGAATGCGCTTGAGACAATACGGGAGAAGCAAGCCCTTCTGGGGCATAGTATCATTGAGCAATCTCAGTTTGGGTTGGAACTTTGGGACGTCGGACCGTCACTCCACGACGCATATAGCCTTTGGTCAAGCGACCCCGGAATAGAATACATAGGGCCAAACTACGAGATCACTGACGCTCAGGCGCAACCGAATGATGAACTATTCGACGTAATGTGGGGGCTCGATAACACGGGTCAGTCAGGTGGTTCTCCCGATGCCGACATCGATGCTCCCGAGGCATGGGCGATGAACACAAGTATCGCGGAGGTGGTTGTCGGTGTAATCGACTCCGGCATTGATTACACCCATCCGGATCTCGCGGCGAACATTTGGACCAATCCTGGGGAAATTCCTGGGAACGGTATCGATGACGACGGCAATGGCTTTATTGATGATATCCATGGCTGGGATTTTGTTGACGGGGATGGTGATCCCATGGATGGCGATGGACATGGAACGCATGTGGCGGGAACCATTGCTGCACAGAGTAATAATGCGATAGGCGTTGCCGGAGTTGCAACCAATGCAAAACTTATGGCGCTTCGGTTTTTAGATGATTCTGGAAACGGCTCAATTTACAACGCCCTTCTTTCGCTGCAGTACGCCACAATGATGGGCGCAGATATTACGAATAACAGTTGGGTCGGCGATTCCTATTTCCCCGGAATGCAATTTGCAATCAACCAGGCCGCAGAAGCAGGAAGCCTCTATGTTGTTTGTGCTGGCAACGGCCGGAACAACAACGATACATCACCGACATACCCAGCAGGTTATTTGGGGGACAATGTTATCTCGGTCGCGTCTACGACCGACAAGGACGTGCTATCGTCTTTTTCGAATTATGGCGCAACAAGCGTTCACGTCGCAGCACCCGGCTCGAACATTCTCAGTACAAAAATGGGGGGCGGATATACTACAAAAAGTGGTACCTCGATGGCTGCACCTCATGTGGCGGGCGTAGCCAGTCTGTTGTTATCAAAACGCCCTGATCTAACCCCAGCAGAAGTGCGTGCTGCAATTCTGCAGGGATCCGATCAAGTCACCGCTCTTAATGGTAAAACAATATCCAACGGACGATTGAATGCGGCTAACGCGCTGATGCAAGTTGCCCCAACAAATGGAATGTTTGTTAACGTTACTCAGTCGACACTTACAATCGATCCGATTGGCGTCGTCTCCACATCGTCACAATCGTCCACCTACACGCAGATCATCGATGACGGAGACACAGGATTTTTTCAATCCGGGTTCAATGCGCAGCGCAACAGCAGCGTCGCCTCCGCATTTGACAGCGACAACCAC
>DLCF01000144.1:0-1225 GCA_002480485.1 Planctomycetaceae bacterium UBA7805
CCCGATTTTCCAGTTGGCTGTTCACTTTGCCCACTCTGAGAATTGCTGCCCTGTCCCGACCCGACTTCTCCTTGGCCGGGTTCGCCACTGGCTCCCTTACCTGCATCGGAGGGTGTGTTCGACCCGGCCGCACCCTCTCCCTGTTGCTGTGATTGCTGTCCGCCCCCCTCCTGCCCTTTACCATGGCGTGAGCCCTCTTGCCCTTTTGCCGAATCAGAATCACGCTCACTAACGCCACCATCAGAGGGTTCTTCACTTTGCTGTGAATCCTCATCTGGGGTTCCGCTTTTGCGTCGATCTCGCCCCGCTCCCTCTCCAGGTGGAGGGGGTTGATCGCCCGAATTCCCGGTACCGCCACCGGTTTCATTTCGTGACGCTTCTGCGCGGGCATCACTCGATTGTTCAGCTTGCTCCGCCGTGCTCTCACTGGAATCCGAAATGCGATCCCGCTGACCGGCACCCTCCCGTGGCGCCGCGCGCTCACCGCCTGCGGTTTGCCCCCCTGCATTTGTACCGCTGTCCTGGTCTGGTTGCCTTTGTGATGATGGATCTTGGGAGGCGGAGGATGAGTTCGGCTGGCCCGACTCCTGGGTGAGATTTTCTTGCGAAGATGTCTGATTTTTTTCGCTGCCTTCTTGTGTTTTTGACGATTTAGATTCCGCCGCGGAATTTGCAGAGGACCGGTCACCATCCGATTTCTGCTGGATAATTTCATTGAGTTTTTCAAACGCGTCGCCATCGTTATCTACTTTGGAATTTTCGGTCTTGCCAGCGCGAGACGCTTTGCCCGCTTGCGATTCCTCAAGACCCTCAGGAGAAGAATTTTCACTGGCTTGTGCGTTCGGATCGTTGCCGGATGCTTGCCGCGCATTTTTATTTGTCTGTGAAGATTCGAGGTCGTTGCCTTGATTTTGAGCCTGCCGATCATCCGGCGAGCCGGAATCTTTAGAGGCGGACGATCCATTCGTCTCGCCGTTTGCTTCCCGCTCACCTGTTTCATCCCCTGCTCCGGAATCTGCTTCGCTCGGTTTCTCCCGTTGCCCCCGTTCTCCCTGATCGCTCCTCCCATGCTCGCTTTCGGCATTGGAGGATTTATCGCCCAGCGATCCCTTGGGCTGATCAGATTTATTACCAGACCCGTTGTTCGATTCACTGTTTCCCGCCCGCTGCTGCCCAGTCGCACCCCCACTTGAATCACTTCCGTCGTCCGACGATTTATTACCCG